>WTKA01000110.1:0-18822 GCA_011524605.1 Hyphomicrobiales bacterium | reverse complement strand
ATGATAGCTTTATAGGGATTTACTATGCTCAACCCTCCTGAATTTTATCGGCCTTGCGTTGGTATCCTTGTCTTTAATAATGAGGGTAAGGTTTTCACTGCAAAACGCCTATCCAATAAAAAGGCCAATATGGCAAATGAAAAGCTGTGGCAAATGCCACAAGGTGGTATTGAAATAAATGAAGACCCAAAGCTTGCTGGGCTAAGAGAGCTCTATGAAGAAACCAATATCAGTGAAGATCAGGTGGAATATATCGCTATTACCCATGACTGGCTTAGCTATGACCTCCCTGCAGCTTATTTGAAGAAAAACTGGGCTGGAAAATATAAAGGTCAGGCGCAACATTGGATATTATTGAAATTTATTGGTGATGAAAAACACATAAATGTAAATGAGCCTGCCAATGGGCAATTCGAAGCTGAATTTTCAGATTGGCGTTGGGAAGAGATTTCTAAACTACCAGATTTGGTTATAGATTTTAAAAAAGAAATCTACCATAAAGTTATTGCTGAATTTGAACCAACCATACAAAAACATATTTAGCCGCAAGAGACATTCATTATTGAAGTGACAGTTTTAAGAAAACAGGCCATAATGAGATATGGATATTCATATTGAAAATAATGTTGCTAAGCTATGGAAGCCTCAAGCAAGTCTTGCTCCTGTTTTAGTAAATTCTCCTCATTCAGGGAGATATTATCCTGAAAATTTCGTTAAAACATCTCGCTTGAATTTACTACAGCTTCGCTCGTCTGAAGACGCTTATTTAGACCATTTATTACCCGCTTGCGCGCCGCTTGGTATTGCAGCACTCAGTGCTATATACCCAAGATGCTATGTGGATTTAAATCGAGCGCCAACAGAAATTGATGTCAAAATGATTAAAAACTATATTAGCGAAAGGATTGATGTAATCCCCACAGTGAGAAGTAGAAATGGGTTAGGGGTAATTCCTTCCGTTGTGGGCTTTGGGCAAAAAATTTATGCAAGAAAACTTTGTCAGTCAGAAATAGTTGAACGGCTCACAGCAATTTATAACCCTTATCATCACGCACTTGCAGCTTTAATTAAAAAGACACATTCAGCATGGCAAGAGAGCTTACTCATTGATCTGCATTCTATGCCCTCCATAGGCAGTGGCAAATATTCAATCTCAGATATTGATATCGTTATTGGCGATCGATTTAGCTCAAGCTGCGATCCTGAAATTGTGGATTGTGCACAAAGCTATTTAAAGCAAAATGGTCTAAAGCTACGCATGAATAAGCCTTATGCTGGCGGCTTTATTACCCACCATTATGCCCGCCCAAGCTGGGGATTTCATAGTATGCAAATCGAAATTAAGCGCTCACTCTATATGAATGAGGATAGTATGGAATTGCATAAAGGTTTTGGCCAATTAAAGACCATTATCGAAGGGTTTTGGCAGCATATGAATCTTGTGATGCGCGAAAGAGCTTCATTTAAAAATGCAGCTCAATAATATAAAGTTTAACCTCCTACTTTAGGAAGAGAAATTTTCACCTGCGTAAATTCACCTTCTATAGAACGGCAAGAAATATTGCCTTTAAAGCTCATAATGACACGATAACAAAAAGCAAGTCCAAGGCCTGCGCCTCCTCTTGATTTGCTATAAAAACGATCAAACATATGCCTTATATCTTTTTCACTCATGCCAAGCCCTCTATCTTCAACAATAATATAATTATGCTTCTCATCTGAGCCTATATGAATATATATGTCGCCTTTTTCTGCTGCAGCGACTGAAAAAAGAGCATTACGTATTAAATTCATCAACACTTGCCCCATAAGCATAGTGTCGCCATAAAAGAGGAAGTCTTGATTATGGTCCCAAGCAATTAGCTTTTGTTGCGTTTGAGAAAAAGGATAATAAAGTATAACCTCGTCTATAATCTTTTTTATGTGTAGCAGTTGAAAGCCTTTTGTATCAATCTCACCTGTTTGTACATTTTGCAAAAGGCTATCTATAAGAAAGCTGGACTTTCTATGGTGGCGAAATAAGTTATTTAGATTATTTTCATAATCTTCACTAGCACTATTATTTTCTATTTCTTCCAAAAGCATATCAAGCTCTAGCTTAATACCCATCATAGGCGTGCGCAGTTCATGGGCAATCGTTCCTGCTAAAGCAATAGCTCGATCATTATTTCTCTTGATTGTCATAATCTCAGCTAGCTTAAATGTAATGCCGCCTAAAAGTGCGAATGCGACAATGGGTAGGTGCTCAAGATAAACTAAGCTTGGCAACATATTAAAGCCAGCTATATATGCTGCGACAAAGGCAAATAAACTGCCAAGAGCAAACATGATTATGAGCTTTATTAAATCAACAATTAAAGCTAAATATAAAATACAACAAATTAATGAGCCAAGCCATACAGGCGATGCTTCATTCATTAAATACATATAGGTGAAGAAAAAAGGGAGCGTGCAGGCAATAACAGAATATGAGTAAAAAATGAAAAATTTTGTTTCATTCTTTATTTTATAATCCCAAATTAACCAGCCGATAATTGGCAAAAGAGCTACAAGCCTGACTAGCAACCCCTCATAAGCCTGAGGGAAAACTATGCTCCAAAAAACATAGTAAAGGGGATGACCTAATACACCGAGCCACGATAAGTATTTTAATCTAGACCTAGTGGCTTCAAATTTAGTTTCGGCACTTAAATGCTTAAACAATGTAAAACCCAAAAAACTAATATACTCTCTATTTAATATTTTTTATCTTAAGCTATAATTAAAAGTTTAACGCTCAATATAAAAAGCTGTAGAATAATGAAAAACCACTTTGCAATTTCACCTCAAGGCGAAACTACTTCTTATAGCAATCACGAATACAAACACTATAATCGTGATTTTTTAACTTCTCGTAACCGCACAGAATATGATTATAGAATTGAGCTGCAAACCAATGATTATTTATGCCTTGCCCAAGATAAGCGCATCATAGATACAAAAATTAAGCATCTAAAAAATTATGGCCATGGCAATGCCGTATCACGAATTTTCACGCATGATATAGGCGCTGATGATTTAAATCATTTTGAAACGCGCTTTGCAAAAAGAGTGAAAGCAGAAGATGCTGTGCTCACCATGTCTGGCTATAATGCTAATACGGGGCTTATTCAAGCTTTTGCATGCCCTCAAACACCTGTTTATATTGACCAATATGCGCATGCATCCTTGTGGGAAGGGATATTATGCGCCCGGGCAAAAGCGCGACCTTTTCGCCATAATAACATAGAGGATCTTCATAAGAAAATTAGAAAATATGGCCCAGGCCTTGTTGTTATTGATGCACTATATAGCACTACAGGTACCATCGCCCCTCTAGCAGACATTGTTCATATCGCAAAAGAGGGAGATTGCACTATTGTCGTTGATGAAACCCATTCTTTTGGATGCCAAGGCCCTGATGGAGCTGGCCTAGTGGTGGAAAAAGGATTGGAGAAGCTAGTAGATTTTAGAACTATTGGCCTTTCAAAAGCTGTGGCAGCACGCGGCGGTGTTGTTGTAGGGTCGAAAAATAATATGGAATTTTTCCGCTATGAAGCAAGACCCATGATATTCAGCACGTCGGTGCTAGGGTACGAGGTTGCAGGCTTTAATAAAGTCCTTGATATTATGGCGGAAGAACCTTGGCGTCGTTTTAAGGTTAAATATAATCACGCTACACTAAAACAAGGCCTTCTTGAGCTTGGTTATAATGTTAGTGCCAGCGATGCACAAATCATAGGTATTGTTATCGGAGATAATGAAGCGACGACACCTTTTAAAGAATTTTTTGAAAAAAATGAAATTAGCGCATCGCCTTTCTCCCCACCAGCAACACCCGCTGGAAAATCAATGATGCGCATGACGATCAATGCTAGTCTTGAGCAGGAAGATATAGATCAAATCCTAAATGTCTGTGAGAGAGCGTTAAAAGAACTTGATACTACAGATTGGGTATGCCTACAAAGATAATGCTATACATAATCTAAAGGAATATTTTCCATCTGCTTTTGATACTCTTTCCAGCAAAAATCATTAGCTTCAACCTCTAAAGGCGTTTTATCAAGAGGGATTAAAGCCCATCTATATCCCTTTTCTTGATGACATAAAAACAACCTTTTCGATAAGGCTTTTGGATCTTTAAAAAAAGCGATTTCAGGATCATCAAGAAGGTTCCAGCAGATAAGCTCACCTCTTCTCATTGCCTTAACAAGATCAATATCACCAAAATCACTATGAATAGAGTCACAAACGTCTTTTTGATGTGCTTCTGTATCAAATAGGCAAAATTGCCTTTCACCTTTTTCATTCACTAACAAAAAGCCAGGCGCATTTGGAATATAATAATATTCTGAAAACGGAAAATTCTCATAGGCTTTTTGCATAATTTCTTGGACTTGAAAGTCGCCTAAAGGCTGACGAGAAGATATATCAAAGATAAACTTTAAAGAATGCAAACGCTCAATGAAAAACTCAATATTGAGCTTATTAATTAACTTTATAAGATCTTTTATTGAATTTTCATCTTTTTTATTCACATAACCATCAATAAGCCCCTCATTAAAGGCAGCTATTGTGTCAGCATCTGCCATTTGACCTGTTAATAGAATAATTTTAACGCCCGTTGCTTCCAGCTGTTTACATAATTCTAGTCCTGTAATGCTTGGCATCATTTGATCAATGATAACAATTGAAATTAAACCATATCTCTGAATGTCAAAAGCATAGGACTTTAACTGAGAAGACTTGATTAAAACAATATCATCTCCAGTTTCAGCAATGTCTTCTCCATCATAATAAGATTCAAATAATTGAAAATTATCATCAAAACGAGTCTGCTGCTGCATAATATATTGATAGGCTTTGGTAGGCGAGGTAAAGCCCCTAACAGCAAATTTACGATTTAAGGATGACTTTAAAGATAATAGAAAATCTTCCTCATCATCAATTAAGATCATTGTACCATTATGATAAATTGGCAGGAGATCGCTATGGTTTAAAAGCATGAAAACTCGCTTAAAATCAACTAAAAAGTGTCTTTGCAATTATTTCCATATATTCTATACGAGAAACTATCTTATTTAAAGTAATTTCTATCCTCAGCCCTTTAATAGGTTTGCGAGAGACCTTCTCTGACAGGTCTACGCATCATTTTTTTCTGCTTATCTGCTGATGAAATATCATGTTTAGCTTTCATCATATACCGGATATCTGATTTTTCTTCATCAAAAAGGGCTGCTAAATGCTCAGTCATGGCACCCCCTAGCTCTTCTGCATCAGAGATCGTAACGGCACGTTGATAATAACGCGTAACATCATGGCCAATACCAATGGCAATGAGCTCTATAGAAGAATTGTTTTCAATATCATCAATCACATCACGCAAATGACGCTCTAAATAATTCCCCCCATTAACTGACAAGGTAGAATCGTCAACAGGCGCACCATCAGAAATAACCATGAGGATACGGCGTTGTTCAGGGCGCGCATGTAAACGCTCTTTTGCCCACAACAATGCCTCGCCATCAATATTTTCTTTTAATAAGCCCTCACGCATCATAAGGCCGATATTTGCACGTGTACGACGCCATGGCATGTCAGCTGATTTATAAATTATATGGCGCAAATCGTTTAAGCGCCCAGGGTTTGGCTTCTTCTCTTCACTCAACCATTTTTCCCGTGATTGGCCGCCTTTCCATGCTTTTGTCGTAAAGCCTAAAATCTCTACCTTGACGCCACATCTCTCTAATGTGCGCCCTAATATATCAGCACAAGTGGCAGCGACAGAAATGGGTCTGCCCCGCATTGAGCCAGAATTATCAAGCAACAATGTAACAACAGTGTCCCTAAATTCTGTATCTCTTTCATATTTAAAGCTTAAAGGCTGCATTGGATCAGTGACGACACGGGTAAGCCGCGCCGTATCAAGAACACCTTCTTCAAGGTCAAAATCCCAACCGCGATCTTGCTGCGCCATTAAACGACGTTGTAACCGATTTGCCAAACGGGAAACAATCCCTTGTAAATGCTCAATTTGACGGTCAAGCAGGCTTCTTAAATGGGCAAGCTCATTTGCATCAACGAGTTCTTCCGCTTTAACAACCTCATCATAATCTGTTGTATAAGCTTGGTAATAATCATTTTGCGCTTTTATATCGATCTCACGTTCTTCAGGATCGCTTTGTGCAGCATCAATAGGATCGCCAAACTCGGCATCCATAGGCATAGCATCAGGGGGGGCTTCGCCATCTTGCTCCGCTTGCGCATCCCCATCCACATCACGACTATCTAGCTGTTCCATGCTGGCTTGCTGTTCTCCTTCAGTTGACTCAGCTTCGCCCTGCATGTCATCTTGATTTTCATTTTCAGATGTTTCATCGCCCGGCTCTTCGGTTTCGTCAGTTAAATCGCCTGTCTCTTCACCAAGCTCATCAGCCATATCGAGCGCGCGGACAATCTCTCTAATTTGTTTTGCAAATGCATCTTGATCTTCAAGCATTGAACTAAGCTTATCAATATGCTGAAGGGCGTTTTCTTCAATCCAGCCTTGCCAAAATCCCATGAGTGTTTTTGTTGAGGCTGGTGGCGCCTGTCCTGTCATTCTTTCACGCGCTAGTAAAGCGATTGCCTCTTCAAGCGGGGCTTCTTCTTTTGTTGAGATTTCATCATATTTTGCACGAATATATTTATCTTCTAAACGTGCTGCGAGATTTGTGCGCATACCGGGCATTTTCACACCGCCTAAAGCCTCTATTCTTTCCTGCTCTAAGCGGTCGTAAATTGCGCGGGCATTATCTCCCTCAGGTATATTTTGATAATGAATATTAGCATTATGAGTAGCATGGCGAAGAGCTAGCGCATCGGCCTGCCCTCGCGTTACAGAAATATCATAGGTGGTTGGCACTCGCGGTGGCTCAGCCACGCGCAACACATTCCCCATCATGCCTGGATTTTTACCAGCATATTCCACTTGAATTTCAGCATCATTTGAAATTGCTTTTGCTGTCACGCCAACAGCTGCTTTAAAGCGATCCATATTTTGTTGCTGTTCATCTTGCTTGTTGATGCGGTTTGTTGGCATATTTTCCCTCAATTATGCCACAGCTGAATGGATAGGCGATTCAGGCAATTCTTCATCAAAACCACGCTGATACATATCAGCAACAATATTACGCTCTTGCTCATCACATTTATTCAAAAATGAAAGGCGGAAGGCGAAACCAACATCCTCAAAAATCTTAGCATTTTCGGCCCAAGTAATAACCGTACGCGGGCTCATAACCGTTGAAAGTTCCCCTTGCATGAAAGACTTTCTGGTGAGATCTGCAATACGCACCATTTTCTCAGCAACATCAGCTTCTAAGCCCGCTACTTTTGCTAAAATAATATCGCGCTCTGCTTCAATTGCTAAATAGTTTAGCGTAGCAACAATATTCCATCTATCCATTTGCCCTTGGTTGATTTGTTGCGTACCATGATAAAGGCCGCTTGTATCACCAAGCCCTATTGTATTTGCCGTTGCAAATAATCTGAAAGAAGGATGAGGGTGAATAACGCGATTTTGGTCAAGTAATGTTAATTTACCTTGCGCTTCTAAAACCCTTTGAATAACAAACATCACATCAGGGCGACCCGCATCATATTCATCAAAAATAAGCGCTGTATTTGTTTGCAAAGCCCAAGGCAATATACCTTCTTTAAACTCAGTAATTTGCTTACCGTCTTTAAGCACGATAGCATCTTTACCTACCATATCAATCCGCGAAATATGGCTATCTAAATTCACGCGAACTGTTGGCCAATTCAAACGCGCAGCGACTTGCTCAATATGGGTTGACTTACCAGTACCATGATAACCTTGGATCATCACACGACGATTATGGGTAAAGCCTGCTAAAATAGCTCTTGTTGTCAGGTCATCAAAAAGATAATCATTATCGATTTCTGGTACATGTTCTGACTTTTGAGAAAAAGCAGGTATTTCCCAATCTGCTTTAATACCAAAAACATCTTTAGCTTTAAGGGTTGTATCTGGTTTATTTGTTGTTGTGTCGCTCATAGCTGCTCGCAAGAAAAAATGAGATTAAAATACTACTGTCTATACAGAGACTTCTAACCATAGGTAAGGCTGCAAAATCATTATTTAAGTCACATCTTTAATCTGACAAGAAGCAGTTAGCAATAGCCAGAACGTTTAAGATATGTATAAGCGGTGATAATTTCGCGCAAACGCTCTTCATATTTACGATCACCACCATTCGCATCAGGGTGAAGCCGTTTCACTGAATCCTTATATTTTGCCTTAATCTCATCGCCTGTAGCAGAATATTCAAGTCCCATTTTATGAAAGGCATTTTTAGCTGCGGGGGTGAGAGGCTTTGCCTTTGGTGCTGAGTTACCAGGGCCTGCACGCATAGCAGCACGCCTAGCCTGCTCTTTTTTCCAACGGGCTTTTTTAAAATCCTCCGCCATATGGGGCGGTGCTGTTTCTGCATTAAAACCAAAGCTTTTATCAACGCCCATGGTCCAAGTTGGCCTGTGGCCTAAAGATGCATCTTTTTGGAAAGACCTAACATCTTCATCTGCCATACCTTCAAAATAATTATAATTGGCGTTATATTCTTTAATATGCTTCGCACAAAAATATCTAAATTTATTTTTAGCATTGCGACCGCCTGGAGCCTTATGCTCTGCAGGAGCAGAGCAACCTTCCCATTCACAAATTCTATTATTTTCTTGGCGCGAACGGTCATTTTCCGCCTTAACACGAATGCCATCAAAATATTTTGAGCCTAATTTCATCAGAATTTAATTTCCTAGATGCATATAAAGAAAAACTTAGATATAACGCTTTAAAATCGCGATTCAAACGCGAAAATCATAACGGCATTTATTAAAAATGTCGATAACAACATAAAAATTTTCCATCTATTTTCAAAACAGATCAGATGGCATACATCGAAAGCAAGATAATGACAAAAAACATTATTAGTCTAACTGCTATCCCTAGCCGTTTTGACGGCTTACTGCCAACTTTAACTTCTTTAAAAAACCAAACTGCAGATATTGATCAGATTATTCTTTATATTCCGAAGGAATATCGCCGAGATAAATTTAATCCCTATACGATGCCAAAGCTTCCAGACTGGTGCGCATTAAGAATTTTAGATATGGATTATGGCCCTGCCACAAAAATATTAGGCGCGGTCAAAGAATTTGAGAACCAAGGTGCTCGTCTTCTTTATTGTGATGACGATAGGATATACCATCCAAATTGGGCTGAAGAACTCATAAAAAAAAGCGAGGAAAATCCAGAAAAAGCCATATGTGCTTATGGCGCTAGTCTTGCTGACTTTATATCTTTCAACCAAAAAAAGCGATCAAAAGATTGGAAATATCGCCTTAAAAGAGCGGCTAGTTTTGGCTTATGGAAGCCAAAAGGAAAAAAAATAGGTGGGGACACAGCTTTTGCCATGGGCTTTGCTGGCGTGCTCGTGAAACCACAATTTTTCACATCTGAAGTTTTTGACATTCCAGAAAAAATATGGGCGGTTGATGATATTTGGCTATCTGGCATGCTCGCAAAAAATAATATTGGTATTATCACCTTAAATGATGGACAGGCACTTTCTGATCATAATGCGGAAAATAGAGTTGATGAACTAAGAAAAGCAACATTGGAAGGATTATCAAGACATCATGCCAATAAAGCTTGCTTTGACTATTTTAGAGACACTTATGGCATTTGGCAGGAATAAATTTTATACCAAAAATTGGCTCAAAGCATCATTATCAGTAATATCTTGATAGGCAAAGCCTGCCTCATCCATTCGATTAAATAAATCAATGAACGCGTCAGGCGCTTTAGATTCAATGCCAATAAGCACTGAGCCAAAGTTGCGCGCGGATTTTTTTAAATATTCAAAGCGCGCAATATCATCTTCAGGGCCTAAAAGCTCAAGAAAATCTCTTAATGCACCGGGGCGTTGGGGCATGCGCAAAATGAAATATTTTTTCAGACCTTCCGATTTTAGCGCACGCTCTTTCACATCGGGCAACCGCTCAAAGTCAAAATTGCCACCAGAAGTGACGCAAACAACAGTCTCTCCTTTTATCACTGGTTTCAAATCTTTTAGCGCGTCAATTGTTAAAGCCCCTGCAGGCTCTAACACAATCCCTTCGCTATTGAGCATTTCTATCATAGTTGCGCATAGCCTATTTTCAGGGATAGAGCGAACCATACTTAAAGGGGTATCTTTTAAAATATCAAAATTAATGTCACCAATCCGAGCAACCGCCGCTCCATCAACAAAATTATCAACATGGTCTAGGGTCACCAACCCACCCCTTTTTAAGGCCATGTATAAGCTACGCCCGCCTGAGGGCTCGCAAAGATAAAGATCAGGAATGCCTTCTTGACGTGCATGAAAATATTTCTTCAGACCCGAAGATAGCCCCCCACCGCCAACACCTGCAATCAGCAAATCTGGCGCGCCGCCGAGCTGTTCAAAAATTTCATCGGCAACCGTTGCCTGCCCCATAATGATATCAGAATGGTCAAAGGGCGGCAAAAAACAGGCCCCGCTCTCATGCGCATCTTTTTTAGCGGCAGCTAATGTTTCATCAAAATAATCACCTATCAAGACAATCTCAATATGCTCAGCGCCAAAGTTTTCCGTCTTCATAATTTTCTGCCCTGGCGTTGTGACAGGCATATATATTTTTGCTTTGACGCCAAAATGCTGCGCAGCATAGGCAACCCCTTGAGCATGATTGCCAGCGGATGCGCACACAAAACTTGCTTGTTCTGGATTTTTTTCTAGCTGGCGGCTCATGGCATTAAAAGCACCACGAATTTTATAAGAGCGGACAGGAGATAAATCTTCACGCTTCAGCCAAATTTCAGCGTCATATTTTTGAGATAAATAAAGATTATGCTGCAAAGGCGTTGGCTCGAATAAAGCCCGCATTTTACCTGCTAACTCATGCACTTTCGATGCAAATGACATTTCTTCACCTTGTTATTTTTATAAATTCGCATATGTTATTTACGCAACAAGACTATCTTAGGCTCAGGACTTGATTATTTAGTCCATTCTGCACTAATAGATTTACACTCTGAACGGACAAGAAAGCGCTGGAACTACTGGTAATTTCAAGCTTTTTTGACGCATTCATGGTGTAAATATATGGTGCCCATTTCATATAAAAGTGGGTTTGAGTTAAAAGCATTATTTGTCAAAAATAAAGTTTCAACAAATAATACTTATAATTCAAACAGAATTGAACAAAATAATTACGTCCTGAGCCTAATACGATGATATTTTTTTCTTTTAGGTCAAGCATGTTTTCCTTTTTTGAACGCCAAATCAACCCTTATCCCCAAGAAGTACCAACCCAGCCGCCTTCTACCCTTTTTGGCTTCTGCTGGCATTATGCCAAAGATGCTTGGCCATGGCTATTAGCTCTTGGCTTTTTAGGTGCTTTTTTAGCGGCGGGGGAAGTGCTGCTTTTTTATTTTATGGGCAATTTAGTCGATTGGCTCAGCCAGTCTGATAAAGAAAGTTTTATAGAAAAAGAAGGGCTAACCTTATTACTCCTAGCTTTTTTCATTTTAGCTATTCGTCCTATAAGTGGGGCGCTTCATACGATTGTTTTACATCAGGCCTTATTAGGGAATTTCCCCATGATTGCCCGCTGGCAAATGCATCGCTATTTGCTCAGCCAGTCGATGGATTTTTATGCTAATGAATTTGCTGGGCGCATCGCAACTAAGGTCATGCAAACAGCCCTCGCCATTCGCGATAGCATCATCAGAGTCATGGATGTGTTCATCTACATCATCGTTTATTTTGTCTCCATGTTTATTTTAGTCGCCAGTGCTGATTGGAGACTCATGCTCCCCCTAGCTTTTTGGATGGTTATTTATATTGCACTAAGCCTATTATTAATGCCTAAACTCAGAGAAGCCTCTACGCAGCAAGCAGATGCGCGTTCCATGATGACAGGACGCATTGTGGATAGCTATACCAACATTTCTACTGTGAAGCTTTTTTCTCATGCGGGCGTTGAAGCCCAATATGCCCGCGATGGCATGGATGGCTTTTTAAAAACTGTATATAAACAAATGCGGCTTGTTTCAGTTTTACAAATATTAATGTTTTTAAACAACAGCTTTGTTATAGCAGCCATTGCAGGTATGGGCATATGGCTCTGGATGGGGGATCTCGTTACCATTGGCGCCATCGCCGCAGCTATGGCGCTTGCCTTGCGCCTAAACGGCATGTCTGACTGGGTGATGTGGGAATTTGCAGGCCTTTTTGAACAAATCGGCATCATTCATGATGGCATATCCATGCTTTCAAAACCACAAGAGATCAAAGATAAAGAGGATGCCAGCACACTAACTGTCGATAAAGGGGAAATTACATTTAAAAATGTCACCTTCAACTATGGCAAACAAAGCGATGATGAAACGCAAAAAATCTTAAATGATTTCAACCTCACCATCCAATCGGGGGAAAAGATTGGCCTTGTGGGGCGCTCTGGTGCGGGCAAAACCACGATCACCAATCTTTTGCTTCGTTTTTATGATATTGAAAAAGGGATAATCTCCATTGATGGTCAAGCTATATCTGACGTGACCCAAGAAAGCCTACGCGCCCATATTGGCGTCGTCACGCAAGATAGTTCACTACTACATCGCTCTATTCGTGAGAATATTGCCTATGGCAATGCTCAGGCCACCGAAGATGAGATTATCACCGCTGCAAAGCGCGCTAATGCCTATGAATTTATTGAAGGGCTAGAGGATCAACAAGGTAGAAAAGGGTTAGATGCCCAAGTGGGGGAACGCGGGGTCAAGCTCTCTGGTGGGCAAAGACAACGCATCGCCATTGCCCGTGTTTTCTTGAAAGACGCGCCTATATTAGTGCTTGATGAAGCGACGTCTGCGCTTGATTCAGAGGTGGAAGCTGCCATTCAAGAAAATCTTTTTGAACTTATGAAAGGGAAAACCGTGATTGCCATCGCCCACCGCCTTTCAACAATTTCAGAATTAGACCGCCTTGTTGTTATGGACAGCGGCGCAATTATAGAAGAAGGCACCCATGAAGCGCTCCATAAAAGCGACGGTACTTATGCAAAACTTTGGGCGCGCCAATCAGGCGGCTTTATCACTGAGCCCAAAGCTGTGAAAGAGGGGGAAGAAAGAGAATAATATAAAAGATATAAATTTTATCCCCGCCTTTTTAGCTACTTATAAGATTGAGAAAATTTCAATGTTATAAGCAAATATAGATTTGACGGATAGAAGGAAAATCATCATTTTTGCATGGCACGTTTTAGCTGCTTTATTATTTTCCAGATCCATGTGACGCCGTAAATAGAGATAACATAGGGTAACACTAAGAAAATAACGCCAAAACTTGCCCTAACAGGCCAACCTATATTTTGTGTCGGGGAATTACTTAAACTTTCTGCATACTCTTTCAAGCCTTCTGGTACATCACGCGTGCGATCTTCATAGTCAAAATCTAGGCTATCATATCCAAGCCACCATAATTCAAGATAAATTGAATAGGATCGCCACCAGTAAAAAAGATGGGTTAGTGCAGCCATCGTGATAAGCGATAGACAAAATGCGACAATCAAATATTTACATCTTTTCATGAAAAAGAATGGTGTCCATAAAGCTTTCAAAAAGACAACTAAAATACTTATATCAATGAGCAAGCCTGCAGCCTTATAAATCATGAGCATGCCTTTTGGTTTGGCGAAGAGATTTCATATGATTTTTTTGTGTTGGGAAATGCTAATATTACCTTATTTCAAAAAGCTTAGAGAACAAACCTTATAGAGAAAAAATTAATTTTGCAACTAAATTTAAAAAAAACCCTATTATAGGAAAGCATGGTCTATGCTGACAGCAATCGGAGTTTCTATGACCCTAAAAAGCATAATTAAAAAGATTACATATTTACTGTATACCACTTTAAAAATTCTACTATTGTTCTGCTTTGGAATTTTTCTTTTATCTACTGGCTTACTTATTATTTTTGCACAAAAAGAATGTGTAAATTACCCAATGGAATAATCATTGCACATGATTCTTATTTCAATTTTGCGAATGCTTATTTGAGACCAAATGTTGTTGTGAAAAGCAATAATGGCACAATTTTGTCTCGTGGCAATGATGAATTATTTATCTTCTCTGAAACAACCGCTCATTGGATTGATGAGCATCATGACCGCAATGCATTTCTTGCTTATGAAGATGTATCAGATTTACCTGAAACAGGTTTGGAGGCATTAATTTATCGGCCGGATATTGGACTCGTTAGCGCTTGGGACAATAAAGTACTTTACGAAAAACTTAAAAATGAAATGGGGACATTATTAGAAGAAGGCAAGGTTTATCCTGATGGAAGGCAAATCATTAATTCGAACGTTTTGCATGTCTTAAAAACGCTCAAACAAGACCCAAAATATTATACATTAGAGTGTGACATTACTCTAATATCTTTCACTTCTGCTTATCCATAAGCCAAAAGGTAAACTATGAAGCAATGCATAAAAACAGTCACGCCTACAAGAGTTCGGTGCAAAATAAAACCGCACGCAATATTATCGCGTACGGCTAAGGCTCAAGACCTAAATTATATTCAAAAATATAAATTTGAAATTTAAAGCGTGATGAAAGCTAAAAGAGAAACGCCTATAATGCTTGCAATCGTTCCCCATTTTGCAATGGCAATGAAAATCTCATAAGATTTTTCATGCTCATTATAATCCATAGCATTTTCTTTATCATCACTCATTGTAAATCTCCATAAATTTCGCTTGCCTAGCATTAATCTAAATCCAGCATGCTTTCAAGGTGACAAATCGCCCTTTATTTAGAATCTAGACAAAAAATATTAAGAAAAAGATGAGTGTCAGCAATCAATTCTTCACTTAAAGTGCAGAGCCTTGAAAAGTTAACGCCTAAAAGAATGGTTGACCTAAGGCGAAATTTAAGCACACTTGGATCTAGAGGAAATAAAGAGCCTAGAAAAAATTAGCTAAAGGTGTGCCATGACTATGTTTAAAGCTTTACAGATTTCAAAAACAGATGATGGCCAAAAGCTGGATTGGGTTGAGCTCTCTGAAAAAGACCTTATGGAAGGTGATGTCACTGTTAAGGTCGAAAAGACGACGGTTAATTATAAAGATGGCCTTGCCATAACAGGCAGCTCCCCTGTTGTGCGCCATTGGCCTATGGTTCCAGGCATTGATTTTGCTGGCACTGTTCTTTCATCTCAACATGACGAATTTAAAAAAGGGGACGCTGTAATTTTAAACGGATTTGGCGTTGGGGAAACTCATTGGGGCGCCTATTCTGAAGTAGCGCGCGTGAAAGGCGATTGGCTTATTCATAAACCTGAAAATATAAGTGCGCATGATGCCATGGCTGTCGGCACTGCGGGCTATACATCTATGTTATGCGTTCTTGCCTTGGAAGAAAGTGGCCTTACCCCTGATAAAGGCCCTATATTAGTGACAGGTGCTAATGGTGGTGTTGGCTCTGTCGCAATCGCATTGCTCGCAAAAGCTGGCTATGAGATTATCGCTTCTACGGGGCGACCTGAGGAAGAGGCTTTTTTAAAATCCTTAGGCGCACATCAAATTATAGATCGTTCAGAGTTAAGCGAAAAGGGTCGTCCTTTAGGCAAGGAAAGGTGGGCAGGGGCGATTGATGCCGTCGGATCCCATAGCTTAGCCAATATATTAGCGCAAACACAATATGGCGGTGTTGTCGCTTGTTGTGGCCTCGCGCAAGGCTTTGATTTACCAACAACGGTGATGCCTTTCATTCTACGTGGCATCACTTTGCGCGGTGTTGATTCAGTTTATGCATCAAAAGAAAAGCGCATTAAGGCATGGGATAGAATAGCTAACGATTTAGATCGCGATATTTTAGCTTCCCTAACGAGGGAAATTCCTTTAGAAAGCGTTATTCAAGCAGGGCATGATATCTTAGATGGCAAAATAAGAGGTCGTGTCGTGGTGAATATTTCTTAAATTTCGCTCCCCATTATCGCTGATAAACCGATATAAAAGGGTAAAAATTCTTTAGGAAGCGCGATCATGTCTATAATTGATATCGCAAAACGCGTTCATGACCATACATGGAAAATTGATCCGATCGTTCGATCGTTGATCGATACTGATTTTTATAAACTATTAATGGCGCAAACTATTTTTCGCAACAA
Source organism: Hyphomicrobiales bacterium (assembly GCA_011524605.1). Lineage (GTDB taxonomy): Bacteria > Pseudomonadota > Alphaproteobacteria > Rhizobiales > WTKA01 > WTKA01. The sequence goes on along the minus strand of WTKA01000110.1, from coordinate 2,551 downwards.
GCCAGATGTTGACGTTACTTTTTCGCTGATTAATCGCTCTAAAGATATTCGTCTTGCTGATATTATTGATGAAGGCGAATTGCGAGAACAATTGGATCATGTCCGCTCTTTAAGGCTATCACGGGGTGAAAGTACTTGGATGCGCGGTAATATGTTCTATGGCAAGCGTTATATGTTCGCCCCTGAATTTATGGAATGGTTTGAAAATTTACAACTTCCTCCTTACCATCTTGAAGTCAGAGACGGGCAATATGAATTAACTTTTGAAGGCAAGTGGCCTGAAGTTATGCTTTGGGAAATTCCTGCTCTTTCCATTTTAATGGAGCTGAGATCTCGCGCTATTTTAAAACATATGGGCAAATTAGAGCTTCAAATTTTATATGCACGTGCCATGTCCCGTGTTTGGGAAAAAATTACACAGCTGAATAAAATTGAAGATTTGCGCATTGCAGATTTTGGTACGCGCCGCCGCCATGGTTTCTTATGGCAAGATTGGTGTGTACAAGCCATGAAAGAAGGCTTGGGAGAAAAATTCTCAGGCACTTCAAACTGCCTTATTGCCAAAAAATGGGAAGTGGAGGCGATCGGCACAAATGCGCATGAATTGCCCATGGTTTATGCGGCCTTGGCGCAAAATGATGAAGACTTATACCAAGCTCCATATCAAGTCTTACAAAATTGGCAAGAGGAGCATGATGGTAACTTAAGAATTATTTTACCTGATACTTACGGCACCGCCAATTTCTTAAAAAATGCCCCTGATTGGATGGCAAGTTGGACTGGTATTCGCATCGATTCTGGTGACCCTGAAAAACTCACCTATCAAGCGATAGATTGGTGGATATCCAAAGGCGAAGATCCAAGACAAAAGCTAATAATCTTTTCAGATGGTCTTGATGTTGCACAAATCAAGTATCTCTCCACTTGTTTTAAAGGTAAAGTTAGGGTGGCTTTTGGTTGGGGGACTTTGCTCACCAATGATTTTAGAGATTTAACGCCAGGGGATAAGCTTGCCCCTTTCTCTCTTGTTTGCAAAGCTGTGAAAGCCAATGGCAAGCCAACAGTGAAGCTATCTGACAACCCAAACAAGGCGATGGGGCCTCAAGAAGAAGTAGCAAGATATAAGCGTATTTTCAAAATAGGCGATCAAACCCAAAGAGATATATTGGTATAAAGCATGACTGATCTCCCTTTAGAGCATTTTTCAGCTAGCTGCATTCAAATGACCTCTGGAAAATGCGTAAAAACAAATATTCATAATGTTTGCAGCCAAATAAAAGAAGCGGCTCAAAATGGCGCCCATTATATTCAAACGCCAGAAATGACCAATATTCTTGTCCAATCTCGCGATGAACTTTTTTCAAAAATCAGCTATCAGCATGAGGATTGGGGATTAAAAACCCTATGCGCCCTTGCGAAAGACCTGCGAGTTTGGCTGCATATCGGTTCAATGGCTCTAAAAATTTCAGAAACAAAAGCGGCTAACCGAGGCTTTATCATCGATCCAAATGGTGCAATTTTCAGCTATTATGACAAAATCCATATGTTTGACGTAACCCTAGACAATGGGGAAAGCTATCGAGAAAGCAATAGCTATGAAAAGGGTGAAAAGGCTATAATTGCCCATACGGATATAGGCATCTTTGGCATGGCTATCTGCTATGATTTACGCTTTGCTCATCTGTTTCGCATGCTCTGTCAATCAGGCGCTCAAATTTTAACCTGCCCTGCCGCCTTCACCCACACAACAGGCAAAGCCCATTGGCATGCCCTATTACGCTCAAGGGCAATTGAAACAGGAAGCTGGATGATTGCCAGTGCTCAAGCGGGTAGCCATGAAGATGGACGGCGCACTTATGGTCATGCTATGATCATCAATCCATGGGGAGAAATCATTGCTGAAACTAAAAGTGAGAAGCCTGAAATCATTTATGCTGAGATTGATCTTAACGCTGTTTCCAAGGCAAGAGGCCGCATCCCCGCTTTAAAACTCGATGCTAATTTTTCACTAGAGCAGAAAAGATAAGAGATGATCAAATATGATTTAATATGCGATAATAAGCATATATTTGATGGTTGGTTTAAAAGCAGTGAAGCCTTTGAAACTCAGAAGCAAAAAGGACTGCTTTGTTGCCCTATCTGTAATAGTATTCAAGTTGATCGCGCTCTGATGACCCCCAATGTTCAAGGCACTAAAAAGTCCAAAGATATGGACATAGCTCCTCCCACCCAAACAACAGCTTCTACTCCAAATATGCCGCAAAATACAGATAGCAACAAAACGCAAACAATTTCAGCAGCACAAGTGCAAGAAGCAAATAAAGTCATTCAGCATAAACTTGAATTTTTACGCGAGTTTAAAAAGCAAGTTAAGGAAAATACAGAAGATGTCGGCAATAGCTTTGCCGAAGAAGCGCGTAAAATTCATTATAAAGAAGCAGAGCCCCGCAATATCCGCGGTGAAACAACCGCAAAAGAAGCAAAAGAATTAAACGATGAGGGAATTAACTTTCTTCCTATTCCAGACCTGCCCGAAGATTTAAATTGATTT
>WTKA01000084.1 GCA_011524605.1 Hyphomicrobiales bacterium | reverse complement strand
TCGCGGCGGGAATGTTTTAGGTATTGAAAATGGTGATTTTGATACATCAGCTTATCCAAATCTAATTGCTGCCTTTGGTCCAGACTCTATAAATAATGTCTATGCAGATTTCACTGGTAATCAAGCTGATGGTATTTTGGGGCCAACAGCGAACTTATCACAAAGCGGGCCAAATGGTTCATTTTCAGTGGAAATGCCAAATAATAATTCTCCAGCATCTGGCACAGGATCTTATGTGCAAATTCCACAAATTGAAATACCAGATGCATTAACAATTGGTACTTGGGCTAGAATAGACCGTAGCGCATCCACCTCAAGAATATTCAATGTTGCAAATACTACAGGCTCTTCAAATCCGTTTAATTTCAATTGGAGTAGTTTAACAAACAATTTTAGAGTAGGGTATGCTACAGACACTGGCACTATTGTAACCACTGACACAACAGATGCCAATGATACACGCGGCAATGGTACTTATGGCTCAGGTGACTGGACATTCATCATGATGACAGTGAATGATGCTGGTGATGTTGCTATCTATCAAGATGGCGATAAACTTACCCTAACGAATGATAATCTTACCGCGCCTCCGGCTCTAGGGTCTCGCGATTCAGTCTATTTAGGTGCAGCAGGAAATTCTTTAACTACTGAGTCAAACTTAGGTGGATTGAGTGATTTTATCATATTTGATAAGGCATTAACCGATGATGAAGCGCAAAATTGGTATGATGATATTGCGAGCAAAGGCCTAGAAAATAGCTTTTTCTCAATGGATAGCGAAGCGTTAACGAGTGCTCTTGATAAGATTGAGGGGCATTTAACAGGTGCTCAAATAGGCATTGAAGCGACGCGTAACCAAATGGCTATTAAGTCAGAACTATATGCAGAAGAAACAACCAATTTACTCAGCATTGATACGGAAGAAGTGGCCTTGCAAACGAATTTAGCACAAACGCGCCAAACGCTTGCCATGACATCACTTTCCATTTCGTCTCAATCGCATTCTAATATTTTGAATTTATTTAATTAATTCAGGGTTATTTTTTTAAAAGCTCACAAATAATATGAACAATGCTCTGTTTTTAAAGTTTTGAAATTGACTAAAATCATACCAAAAAAACTTGTTTTTTATTATTTTGTAAAATAATAGTGTAGTTGATATAAACACTTCTGTGGATTGGTATTTTCTTCGATCGACGGCTTATGTTTGTTGAAAATTTCACCTTGGGAAATAGCTATGTCCATTCAAAAACAGCTTGTGATATGGGGCGCAATTTTTTGCCTTATTCTCGCTTTACTCTTCTCTTTAAGTCAAGTTTTATTTCCATTTCTGGTTGGCATGGCCATAGCCTATTGTTTTGATCCTGCTGCTGATTTACTGGAAAAATATAAATTTTCAAGATTATGGGCTTCCATCACTGTGACGCTGACTGCAGTACTTATTTTCTGTGCAGTTGGCATGTGGATTTTGCCTCTTGCATGGGAGCAGCTCATTCAGCTTTCAGAAAAAATACCTGAATTTTTCAATACAATAAGAAATGAAGTTAAGCCATTGATTATGCAGGCTTTCCAAAGTTTTGATCAGGTGGGCATATCCACGAGTGAGAGCTCAGTGCCATTGCCTGATATTTTAAAGCAAGGTCAGACTTTGCTTGTCAGTGTTATGCAGAAGATTTTTGATTCAGGGGCTATTTTAATTAATACCATTTCACTTCTTTTTATTACGCCAGTTATCGCATTTTATTTCCTATTAGATTGGGATAATATGACTGCTAAAATACGCAGCTGGTTGCCACGTGAGCATAAAGATACCATTGTGCAGCTATTTATTGAGATGGATCAAGCGGTTGCAGGTTTTTTCCGCGGTCAATTGATGATTAGCATGTTTTTGGGCAGTTTTTATGCTGTTGCCTTGAGCGTTATAGGGCTAAAATTTGGTCTCTTGATTGGTATCATCTCTGGCATTTTAAACTTTATCCCTTATATAGGTTCAATTACAGGGTTAAGCCTGTCTCTCATTGTTGCTATAGGCCAGTTTTGGCCAGATTATTCTATGATCGGCGTCGTGATTGGTATTTTCTTTTTTGGTCAAGCGATAGAAGGCAATATACTTCAACCTAAACTTGTCGGGCATAATGTAGGGCTTCACCCTGTATGGTTGATGTTAAGTTTAGTTGTTTTTGGCTCTTTACTTGGTTTTGCCGGTCTTATTGTTGCCGTGCCACTTGCTGCCTCTATTGGCGTTTTAGTTCGATTTATTCTTTCTCAATATTTACAAAGCCCATTATATTTAGGGGAAAATGGCGTTGTGATATTAGAGGCTAATCCAAAAGATAATGAAAATGAAGAGATTGAAGTAGAGGTGCAAAAAACAGAAGAAGTTGGCAAGGAATAAGAATGAGCCAATTAAATTTTGAATTTCTTCTTCCAACACATTATACACGCGAAAACCTTGCTATTGGGCTCTCTAATGAGAGTGCTTATGGTATGTTGAATAATAAACTGCTTTGGACACATCATTTTGCCTTGCTGATTGGTGGCGAAAGCAGTGGAAAAACACATCATAGCCATATCTGGGCTGAAGAACATAGCGCGAAAATTATTAAATACGCAGATTTGAATGCAGGTGATATTGATGCTTTACTTTCTCATGGGGCTCTTGTCGTTGAGGATATCCATGAGAAAAATGGGAATGAAAATACGCTCTTTCATTTGATTAATCTTGTCTTGCAAACTGGTGCTTATCTTTTGCTTACAAGCCGTAAGCCAGCTAGTGATATCGGGATTGTTTTACCTGATCTGTTGTCACGCCTTCGCATGGCTTTGCCTATCTTTATTGATCCCCCTGGGGACGATATTTTAAGGGACGTATTTTGGAAGTTGTTGGAAGATCGTCAGCTTGATATTAATCCAAATTTTGCAGAATTAATCTTAGAACGCATTTCAAGAGATATTACTTCATTGCAAAAAATTGTGAATGGTCTTGAAGAAATTATATCTGATACAGGCAAATCTATAAAAAAAGATCAAATTCTATCACTCATAGAAAAAACAACGAATTTTTATTGATAAAGAGATTAAATTTTTAATTTATTCTTGCATTTCATTGATAATTGCTATGATATGACTATATCATTCTAGAGACTATTATCAATTTCAAAACAAAAATCACAGTCTTGCATGATATTGAAAGCACAATTCATGTTTATGAGGCTAATGCCCTATGAAGAAAATGATGTTTTTGTCATATTTTATATAAGTTTCAACGATATATTTTGTCAATCGCATCTGAAAATTGAGAATTAAAATGGAAAATCAAGATTTCGGTATAGAAAATTTTGATAATAAAATTAAAGAAGAACAAATTCCAGATCAATATTATTCCTCACCTTATCAGTGGGTTGAAAAGGAAGTGCCTTATCGCTTTTTAAATCGTGAACTTTCTTGGTTGGGTTTTAATCAGCGTGTTTTAGAAGAAGCGCAAAACAAAGAGCATCCTTTATTAGAACGTGTGCGCTTTTTATCGATTTCAGCGACAAATCTAGATGAATTTTTTATGGTGCGTGTTGCTGGTTTAAAAGGGCAAGAAAATGAAGGTATTGAGATTATTAGTCATGATGGTTTGACGCCATCTAAACAGCTAAAAGCAATTTCAATTACAGTCGATCAACTTGTAGTAACGCAGCAACATATATTTACTCAGCTTAAGCAAGAGCTAAGTGACGTAGATATTAATATTATTCATCCTAATGATTTAGATCAAGCGCAGCTAAAATGGCTTAGAGCGCGTTTTACGGCAAATATTTTCCCAGTACTAACCCCTATGGCAATTGACCCCGGTCATCCTTTCCCATTTATCTCTAACAAAGGGTTCTCTTTAGCCTTAGATCTTTATCATGAAGCAAAAGCAGAGCAATTATTTGCTTTAGTTCCGATTCCATCACAAATGGATCGTTTTGTAGAAATTCCTCAAAATATCTCTACATCAGATCAAGTAAATACTGGTAATGCTAAAAAATTCATCAAGTTAGAAGATGTTATTTTAGCGCATATGGATCTGTTATTCCCCGGTCATAAGCTAAACGGGTATGGGACTTGCAGGATCATCCGCGATAGTGATTTAGAAATTGAAGAAGAAGCGGAAGATCTCGTTCGTGTTTTTGAAACTGCGTTATTAAGGCGTAAAAGAGGCAGTGTAATTCGCTTGGAGATGAGTGAAGATACGCCTATCGCAGTAGCAGAATTTTTAAAAGATGCATTTGAAGTTAGCTATAAAGAAATTTCCATAGCAGAGTCAATGTTGGCTTTAGGTGATCTCAACGAGCTTGTAAATGTCGATAGACCAGAGCTTTGTTTTGACCCATATCAGCCGCGTTTTCCAGAAAGAATAAAAGAGAATGGGGGGGATTGTTTCGCTGCAATCCGTCAAAAAGACCTTATTGTTCACCACCCTTACGAATCTTTTGATGTGGTGCTAAGCTATTTAGAGCAAGCTGCTAATGATCCAAATGTTGTTGCGATCAAGCAAACTTTTTACCGCACTAGCAATAATTCTCCAATTGTTGCGGCTTTAATAGCTGCCGCAGAATCAGGGAAATCAGTGACCGCTATTGTGGAATTAAAAGCTCGTTTCGATGAAGAGGCAAATATTAAATGGGCACGCGATTTGGAAAGGGCAGGGGTTCAGGTTGTTTATGGCTTTGTTGATTTAAAAACCCATGCGAAATTATCAATGGTCGTGCGTAAAGAAGGGGTCGGATTGACAACCTATTGCCATATAGGTACGGGCAATTATCACCCCATAACGGCCAGAATTTATACGGATTTATCTCTGTTTACATGCCATGAAGGTATTGCCAGAGATGTCGCTCGTGTATTTAATTATGTAACAGGATATGCGGAGCCGGAAGGGCTTGAGATTTTGAAGCTTTCGCCACGATCCCTTAGATCTTCCATTATTGAGCAAATTGATCATGAGATCAATATCGTAAAATCAGGCGGCAAGGGGGAGATTTGGTTTAAAATGAATTCTCTTGTGGATCCTGATATTATTGATGCTTTATATAAAGCTAGTCAAGCAGGGGTTAAATCAACACTTATCGTTAGGGGGATTTGCTGCCTGCGGCCTGGCATTAAAGGTTTATCTGAAAATATCATCGTGAAAAGTGTGGTCGGTCGTTTTTTAGAACATCCTCGCATTTACTGTTTTGGGAATGGGGCTGGCTTGCCTAACTCTAATGCAAAACTATGGATAGGTTCTGCAGATCTTATGCCTAGAAATCTAGATAGGCGTGTTGAAACTTTAGTACCTATCTTAAATCCTACGGTTCATAGTCAAGTTTTAGATCAAGTCATGGCTGCGAATATTCTGGATAATCAGCAAAGCTGGCATATGGATGCAGAGGGCAATTTTGAGCGCCAAAAAACAGCAGCTGAAAATGAGAAGTTTAATTTGCACCATTATTTCATGCGTTCGCCAAGCTTGTCAGGACGTGGTAATGCTTTTAAATCAGATGTGCCTAAATCCTTTGTGAAGAGATTTAAAAAATTATTTGAAAAAAAATGGCGTTCAAAATAGGGCTGCGAGTAGCCCCTATGGCTATAAGGCTCTTTCAAAAGACTTTTGATTGGCCTTTAGCGCTGTATATTGTAATGGGCGATCTAAAAAATTGAGAAAAAGGGAACTGTTTGACTTTTAAGTTTTTGTAAAATATATCTTTAATATAATGGCTTGAAATATGTAGCAAGGCCTTAATATTTATGGAAAAATACTCTCAAATAGCCGTCATTGATATTGGATCAAATTCAATTCGGCTTGTTTTCTTTTATGGAAACCAACAATTCATCATTCCTTTTTTTAATGAAAAGCTAGCTTGCGCATTGGGGCAATCTGTTTCTAAGACAGGTGAAATTTCATCAGATCACATGCATGCAGCAACTGATGTTTTGAAGCGATTTAAAAAGCTGATTGAAGATGCTGGCATTACAAAAATGCGCGCCATTGCAACAGCCGCCGTCAGGGACGCTAAAAACGGTAAGACATTTCAGAAAAAAGCAACTGATATATTAGGCGCGCCTGTCGAAATTTTAACAGGTGAAGAAGAAGCTAAATATGGGGCGCTAGCTGTTCAAGTCGGTGTCTGCAATGCTTCTGGCCTTGTAGGCGATTTGGGTGGGGGTAGCTTAGATATTTCAACCATCGGGGTTAAAGGTGATATGGCATCTTCATTTCGTCTTGGCAGCTTGTCTTTGATTGCAAGGTCTGATGGGGAGATATCAAAAGCAGAAAAGGTTGTTCAAGATGATTTTTCTGACGATAAGAAAATGTTTAAAGATTTTGAAACATTTTACGCCATTGGAGGAAGCTGGAGAGCGCTGGCGACTTTGCACATGGCTTGTAATGATTACCCGCTAAGGGTCGTGCATGGCTATATCCTAAAACGAGAAGCATTGTTGGATTTCTTAAATCAATTGATTAAGGGGAAAATAAGCGATGACGAGATTAAGCAACATGTATCCCAATCCAGAAGAGATTTAATTGGCTTCGCTGCTGTTGTTTTAAAATATATCGTTGAATTGGGTAAATTTAAACAGGTTTATTTTATCAGCAATGGCATAAGAGAGGCTATAGCCTATGAATTATTGCCTAAGGTGAAACATAAAGAAAGTCAGATATTAGGCTTTTCACGCTTTCTATGCAGCAATCTTTACCCTGAATTTCATCATGAAGATAGTTTGAATGTTATGCAAGATTGGATCTTAGCACATATGAAAATATTGAGTGATGATCTGTCTTTTCTTGATGAAAATCTAATCACTGCTGCTGTTCAATTAAGCCTTATCTCATGGTGGTCGCACCCTGAATATAGAAGCACAATACAGCAAAATATGGCTTCATTAGGCCCTTATATTGGCGTGAGCCATTTTGATCGATCTTTCTTAGCGGTTGCCATGCATCATAGATATGAAGGGGTGAAAGCGGATCTTTCGCCAAATTTAGAATCTTTTACTGATTTGATAGGCGATGAAGCTTATGATAGCGCGAGGCTGCTCGCGAGCCTTATCCGTTTGGCCCTTGTTTTGGCACCTGTAAAACGTCAAAGCCTTTCTCTTTTCTGGTTAGTAAAAGAAAAAGATGAGATAGTTTTAACTATCCCAAAGACTGAGAAAAATATTATTTGTTTACGCGTTGAAAAAAGGCTAGATAAGGTTGCAGAATGCTTGAATGTGACTTCAAAAATTGATGTTATTGAGCGTTAAGCTGATTTATTTCAGCGCTATAAAACAATAAAATAATCATATTGAAAGGCATGCCGTGTCTGATTTAAGAGAGAGGGTTATTGCAGCCCTTAGCCTTATAAAAGATCCTTTTTCAGGAAAAACATTATTAGAGGCTGATTTAGTCAAGGCTTTATCGATTGATGGCAAAAATGTGAGATTTGTTATTGAGGTTGATGCCAATAAAGCCGAACAAATGGAGCCAGTACGCTTGCAAGCAGAGCAGGCGGTAAGCTCAATTGAAGATGTCGAGCAGGTAATGGTTGGCATGGTTGCGCATAATGAAACATCTGAGCCGCCAAAAATGGAGCAAAAGCCAACAAAAGCTGAAGCGCCTAAGATTGCAGGCGTTAAAAAAATAATTGCCGTTGGCTCAGGCAAAGGCGGTGTTGGTAAATCAACGGTAACGGCCAATCTAGCTTGCGCTTTTGCTGCAAAAGGCTTGAAAGTAGGCATTTTAGATGCTGACATTTATGGTCCTTCTCAGCCAAGAATGATGGACATAGCAGATCGCCCTTCTTCCCCCGATGGCAAAAAAATTATGCCTTTGCAAAATTATGGCATCACAATGATGTCCATCGGCTTGATGATTGATGAAGCAAAGGCAATCATTTGGCGTGGCCCTATGCTTATGGGCGCATTACAGCAATTAATTTCCCATGTGCAATGGGGTGAGTTAGATCTGTTATTGATAGATTTACCGCCAGGGACGGGGGATGTTCAGCTCTCTTTATCACAAAAAGCAAAGATAGATGGTGCGATCATTGTTAGTACGCCGCAAGACATCGCTCTTTTAGATGCCCGCAAAGCGATTGATATGTTTAATCAAATTGATGTTCCTATTCTGGGCATGATCGAAAATATGTCGACCTATATTTGCTCACAATGTGGACATGAGGAAGCAATTTTTGGCCATGGGGGTGCAGAGAAAGAAGCGCAAAGCCAAGATATTGAATATTTAGGCCCTATTCCTCTTGATCTTTCTATTCGCTTGGCGGCGGACGAGGGCAAGCCAATTGTGTTAGCAAAGCCTGAAAGTCAGCAAGCAAAAGCATTTCATGATATTGCAAAAAACTTCTTTCCATCTTAAGTGTAATTGAGATAAATTTTGCATAAAAGAATAGGAAGCTGCCATGTCAGTTTGGGGTAAAGTAATCGGCGCAACAGCAGGGATGTTGCTTGGCGGGCCATTGGGCGCTTTAGCTGGCGCGGTTGCAGGCCATTATTCATATGACCGCGATAGCAAGGGAAGCAGCGAAGAAAGAAAGCAGCTGACCTTCACGATTGGTGTTATTGCCTTAAGTGCAAAAATGGCGAAAGCGGATGGTGTTGTAACGCGCGATGAGATTAA
>WTKA01000005.1 GCA_011524605.1 Hyphomicrobiales bacterium | reverse complement strand
GTTATCAGAAAAAATAATGGCTTGACATGTGTACATTTCGTGAACATATGTCAAGGCTATAATCATCTGTTATTCATGGAACAATGGACTTGTACCTTTTTTCTAGCTGCTGTAAATCTAGGACAAGGTGAAATTAAATCAATATAATTTTGAGCTGAAAAGTGAAATTAGCTCAAAAAGCGTTTGGGGAGAAGTTGTAATGGCTGGTAGTGTAAATAAAGTGATTTTGATCGGTAATTTAGGGAATGATCCTGATATTAGATCAATGCAAGATGGGCGCAAAGTTGCTAATCTATCAATCGCAACCTCAGAAAGCTGGCGGGATAAAAATAGCGGCGAGCGTCGTGAGAAAACCGAATGGCATCGCGTTGTCGTTTTTTCAGATGGTCTTATTCGCGTTATCGAACAATATTTACGCAAGGGCTCTAAAGTTTATGTGGAAGGTGCTTTGCAAACGCGTAAATGGACAGATCAAAGTGGTCAAGATAAATATACAACGGAAGTTGTTTTGCAAAATTATGGCGGCACTTTAACCATGCTAGATGGTCGTAGCGGTGGCGACAATGCGCAAATGGGCGGTTCTTCAGGATATGGCGATAGTGTTGGCTATGGCGGTGGATCTGGTGGTGGTGCTGGCAACGCTGATGGGGGCGGCTATGGCGGTGGTTCTGGCGGCGGTAACTTCAACTCAGGGCCAATTGATGATGATATCCCGTTTTAGGCCTTAAGGTTTTCAGCTTTAGGGTTATCCACAAAAACTGATATGCTATTTTGTTGACAAAATTAGTCAAAGTAAGCCATTGTTTTATTGTTAGAAATTTCTTTATGGATTTATATCTATTTTGATTAAATAATAATAACGATAAAAATAATGAGAATGATATGGTCAGCCGTGTAGCAAGCTTTGAACAACTTACAAAACCAACATTATTTTTCATTAAAATGTTGGTTTTTCTCAGTTTAATAATGATTTTGGTTTTCTTGATTTTTTCAGAAATGCTTGCTGCATTTCAAGCTAATATCTTTATCAACGCTATTATCTTTGCTGCATTAATTATTGGGATTGCCTTTTCCTTCCGTCAAGTTGGTACCCTCTATCCTGAGATCAGGTGGGTTAATACTATTCGTTTTTCTGATCCTGGCATTGAGGTTGAAAAGCCGCCTGTGCTGCTTGCGCCTATGGCAGCTATGCTTAGGGATAGATCTGGCCCGGTTAACATTTCTACGCAAACAATGCGGTCAATTTTAGAATCCGTCGCAATGCGGTTGGATGAACGTCGAGATTTAAGCCGATATATGATCGGCTTGTTAGTTTTTCTAGGGCTATTAGGCACATTTTATGGTCTTTTAAACACAATCTCATCTGTATCGGGCACAATCCAAGGGCTTTCAGTTGAAGCAGGACAAAATGATAATTTTTTCAATACATTGATTGAAGGATTACAAACGCCGCTTTCTGGTATGGGAACGGCATTTTCTTCTTCTCTATTTGGTCTTGCTGGTTCACTAGTGTTGGGCTTTCTAGATCTTCAATCTTCTAGCGCACAAAACCGGTTTTACGTTGAATTGGAAGATTGGCTTTCTACTGTAACAGATATTTCTTCAGAAGCGGTGGGAGGCGACTTTTATGGGGCAGATAATAATATACAGTTGCAGCATTCTATAGCTGAATTATCCCATGCCATTAAATCAAGTAACAGCAATGATAAAATTCATTCAGGTCTTGTGAAGCTTGCTGATGGACTAACAGAAGCGCTCAAAACAATTAAAGCAAATCAAGCTGCCACGCAGAGACTTTTGCAAGTACAAGAGCAAAATACGAAAATTTTAAAGTCTTTCATTGAAAAGCAAAATCCGCCCAGAGGGGGGCAATAATGTCCCTAAGACATAGACGTCAAAGTGAAGCAAATTACTGGCCGGGTTTTGTAGATGCCATGGCCACATTATTGCTGGTTATTGTATTTTTGCTTTCTATTTTCATTCTTGCGCAAGTTTATTTGAGTCAGCAGATTTCAGGTCGTGATTCCATCTTAAATCAACTTAGATTGCAAATTTCTGAGCTAACAAATTCTCTTGATATTGAGAAGGCTGATAATATTGATTTGGAAGATCAGCTTTCTATTTTGCAGACTGAATTAAATGATGCTAATAGCCGTAGAACGACTTTAGAAGACGCCTTAGCAAATTTAAGAGCGGAAGCTGGAGATGGGCAGCAAAAAGCACAAATTAGCTTTTTGGAAGAGCAAATTGCACAAGAGCAACAGCTATCAGAAAAAGCGCAATCTCAAATTTTGATTTTAAATCAACAAATTCTTGCATTGCGACAACAGCTAAATTCTATTAGTGCTGCTTTAGAAGTTTCTGAAAATGAAAACAAAGAAAATCAAAATAAGATACAGGATTTAGGAAAAAGACTAAATATTGCTTTAGCCAGCAAAGTGCAGCAATTAAATGAATACCGATCTGATTTTTTTGGTCGTATGCGGCAAATTTTGAATGATCGCGAAGACATCAGAATTGTTGGTGATCGTTTTGTTTTTCAGTCTGAGTTATTATTTTCCCCCGGTGCTGCGTCTATTTCATCACAAGGCAGGCTGGAAATTGGGAAGCTTGCAGCAGCAATCACGGAGATAAGCGAACAAATTCCGCCAGAAATCAATTGGATTATTCGGGTGGATGGTCATACGGATAATCGTCCGATTAGCACTGAGCGATTTCCTTCAAATTGGGAGCTTTCCGCTGCAAGAGCTATTGAAGTTGCTCGTGTTTTAACAGAGTTTGGCGTCCCCTCTAATAGGCTGCTAGCAGCAGGTTTTGGAGAGTTTCAGCCTCTTGATGAAGGGGTGAGCGAGGAAGCGTTGGCAAGAAATAGACGCATTGAGTTTAAGTTAACAGAACGCTAGTTTTTTAGCTTGGGAAAAAACATAAGGCTTGGTCTACTATTACGGACTTTTTATAAGCACAGTTTTTTCGAATAGACTTGTATAAAATAACCACGTCCTGGCTCTTAAGAATAAATATTATTTGATCTTATAAACCGCGTTCATAGCATGATTTTGCGATGGTGCGAAAGGCTTCAAAAACGCCGTCTCCTTCCATTGCAGAGGTCAGAAAGTCAAAATTTTTCTTCAATTCACTCATTGTTTCAGTATCATTTTTATAAATATCCACTTTATTACCAATGCGCATAACAGGGCGGCCAGGATTTCGTTCTTCAAATGTATCTGCAAGCTTATGCATGGACTGTATCGTTTGCTCTCTACCGAGGTCTGATATAATGCAGGCTCCACTTGCTCCTTTGATATAGATAGAGTCAAACATGAGCATGCCATATTCGCCATCAGTATCCCACAGCACAAAGCTATGATCGGTGCCATCTATTACTAAGTCAATCGAAAATAAATCAACACCTATCGTCGCTTTATAATTATTTGAAAAACTGTTAAAGGCCCCCCTATGGGCTATCGATGTTTTTCCAACACCAATATCACCAAGCAGCATGATTTTACGGCCTTTTTCTTTTTTCATTGGGTTTCCTTATTGTTCAATTGCAAAGGAAGCAGCACGCCCTGAAATGATAGGATAGCCCTTTTCTACAGCTTCATTGCGTCCAAGGATAATAATCTTTTGTTTGCTAAGTCCGTTTTCTATAAATAGATCAGCAACTGCATTCGCCCGTTGTAATGATATGATCTGGTTAATCTCATTGCTGCCCTTACTATCAGTATGACCAATAATGATTAATTTAAAATCTAGATCTTTCAAATTTTCAATAGCTGTTTTTATAAAATTATTCGTATCTGGTAGATCGCTTATATTTGCACCGTTAGAAAATTCAATCTTCTTTTCCATAATCATATTTTTGAATGCTGTATGCTGAAGATTTTGATTAATTTCATTGATATTTACAGCTCTAACTCTTACTAGCTTCTCTAGCTCTGAGACATTTGAATGAAGGTCAGAAAAACGCTTGTTTAAACCTTCTATATTTTGGGCTATTGGTCTTAAGTTTTCAGACTGATTTAATTTTATATTTTCTAGCGTTTGGTCAAATGCCAATAAGCTATCTTCTTGTTCTTTAGTTGCCGTTTTTATTATGCCAAATTGAGTTTGTATATTTTTGATTTCAGCTGCTTGTTGTTGATGCATGCTCTCTCTTTTTTCGAGATTTAGTTTTTGAGCATTTGTTAACTGATCTGCAATTTTATTCTCTAATAAAGATATTTGTTTTTGTAGCTGATTATTATTTTCTGCTAAATCTTTTTTATCAAGCTGAATAGTCTTAAAGACTTTATTAAGTCTATCTGATAATGTCTTAAGATCTTTTGACAGAAGATTTAAACTTTGTTGTGTTCCCTCTTGCGTTTTAATTTGATCGACATGCCAAGTTAATTTTGTGTCATGATGGATAACATTAATCTTTGATTGTAGATCTTCCATATTGATATGGGAGGGGAAAATCCCTCTGATTTGAATATGATTTTTTTCTATGCCAACGATATGAATTGGATAGGCAGGGCTTATTCCATAATCATAAATGGCATTTTCAATTTCTTGAATTTTTTGATTAAAAATGCTGTTTTGATAATATGACCATCCGATGATTGCAATCAAACTTGCTATTAGCAGCCCAAAGAATATTTTGCCTTTAAGGGATTTCTTTTTTGTTTTGTGTTGCCCAACTTGTGCAGCTAGTTCTGATGCTAGTTGCTTTACATTTTCGTCAAAGCTACTGGCATTATCATCAAGTTCTGAAAAAGAAAAACTCGTTTTTGTAAAGAGTTCGCGATCTTCAGCATCGATCACTCCAACTGTATCATAGACTATTAGGCGAGAAGATGTTGTTTCAATGAAGACACGGCGACCATCTAAATCTAAAGATTTTAAGGATGAATTATCTTCCGCTAAAGCATTTTCAGCAAATTGCATAACGGCAGACAATAGGCCTGCGAATAAAGCTTCGTCATGAGTATCTTCAAGCTCATCGTGTTCAACAGCCCAACCAGCTTGTAAAATGCCTGAATAACGATCAACGATAAGCAATTTTTGTAACTGTCCCATTTGCAAATGAGCAAGGACTAGCTCGGCATAAGAATGTTTTGAGAAAATAGATTGAATGCGTAGCTTGAAGGCTTGAGGGGACAGCAAGCTATCAAGACGTGCATTAATATTTTCTAATAAATTTCGAAATGCATTGCTAACAGCTGAGGAAACAAGTCGGCCTGTTATGGGATATAAAGCTTCTACAAAGACTTCTTTGGAATTTACAATTTCCCTTTGCATCGCAGAGACAATTGTAGGAGAAAGGGCTTTTGATAATTCTTTTGGGCTGTCGCTTTGGATTTTATCAACGGCAGGGATAAGTTGATCTTGAAGCGCTTTTCTTAGCTTATCATCATCTCCAATGAAGTTTTCGATCACCTTTATTCTATTTTGCAAATCAGAAACATCTTTTTGCTCAGTCCCCAAAAGGAGCTTTTTGAGCTTTTGCAAATCCGTAAAAGGTTGGTTTTTTGAGTATGTCATTGTTTTGCGATAACGATAATATTATCAATCATTTATATTTTTGACATTTAGTGCTTTGCATATATCTTTGCCAAGCGCTGATAGGCCTTCCCCTATTTGCTGAATATTTTCTTTGTGCTCGCTATCGAGTTGTAATGTAAGAAGCTCTATTTTTTGATCAAGTTGATCTAATCTTTCATTGAAGTTATCGCTCACTTGATCAATTTTTGAGAAAAGTTGTTCAATACGTTCATCATTACTTTTTTGTGCTTGTCCAAATAAGAGATCACGGACTTGATCCATAGCATCAGCCGATTGATTAGCGCTATTATTCATTGCGTTTTTTTCATCAATCTCTTTTTCTTTGTGAGCCATAGAATATTCTCCGAATAATATAATCTTAAATTTTTATAGCCAATATAGCATAGAATTTATGCTTTATTGACTCTATTTTAATGCTTTTGAGTATATGCTTCTTTTATTATTTTAATAGTTTATTTTTCGTTTAAATTAATTTTCAATATTTAGGGTAAATTTTTAGCATATATTATTTTGTGATAGCCATGTCAGTATTTACGTTTTGGCTATAGAACAAATCAAAAACATGGACGAATCATATATTTTTTTCATTTTCAAGACTGACAATTGTTAAAATTTTGTTCAAATTGAGCGTGAGTGATTCGAATTTTAGAAATCATATTTTGAACCATATAATTAGTTTAAGCGATACAGTAACAGGAACTCCCTAGCATGACTTATTTAAATAATGTCAGGTCTAAGAATAATGTAGATTTATTCCCAGATTATTTCATGAGAAATAATAAAAAATCTATTATTATCGCTGCTTTATTATTGAGTTTGATTGCTTTAGTTTATCTTATTGGTTCAATTATTTATAATATTTTAAATTATAAAAATGAAAATGTTATTCAGAATAATGTTATTCTTCCAGCCATCACTTATAACCTCTCCAAAAAGATTAATTTAACCCAAGAAAGCGATGAATTAATAGCGTTGACAACATTAGCGCAAGAGCAGCTAGCTAATGCTTTGACGCCCTTTATGGTAGATGAGCAAAGGCATGTATTTATTACTAATAATGAAGGTCAAATTGTTGCTTCTGCGCCTATGAATAGCATTTTGCAGAATAAAAACATCAATGACTTTGCGCCAATACATGATGCCTATTTAGCATTAGGCGATGATGCGGGTCTTCAAAATATCGCGCTTGGTGCTTTTGATAATGTTGATATCATCGCACATCCGCTCAAAAACGGCCTTGGACTTATTTATGCTTTCGCGCCTACAAAAGTAAATGTTAGTAAATGGTCTAGTTTATCATCATTTAATAGCATTAAAGATATTTTGCTTATATGCATTCCTTTATTCAGCTTGTTATTTCTTAGTTTTTATTCATTGAACCGTTCTTATGGAAATAAGCGAGAGAGTGAAAAGACAAAACAGGATAGTAAAAATCATTTATTAGCTTCTTCTTTTCTTTCTCAAGCAACAAATTGGACTTGGCATGTTGATAAGAAACGCTTGCATAAGTTTAATTTTCAAGAAAATAGATTTGAAGCGACAGCGCTTGATGAAAACCAAGTTAATGAAAAATTCGGCGCAGATTTTGCTGGTTTCTTAGGGCGGCTCTATGTAAAGCTTGAGGAAAATGTAAAACACGGCTCATCGCATACTAATGCTCAAGATATATTTACGACAGCAAAAGGCAGCAAAATCTTTATCATTGCCACATATTCTCAGCAAGAAATGTCTGGCGAGGCGATGCAGTTAAGTATGCTTGAATATGGCATTGAAGAGCATGGAGAAAAAACAGAATATGCTCCAACAGAACAGCATATGTATAAACAATTTGATATTGGTTTTGCTTGCATTCATGTAGCATCGACAGGTGTTGTTGACTATCTGAACCCGCGATTTAAAGCTTTTTTCAATATTCAAAGCTCAGATGATTTATTAAATAAGAATTTTGAGGATATTTTGTCATTGATGGCACCGCCAAAATGGGAAGAGCTTGACAGAATAGAGCTCGATCAGGGCAGAACTTCTATCTATCATATTAAAATTGCACCAAATTCGATCTATCAGGTTAAAGAAAAAGTTGATGACGATGGCGCATTCACAATGACAATTGCAGATATTACGACTGTTACCCAGTCGCTCGGCTTAGGGGGCAAAAGAAAGCAAGATGTTCCCTTGCAAATGAATAGCAAAGAGACGATCTTAAAATTAAATCATAATTTGCGTACGCCCTTAAATCATATCCACGGCTTTGCCCAGGCTCTTCAGCAAGATTTAACGAGCAGCGCAGCACCAGGCTATGTCCAACATATTATAGAGGGTAGCGAGAATTTAAAACAAGTCATTGATTCTATAATGTTGCATGGGGAAATTCATGGGGATGAAGCTGAGATTACAAAACAACCCACTGATATGGGTGACTTAATTTCTGATTTAAGTAAGAAATGGGCCCCGAAAGCCCTTCTCTCAAATCAAAAGCTCTATACCGATATATTATGTCATGACTGCATTTGCGATATTGATAAGGCAATCATTGCTAAGCTCTTTGATAATATATTAGAAAACGCTGTTGAGCATGCAGATAATGCCGATAAAATAATTGTTCGTCTAAGGCGCAGTGGTATGAGATGTATTATTTCAGTGATTGATACAGGGATCGGCATTGATCAAGATCATATAGATCGTGCATATCAATCATTTGACCAGCTTGTTGATAATGAGGAAATAAATAATAAATCTGGCTTAGGCCTTGGTCTGTCTACGGCAAAACGTATTACTGAGTTGCATGGTGGGCGTTTTAGAATTCGATCTAAATCAGGTATGGGTACAATGATAAGCGTTAGTTTGCCATTAAATGATATAGAAGATCGCATTAACAGTATCACTGATATTCCTAATATTTTAGGCTCTGATCCCGATCCAGAAAATGACATGACTGTAAAACAGCTTTCAGAGGTTTAGGCTCTAATCCTGAGCCCAGGCTCAGGACGTGATTATTTTGTTCAATTCTGTTTGAATTAAAAAGTATTAGGTGGATGAAAATAAAGTAAAAGAATAGTTTTGCTATTGTTAAAACTTTATTTTTGACAGATGATGCTTTTAAATCAAACCCAAAGGGCGCCATATATTTACACCATGAATGCGT
>WTKA01000050.1 GCA_011524605.1 Hyphomicrobiales bacterium | reverse complement strand
GTGCGTGGAAAAATAAGGGGTTAGATAGGAAAAAATTAACGCCAATGTTGACGTATTGGATAGCCTACACCGTTTAATAAATTCATTGTCTCATGAATAGGTAAACCTACAACAGCTGTATATGATCCAATTATCTGTTGTACAAAGCTTGCGGCATAGCCTTGAATGGCATAGCCTCCCGCTTTACCGCGCCATTCACCTGATGCAATATAATCTTCTATTTCGCTTTTAGATAATCTTTTAAAACGAATACGCGTTTCAACATTTTTTTGCTTAGGCTTATCACTTTCTGCGTTTAACAAAGCGACAGAAGTGAAAACCTTATGGGTGCGACCAGAGAGCATCATCAATGCTGTCTTTGCTTCTTCCATATTTTCAGGCTTTGGTAAGATGATGCGGCCTCTTGCAACAACAGTATCTGCAGCTAAAATATAATAGTGCTGATGCAGATTGCCATGCTGTTGCATAGAAACAAGGGCTGCTAAGGCTTTTTGTGATGCTAAGCGACTGGCTAGTCTTGCAGGGTTTTCATTTTTGAATGGTGTTTCGTCAATGTCCATCGGCTTAATTTCATCAACGCGCAGGCCAACTTGCTCCAAAAGAGCGATACGCCTTGGAGATTGGCTCGCAAGAATGAGAGGAGCGCGAAGAGAAGTAGACATATTACTTAAATCGATATGTAATCCGACCTTTGGTTAGGTCATAAGGGGTCATTTCAACCTGAACCTTGTCGCCCGCAAGAACACGAATACGGTTTTTACGCATTCTACCTGCTGTATGCGCAATAATCTCATGGTCATTTTCAAGTTTAACGCGGAAAGTAGCATTTGGAAGGAGTTCGACCACAATGCCGGTAAATTCTAAAGCATCTTCTTTTGCCATTTATATCTGACTATTCCTTAAATGTTATTATAAATATGACCCGCTTATACATGCAGTGGCATAAAAAATATAGAGGGTATTTATAAGAATAAATTTCTTTTGTTTAACATAAAAAAGCCCGAAATTTGCTTCGGGCTTTAAAATGATATTTTATAATCAATTAATCTTGTACTTGAAGATTTGAAGCTGCTGTTTTACCGTTGCGGCTTTCTTCTAAATCATAAGAAACTTTTTGATTTTCCTGAAGGGCACTTAAGCCTGCTTTTTCAACAGCAGAAATATGTACAAATACATCTTTGCTGTTATCGTCAGGCGAAATAAAGCCGTATCCTTTAGTTGGGTTAAACCATTTTACTGTTCCAGTAGCCATGTGGGGATCTCCTGTTTGGCATTAGTCTTAAATTCGCAGCACCTTCGCAACACGACGTAGATATTTTCGTCTTTACGTTTTGCTGGTAGTCAACAGGAAACGGGCTTCAGAAAAATTATACTGCTATTATAGCAATAAACAGATGAACGAAAATATCAAGTCACAAGCATGAAATAAATTTAGTTTTAAGAAAAATTCTACAATTTATTTCGCGATTATTGGCTTTTTTGTTTAGGCGGCCATAAAAAAGCACGCGGTTCGATAGCAACACCTGTTACAGCCTGCTCTTTTATGGGTAGGTCTTTCATGTTTGGAATAAGACCTGTTTCAAGTGTTTTTGCATAAGCTTTTGATAGATTTGCTTCGCGCATCTTATCAGCTGCTTGTTGCCAGTCATAGTTTATTGATTGCAAATCAATGCAAATTTGACCTTCATCTGTAGGGTATAAAATTGAGAACCAGCCGCGCTGTGTGCCATCATTAGCAGGTAAACCAATCGCACCTGGATTATGCCACAATTTTTCCCCGGGCAGGCGCATCATTGGGATTGCTGTGTGCCCAGAAATGACGGCATCAATATCAGGAAAAGCAGCAAGCTCTTTTATTAAAATATTTCTTTCTGTGCTGGGGAAGTGCAAACTATCAATCTGCCTTAATCCACCATGGGTCACAACGCATTTATATCCTGCTTTTGTGAAACTTATTTGCTGTGGTAAAGCACCCATCCATGCGCGGGTTTCATCAGAGATCGCTTTATTTGTATAGTCATACCATGTTGGTGATAATTGGGCGTAAAGGCTATCTGCGCCATAGCCGCAGTGAAGATCAGCCTCATTATTGGCAAGCTTTTCTTCTATATACCCTTTAATACTATGGCAGCCAAAACTACGTAATAATTCTGCACATTCTTCAGGATTAGCGCCGTAAGCTGCAATGTCGCCCGTGTGAATAATTTGATGGGGTTCAATTTCAGAATTTTTCATGACAGCAAGAAATTGTAAAAGCGCTTCTAAATTGCCATAGACGCCGCCAAAAACAACAGTGACGCCGTCTTGCGTGCCAAGATCAAGCCTATTCATCATTTAAACTACCTAGATTTATTATATAAAAAAATTCATATTTATATAAGTAAATAAATATAGTTAAAAAAGACTATTTTTTATGGAGTTTTAGAAAATGAATTTTAGCTTTTTCGTTGAGAATAAGTTCAGGCTATATATATTTTCATGAAAATGATAAGCTAGGCTCAGGACCTATTAATTTTGTTCAATTCTATTTGAATTAAAAGTATTAAGTGGATAAAAATAAAG
>WTKA01000151.1 GCA_011524605.1 Hyphomicrobiales bacterium | reverse complement strand
GCTCGTCAGGCTCATAACCTGAAGGTCGTAGGTTCAAATCCTACCCCCGCAACCAATTTTACGTTATAAATCAAAAGGTTATAAAAGCATTGCAAGCCAGTGGTTTTTTATGTCCGCTATGTGTCCGAAAACTCACTGTTCCCAATTTTATGAACCCGGGTTCATTTTAAAAAAGAATCATTGGTTTTGAAAAGTTACCTGCTGGTTTGCTTGGTAATTAGTAGGGGAGGAGGGAAATGTTTCACATGTTGATAAGATACTGAAAATATTGTGTTTTATCAAGTGAAATGTGTACCCATGTGTGCCACATTTGCGCATAAAATTAAAGCATCAAATATTTTAAACTAAGTAAAATACTTACGCATTGCAAAAGCTAGCGGGATGCGATTTGGTAGCGTCGTTTCATTAAACGTTTGCCAAATGATTTAGCAAGAGTTGCTTATCAAAAATGATGCAATTACATAATTCAAACAATATTGAAAAAAATAATCACGTCCAAAGCCTAGGCTCAGGACCTATTAATTAAGAAGGTTTACATTTTGTTGCAAATCAGATTCAAGTTAACAAACTAAGGAGTTTGTTATGTCTGATTTGTTCTGGCTATCTGATCGGCAATTTGCCCGTATTCGTCCCTATTTCCCCCTGTCACACGGCATCCCAAGAACAGATGACCATCGTGTAATTTCTGGTATCGTTCATGTTATCAAGAATGGCCTTCGCTGGCGCGATGCACCTGCCGAGTATGGCCCTCACAAGACGCTTTACAACCGCTTTTTAAGATGGAGCCGACTGGGAGTTTTTGATCGTATATTCAGTAGTTTAGCTGCCAAAGATGGACAACCGGAAAAGCTGCAGATTGATGCAACGCATATCAAGGCTCACAGAACTGCTTGTAGTCTTGCAAAAAAGGGGATGTTCCGCGCCATATTGGAAGAACAAAAGGAGGCTTGAACTCCAAACTGCATGCTGTTTGTGATAGAAATGGCAAGCCTGTGATCATGGCTCTGACTGCAGGTCAGGTATCAGACCATATCGGTGCAAAGATTATTTATCCCGCATTGCCAGCTGCACAAAGGATGATTGGTGGACAAAGATATGACAGTGATGAGTTTCGTGCAGCGCTCAAGGCAAAAGGCATTGCTCCATGCATTCCGCCACGGGCTGGTCGTAAGGCACCCGCCAAATACTCCAAAACCTTGTATAAACAGCGACATAAAGTAGAAAATGCCTTCAGTAGGCTTAAAGATTGGCGCAGAATTGCAACCCGTTATGACAGGTGCGATGATATCTTTTTTGCTGCAATAGTAATTGCTGTCATCGTAATTTGGTGGATTTAATGAGTCCTGAGCCTAGTTATTTGTTTTGGCGTGTTTAATTTCACTATAGCCCTACTGTTTCTTGATCTATCCCAATTATTCCTCTGTGAAAGAAACATCTTTATCGAATAAAGTTTGAAAGAATTGATTTATGTCAGTTCAATTAATTGAACCCGGGTTCATTCATTAAGAGATAAACGCTTTCTTTGACGGCTACTGATTATTTTACGTTTTTTGGTAAAAAATATTCATTTGAAATAATGAATATAATGCATAAGTTGAAGTAATGTTTTATGCACTTAAAGTATAACATCTTTTTATTCCCGAGAAAGCTGTCACAAAAAAGTGTATGTTATTCAATAGTTTAAAGGTGATGGTTGCAATCCCCTTAAAATTAGTTTTATTAAAAATATTCTTAGGGGTTGTTTTTTATATGCAAATCATATTTAAATTACGTGTATTAATAATTTATTCATATTTACGGTTTGCAGATGAGACATATATTTTTATCATTTTTAATGGCTATTAGCTTAGTTGGAGTTGTCATGGCTCAGGACAATCAAGAGGAAACAGGGGTTGTCGCTGGGATTAAACAGCTTGAGGCTGGTCAAGTTGCAGATGCTGTAAAAACATTTCAAGCAGCTTTTGAGGCTGGTGATGGCGATGGTGCTTTTTATCTCGGGCGTTTATTTGAGCTTGGCTTAGGCACTGAAAAAGATATGGTGAAAGCAGCCCAGCTTTATGCGGCTGGCGTTTCTAAAGATAGCTCAAAATCACAAAACCGTCTTGGCCTTATGTTTTTAAATGGTGAAAGTGTTTTGCAGGATTTTAAACGTGCTGCTGAAATGTTTTGCGCTTCCGCAGAGCAGGGGGACGCTAATGGTCAGTTTAACTGTGGTCTTTTATATGCTGATGGTAAAGGTGTAGCGAAAGACGAAGTGAAGGCAGTGGAGCAATGGAAGCTAGCGGCCGCGCAAAATAATGTTGCTGCGATTAACTTTGTTGCTCAATCCTACCTAGAAGGCAAGGGTGTTGAAGCAGATAGCGCGGAAGCTATGAATTATTTTAAACGCACCGCAGATGCTGGCAATCCTATGGGGATGTATGAGCTGGCAAAAGGCTATGCTGAAGGTGTAGGCGTGCGTATTGATCTTGTTCAAGCACATGCATATGCAAACTTAGCGGCGGCGCGCGGTTTAGAACAAGCAGCTCAATTGCGTGATGATATTGCTAAAAATATGCAAGCGGCTGA
>WTKA01000096.1 GCA_011524605.1 Hyphomicrobiales bacterium | reverse complement strand
GTTAAATCTGCAGGCTCTTCAACACCGTTCATACGGCAGCAAGCAGTAAGCGTATTTGCTAACAGACAGGCTATAGTCATTGGGCCAACGCCGCCGGGAACAGGTGTGATGGCGCCAGCAACTTTTGAGGCACTATCAAAGTCAACATCTCCCACAAGACGGTGCTTCCCCTCGCCTTTTTCAGGCGCTGGAATGCGATTTATCCCCACATCAATAACCGTAGCACCAGGCTTGATCCAGTTGCCTTTGACCATTTCAGGGCGACCCACCGCTGCTACGACAATATCTGCTTGCGCACAAACAGCTTCAATGTCTTTTGTTCGACTATGGGCAATGGTTACAGTGCAGCTATCATTAAGCAATAGATTTGCCATAGGTTTCCCAACAATGTTAGAGCGCCCAACAACCACGGCATTTTTACCCGATAAATCTCCATGCAGATCACGCAACATCATCAAACAGCCCAAAGGCGTGCAAGGCACCATAGCCTTTTGCCCTGTTCCTAATAGGCCAACATTGGAAATATGAAAACCATCAACATCTTTTTCAGGAGTGATCGCATTAATCACAATATCGCTATTGATATGAGCAGGCAAAGGAAGTTGACAAAGTATGCCGTGAATTCTCTCGTCTTCATTCAGCGTTTTAATGAGATTTAAGAGTTCTGTTTCAGAAGTTTCTGCTGGTAATTTATGTTCAAAACTATTCATGCCGACTTCAAGGGTTTGCTTGCCCTTGTTGCGCACATAAACTTCACTTGCAGGATCCTCTCCTACCAAAATCACAGCAAGACCGGGGGTAATCTTATGATCAGCTTTTAAAGCATCCACATATGTCTTTACTTTTGAGCGTATTGTAGCTGCAAAAGCCTTGCCATCAATAATTTGAGCCGTCATTATCATATCCTCAAGCCTAAACACGCCAAGGAAATAGCCCTAACTGGAAAAAGCTGCAAGTATAATTATGCAAAAAACTAAAACAGACCTTAATCAAATAAATCGGAAACAGAATTATTCGTTGCAGTACGACCTATTGCTTCGCCAATCAACTGAGCAATTGGTAAGACACGAATATTATGAGCTGAGTTAACAGCTTCTGTTGGTCGGATAGAATCTGTGATTACTAATTCTTGCATTTGCGAAGAAGAAATACGCGCCACAGCACCACCAGATAAAACGCCATGCGTAATATAAGCAGAAGCAGACACAGCCCCTTTTGCAAGTAAGGCTTCAGCAGCATTAACAAGCGTGCCGCCAGAATCGACAATATCATCAATTAAGATACAGTCTTTACCAGTAACGTCACCAATAAGATTCATAACTTCTGATTCACCCGGACGATCACGGCGTTTATCAACAATAGCAAGTGGTGCACCAATTCGCTTGGCAACTTGGCGTGCTCTAACAACACCGCCGACATCAGGGGAAACAACACACACATTCTCAAGGTTGCGGTGTTTTTCAATATCGCGCGTAATAACAGGAGCGGCAAAAAGATTGTCGGTTGGAATATCAAAAAAGCCTTGAATTTGACCTGCGTGTAAATCAAGCGTTAAAATACGATCTGCCCCAGCATTGACAATCAAGTTAGCAACAAGCTTTGCTGAAATTGGCGTCCGAGAACCTGACTTTCGATCCTGTCTTGCATAGCCATAATATGGGATCACAGCTGTGATGCGTGATGCAGAAGCTCTACGCAATGCATCTATGATAATTAAAAGCTCCATCAAATTATCATTTGCTGGATAGGATGTGGGCTGAATGACAAAAACATCCGATCCACGTACATTTTCTTGTATCTCACAAAAGATCTCATTATCCCTAAAGCGACGAACTGCACAAGCTGTTAATGGCAAATTAAGATAGTTTGCAATTTCTGCTGCAAGTTCGGGATTAGAATTACCAGATACAATCTTCATGAATACCTACCTTAGAAAATAATATAATAGGCTCAATACATGGCAATGGACAAAAAGCCAAGCTATTATACCTAATATTCTCATAATTTTAGTGAAAAATTGGGCAAAAAACAATCCGTTAGCTTTGGATTATCTTATTCATAAAATTGTCTCTTTCAAATTTAGAAATTTTTACCCTTTTACCTAAACATGTTGTTGAGACCCTTCGTGTATAAATAGTGAGGTACAGGGAAAAAGCGATTAGAGTTCATAAAAAAAAGAACCGGTCACAAAAAATAAGGTGTCAACATGCTATCTGATAAAGAAACTTGGGATGAAACCGATTCAACAGAAGACATCGGTGTTATATTCAAAGATGTAGAAGTGCCACAAAGCGTTTCTATTGACCATAAACGTATTATCAATCGCTTCCTAAAAAGGCCCTTTGATTTCATGTTTTCACTGTGCACTTTAATCATCATTTCACCCATCTTAATTGGTTGTGCGATCGCAATTAAAGCAACAAGCAGAGGTCCCGTGTTCTTTTGTCAAAAACGATATGGTTTAAATAATGAGCTCTTTACGATTTACAAGTTTAGAACAATGTATTGCGAAAAAGCTGACGTAACAGGCGTAAAACAAACAACTAAGAATGATGTTAGAATTACAAAAATTGGCAAATTTCTTCGCCGTACGAGTTTAGATGAACTGCCTCAATTTATAAATGTTCTAAATGGCACTATGTCTGTGGTTGGGCCTCGTCCCCATGTACCAGGCATGCTCGCTGATAACATTTTATATGAAGAGCTATGCCCAGATTATTTTGAACGCCACAAAATGAAACCCGGTATAACGGGGTTAGCGCAGGTCAACGGCTATCGCGGCATGACAAATGATGCCCATCATGCAAAGATGCGTCTGCATCTAGATAAGCAATATGCTAAGACATTCACAATTTGGCTTGATATTAAAATTATCGTCGGCACTTTTTTCTCTGAATTTATTTTAGGAAATGCAGACTAAATTATTATTACAAAATACAAATAACAGATTACAATAAAACAATGCCTATCTAGGGTCTGAACTCAATACAGCAATTAGACTGCACAGCGAGATAATTTTTATAGTTTTAGGCGAAATTGATCGAATTGGCTGCCTGCCAATGAGGAGATTTCAACGCATAAATACAAAAATTAGTCGCTGTCCTTTAGGGTTGGATTAAAATAGCCTGCTTCTGCGTTGAAAAGCCTTGAATATACAAAAGTATTATCTGCGTTTTTCTCCTTGAACCAAACTACTTTTCTTCCAATGCAGTCAATTATTGTATTGAGTCCAGACCCTAGGCTCAGGACGTGATTATTTAATCCATTCTGCACCAATAGATTTACATTATGAACAGGAAATAAAGCGCAGTTACTACGGGTAATTTCAAGCTTTTTGACGCATTCATGGTGTAAATATATGGTGCCATTGGTTTAATTTAAAAGTAGGTTTGAGTTAAAAGCATCATTTGTCAAAAATAAAGTTTTAACAATAGCAAAACGATGATTTTATTTGATGTTCATCCACCTAATAGTTTTAATTCAAACAGAATTGAATAAAATAATCATGTCCTGAGCCTAAATATTGATAGGCATTTTTTAATATAAAAATAATAATGAACAATATATTAAAACAACATTCAAATATACACTTTCTTAATTAGAAAATTTTACTAAAAAAAAATCATGTATATTTGAGAATTTTTATCAAATTCTATGTATCATACTCTCAACAATAAATAGAAACAAAACAATAAAGTTTCAATTATAGAGTATAGAGTGTGTCAATGCGTATCCTAATTCATGACTATTCCGGTCATCCCTTTCAAGTGCAACTTTCAAGAGAATTAGCTCGCAAAGGCCATGATGTTTTGCATGTTTTTTCTGCAAGCTTTCAAACGCCACATGGTAATTTAACAAAGCAGAAAGAAGACCCAGAAGGCTTTAATATTAAAGGACTTAAACTTTCTGAAGCTTTTCAAAAAGATAGCTTTATTAAACGTCGCTCGCAAGAAATTGAATTTGGTCGCCTTGTTGCTCAATCAATGAATGATTTTAAGCCAGATGTGGTTATTTCATCAAATGCGCCGCTTGACTGCCAAAAGCAAATTCAACGTGCCAGTAAAGCTTTGAAGGCAAAATTCATATTTTGGGTTCAAGATATTTATTCAGAAGCGATTGATCGTGTTGTCAGTGAGAAAATTCCTGGCATCGGTAAATATATTGGCAAATATTATAAGCATTTAGAATATTCTATGCTACGTAAGTCTGATGGCATCACAGTGATTACAGATGATTTTGTCGATGTATTAGGTCAAATTAATGGCTTAGATACGTCTAAAATTTCTGTAGTAGAAAATTGGGCGCCCTTAGATGAAATTGCACAACATCCTCGTGATAATGCATGGGCTAAGGAAAATACAAATCCTGATCGCTTACGCTTCATCTATTCAGGCACGCTCGGTTATAAGCATAATCCTGATCTTTTACTCGAATTAGCGCGAAAAGTGGATGCAGATTTCTTTGTCTTCTCAGAAGGCCGTGTTGCTGATTATGTGAAAGAGACAGCCGCTGAAGAAAAGCTAGAAAATATTTCAGTTCGCCCTTGGGTTCCTTTTGATCAATTACCAGAGGTATTAAGCGCTGCTGATGGCTTTGTTGCCATGATTGAAGAGGAAGCAGGCGTATTCTGTGTTCCTTCTAAGGTTTTAACTTATTTATGTGTTGGTCGCCCCATCCTGGCTGCGATCCCAGATGCTAATCTGGCGCGTCGTCTTATCGACCGTGAACATGCAGGATTGGTATCCTCACCACTCGCACCCGATCAAATGATCGAGAATGCACGCTGTCTCGTTGCGGATGCCAAAACAAGGAAGCAAATGGGCATTAATGCTCGCAATTATGCAGAGACGGCATTCAATATCTCGGTCATCGGTGATCGTTTCGAAAAAATAATTAATAAAGCTATTGCAAAAAATACAAATGAACTAGGGGAAGTATCATGCAAAAAAGAGCACTCGTATGTGGCGCAGGCGGTTTCATCGGCAGTCACCTCGTCAAAAGATTAAAATCAGAAGGATTTTGGGTTCGCGGTGTTGACCTAAAATTCCCAGAATTTGCTGAAACGCAAGCGGACGACTTTTTGATCGGTGATTTGCGTGAGCAATCTGTTTGCTCTGAAGTTGTTGACCGTCATTTTGATGAAGTCTATCAGCTTGCAGCAGACATGGGCGGTGCAGGCTATATTTTCACAGGTGAAAATGACGCTGATATCATGCATAATTCTGCAACAATCAATTTAAATATTGCTGACCGCTGTCATAAGCGCAATATTAAACGCGTTTTCTATTCTTCTTCGGCTTGTATGTATCCTGCCTATAATCAAGAAGATCCAGATAATCCAAATTGCGCGGAACATTCAGCTTATCCAGCAGCGCCAGATAGTGAATATGGCTGGGAGAAACTATTCTCAGAGCGCCTATTCCTTGCGTATAACCGTAATCATGGCATGACAAATCGTGTTGCACGCTATCACAACATCTTTGGCCCTGAAGGCACTTGGGATGGCGGCAAAGAAAAAGCACCTGCTGCTATTTGCCGTAAAGTTGCGATGGCTGCTAACAATAGCGAAATTGAAATTTGGGGTGATGGCGAGCAAACACGCTCATTCCTTTTCGTTGATGAATGTGTTGAAGGGACTTTACGTCTTACACGCTCTCAGTTTGAAGGGCCTGTGAATATTGGTTCTGAAGAAATGGTAACAATCAATCAGCTTGTTGATATTGTTGCACAAATTTCAGGCAAAACAATTCACAAAAATCATATTCCAGGACCAATTGGGGTGCGCGGACGTAACTCCGACAATCGCCTAATTGAAGAGAAGCTTGGCTGGTCACCATCTCAGACCTTAACGGCTGGCCTTGAAAAAACATATGAATGGATTGAGATGCAAGTGCGCTTACAAGAACAGCGCAAAGCTGCATAACTTAAATTTTGGTGTAGGTAGGTTTAGTCCCTACCTGCACCAATTTTCATGCCCATAGTATTATAAACAAACTAAAGGTGCGCTATGCAAGAGAAGATCAAACCAATTACAGTTGCAGCTCTGCTACCGCCACCTGCGTGGGGTGGATTGCATGCTCATGTTGAGATTACTTCAAAAGCATTTAAAGCCCTTGGTTTTGGAGAAATAAAGCCTGTAATCCCTAGCGATGAAGTTGCGAACCCAATTGCGGAACGCTTTGAAAAAGAAGGCATTTCGGTTTTAAGAACGCCGATGAGCCGCATCCGCTTTTCACCAAAGCCTAGCCATCATATTAAATATGCGAAACATATTCGCTCTGAAGTGAAAGCATTGCATAAATTAACCGATGAAGCCAATATTGATGTTATACAAACAGCTGGCGCTCATCATTTTCATGGCCTATTTAGTGCAAAAGCATCAAAAAAACCTCTTATTTGGCAACTCCATAGTGATTTAGCCCCTAGCCTTGCCCGTCGAGGCGTATCACCCATTATTAAATCTACGGCAAATGCCATAATGGTCAATGGCAAACGTATTGCCAAAAAATTTCATGGCATAGACCGCACAAACCGGCCTTTCCATGTTTTCTACCCTATCGTCGATGTAGAAAAATTTACGATCACACAAACAGATCGGATAGCTGCTAAAAAACGCCTTGCTGTGGAAGATAAAGTCGTTATTGGCACTGTTGGGGTTAGGTCACGACAAAAAAACCATCAGTTGCTTATAAAAGCTGCCCATGAATTATCAAAGACAAGAGAAGATTTTACTATTCTCATAATTGGCAAAGATGTCTCAGGCGGTGAGAATGACTATATTCGTGATGTTGTGTCTTTACCAGAAACGAAAAGTCTAACCGAAAAAGGGCTTGTTCAATTCATACAACCGGAGCTTGATATTGTTGATTATTTGGCTGCTTTTGATATTTTTGCCCTTTCTTCAATTTCTGAAGGAATGCCAATTGCCGTTGCAGAGGCCATGTGTGCAGGGCTACCTGTCGTATCGACAGATGTTGGCAGCATGAATGAAATGGTCGTAAGTGGATTTAGTGGGGCATTAGTAAAGCCAAACAATATTCATGAATTATCACAGGCGCTATTACCTTTGATTGAAAACCAAGAAATGCGTCAGCTGTTTGGGCATGCCTCTAGAGAAAAATGTCTTATGGAATTTAGCCCTGAAAATTCTGCTAAAATTCATCAAAAAGCATATAGAGAAGCATTGGAGCATTTCCAGTCATGAGCGCTGCCAATTGTGAAGACATGAAGTCTCAAATTTTCTTTGACGGCCTTATTGAGAAATATTTGCCCGAAAAACTTGTTAAACTCTATGATAAAATAAAGCATTTTATTCCGGTAGCCATGCTGATTGGCATGGGGCGCCTCTTCTTTCTTTTGCTCTTTTTTGTCTTAGCACGTTTCACATTTGGAGATAGTTTTGGTCTTTTTACTGTTGTCTTTGCTTTATCTCAATTAACGGGCATTGCTTGCATGTTTGGCACAGGGCCAACGGCTTCTGTTGTTATTCCTCAAGCAATTGAGAGGGGTAGAAATTCTCGTGTTGCTCGATATTTAAAATTTTCTTTTTATACAACAGCCCTTGGCGTTATTACCATGGTGCTCTTTTGCTTCATTTTAGAATATAGTTTTTCTATATTTAATTGGAGAGAAGGACAACGCATCATTGAAGGGCTAATGTTTTTTGGGCCTATAATGGCTGTTTCCATGCTAAGAGAATTTCTAGCTAGAGCATTTGAACGCCCTGTACTTGCATTTCTACCACGAGATATTTGCTGGTGCGTCTTATTAATGGCCTGCGTTGCTTTTATACCTTCCTTCAGATTTGATATCATCATAAGCGCTGCAATTGTTCTACTATTTGTAGAGATCTGCGCTTGGCTAGTCTTTTGGAGGCAGGAATTAAGACATTTCACATCCATAAAATATAAAGGGAAAATCTGGGTTAAAGA
Organism: Hyphomicrobiales bacterium; assembly: GCA_011524605.1. Lineage (GTDB taxonomy): Bacteria > Pseudomonadota > Alphaproteobacteria > Rhizobiales > WTKA01 > WTKA01. The sequence continues at coordinate 810 of WTKA01000096.1, read as the reverse complement.
ATGGAAAAATAGAAGCTTTGCCTTATTGATGAACTATCTTGGCGGCTTAGGTTTTGAGCGGGTTGATGTGATTGCAGTTGGCTTGCTTGGCGGCTTAAACTTGGCAGCGATCTATTCTGTTGCAAACCGCATTGCCCCTTTAATTTCCATGAGCCAACGATTTATAGTGCCTGTTTTATCACCGCGCATATCAAGGGCTTTTGCTTCAAAAGACACAAGCAAAGTGCAAAAAGAAGTTTTTTCGGGTCTCACTTTTTCATTGCTCTATGCAGGGACATTTTTTGTCTTTGTTATGCTTTTTGCAGAAGATTTAATGGGTATGTTTGGCCCTGAATTTATCATTGGCGCTAATATTTTACGTATTCTTGCCTTTGCTCATTTAATGATTGCTCTAGGGTCTAACTTTGGTGTCATTCTACTTGTTGGCCCAACGCCTTGGGTGTATGCGAGGACAATTTGGTTTGCGCTCATATTCGCTATTATTGCATTGACGTTTGCAATTCCGGCCAGTGGTCTAGAAGGTGCAGCCATTGTCGTTGTCATAGGCATTGCCTTTTATAATATTGCAAATGGTGTTTTTGCTAAAAATAGCCTCGACAAAATGAAGTCATCAGAATGAATGCAATAATTTATGGCAACTGCTCTTAATTGCCCTAGGCTCAGGATCTATTAATTTAGTCTATTCTGCGCCGACAGATTTACACTATGAACAGAAAAGAAAGCGCTGGAACTATTTGTAATTTCAAGCTTTTTTGACGCATTCATGGTGTAAATATATGGCGCCCTTTGGGTTTGATTTAAAAGCATCAT
>WTKA01000087.1 GCA_011524605.1 Hyphomicrobiales bacterium | reverse complement strand
AATAGTGGAGTTGAGCTGAATGCAGGTACAACTTTTATAGCTTCACCAAATATGAAGTTGAATTTAAATAGCGTTGTTTCTATGGGAGAAAATGAAGCAGTTGGTTATGGCGGATCTGCCTCAGCACAATTCTCATTCTAATTTTTAATGATGTTTTTAAAGTCCCCATAATTTTATGGGGGCTTTTTGTTTTATAGCTTCATTTTATTTACTAGAATATTTAGGGGCAGGATTTAACTGAGGAATTAAGTTGAGCAACCATATAATTTTTGATTTCAATTAAACGCTCAATGCTCTACTAATACTGTTAAACAGACATGAATAAAAAATATGAGCAAAAAAATAGATCATCTAATTGAGATCAAATCCCAGCGCTTAGATAAATGGATGTGGCATGCGCGTATAGCAAAAACACGTTCTTTATGTGCAAAATTAATTTCATCGGGCAATGTGAAAATTAATGATGAGAAAATTAGTAAAGCTAGCCGCCTAATACAGCTTGACGAAATCATTACAGTCACTTTGCCAAGGCGCTCTATAATTTATCAAGTCAAAGCATTTGCTCAAACAAGAGGCAATGCGACATTAGCTTCTGAACTATTTATTGATCATACGCCCATTTCTATTCCAAAAGAAATCAATGAAAATAGCTATCCTAAAAGGGAAAAAGGAGAGGGAAGGCCAACAAAAAAACAAAGAAGACAAATAGCAAGCTTGAAAAGTAAGTCAAGTAAGGATATGGATTGGTGAATCGGAATTAGGTCTAGGAAGTCAGATGACATATATCGTCACAGATAATTGTATTAAATGTAAATATATGGACTGCGTAGAAGTCTGTCCTGTTGATTGTTTCTATGAAGGCGAAAACATGCTCGTCATTCACCCTGATGAATGTATTGATTGCGGCGTGTGTGAGCCTGAATGTCCTGCAGAGGCTATCTTGCCAGATACTGAGCCTGGCCTGGAAAATTGGCTGCAGCTTAATACTGAATATGCTGAAAAATGGCCAAATATTACAGTTGCGCGCGAAGCACCAAAAGATGCTAAAGAATTTGATGGCCAAAAAGGCAAGCTTGAAAAATTCTTCTCTCCTGAGCCAGGTCAAGGCGACTAATTTTTTCGCATATAAATCATTAAAAGCCCTGTTGTAATTGCAGGGTTTTTTTATGGCTTCATTTATCCAAAGATCCGTAAAATACTTTGGTCTGCTTGTGCTGAAATCGACAAGGCTGACATGGCTAGTTGTTGGCGGGTTTGGAGCGTTAACAGCTTTGCAGATTCTTTATTTTGGTCAATTTCTACAAGTTCCAGCGCGCCAATTTCTAAAGTTTCGATCATCATTTCAGAAAAGTTAAGGCGATTTTCTACAAGCTGAAGACTGTTTGAAAATTCACGTTCTGTGTTATTCACATGTTGTTTTGCTGCTTTGAGACGCAGTAAAATACTTTCAATTTTTGAATCCGTATGAAGGTCATGTTCAAGTACCGCTTCGGTGACAGGGCTTAAAGTAGGTGCTGCAGGCGCTGTGCCTAAGAATGTACCCACGCCACCAGTTGTTACCCCAGCGCCTAGAGTTACGGTTGGCGCAGCATTCGCACCGTCGGTATGGACATAGTTGATTTGATTGGCAGCAGGGTCGTAATAAGCATGTAAATCTGATAGATTTTCATTGATGAAATCAAGGAAGCTTTCTAAAGTTGTGCCATCATTGCCATAGGTAAATGTTTTTGAATTATTTTCAAAGTCAATTTGGATGGTTTGACCATTGGTGATGGTAAATCCATCTAGCCCATTTAAATCATCTGTAACATTCACAGCTGCGGTAAGAGGTGAAAAACTACTTGTTTCCGCCGCAAGGCCAACATCCATCTCATTGCCGTTTCGGGCACGGTCTTCATGTTTATTATGTTGAATATATACGCTACCTGTATATTCAAAATCAATTGCCCCTGTTGTCGTAGACATGGAAGCGCGAACATTATCGATATTATTTGAGACAATGCCATTAAACTCTTGTACTGTCATATCATCGGTAATGATGACTTTGCCCAAAGAACGGTTAGATTGGCTATCATAAAATTCAACTTCATCCCCTGTATGAAAGAGCGCATTACCAGCATTTGTCAAATTCGTGAGCCTTGTACCTTCGTTTAAAGCTGGTGCGCCTGCAAGGACAACAGATTTTTCTCCAGTATCTCCATAAGAGAGGCGCTCAAGACCCAATGTCTTGTGGTTTGTATAATTCACAGAATTTATGACATGAGATGTCGTATAGCTTTCATTGAAAATCAGCTGTAATTCATTATTGCTGCCGCTTAGAAGGTTTTTTTCCTTATATTCAGAATTCTCTGCGACATTTTCTATTTGTGATAATAACTCGTTATAGCGATCAATATAATCCATGCGAGCAAAGCCATCTGTCTCATCTAAAGCGATGCGGAGCTGTGCTTCGGCATGGTCGAGAAAGTCATTGATCGTATTAATGCCTGTAATAGCTGATTTTATGATTTGGCTATTTAAAGTCAGATGTTTGTTAACATCATCCAAATCCGTTGCGCGGCTTTGTAAAATTTCTGATGTAAAATAGCGATAACTATCATCATGAGCAAAATTAACTTCTTTGCCAGATGCCAAGCGTCTTTCGGCTTCTTCCATAGCACTACTTGTATTATTTAATCCAAGTAAAGTACCTCGTGTAGCATAAGAAAGCATTACGTCAGACATGCGCTGTGAACCTTTATCAATCAGATATCAAAATTATCAGTTTATGCCGCGATAATAATTGATTAAGGTTAATTGCAAGTTTAAATTAACAGGGAGCATGAAAAAAAACATCAAATATATTAAGACAATATATTAGCTTTTGTAGTTTTAGATAGCTTAATCTTCTAAATCATATTCCAAAATTGCCATTTGGAAAGAGTAAGAGCGATCACCTTCCTCTTCTTCCTCATCTTCATCTAGATAGATGACGCCGATAAACTCTTCACCAATATAGACTTCAGCTGAATCGTTTTTCTTTGGTCTTGCTAAAACTTTTAACTCAGCATTTGAAAATGTTTTTTTCAAATAAGTTTCAATTTTTTTCAGCTCTTCTTTGTTCATAATTGTCTCTATTTTTTATGAGGTGATAAGACATAGTTTATCATTTTTTGGATAAGGATTTTTTCTAGCAATTCAAAACAAAGGTCAAGTCTTAGTTTTGTTTAATACCATAATGTTGCATAGAACGCGCCGGATCTTTGCAAGCGGTCTCGCCAATAATTTTAGCAGGGACGCCAGCTACGGTCTTTTTTGCAGGCACTTCTTTAACAACAACAGAGCCGGCCGCAACTTGAGCGCAGTCCCCAATTTTTATATTGCCAATAATTTTTGCACCAGCGCCGATTAAAACAGAATTGCCAATTTTAGGATGGCGATTGCCTTCTTCTTTACCTGTTCCACCTAGCGTAACATTTTGCAATATAGATACATCATTGCCAATAACGGCCGTTTCACCAATAATAATTCCTGTGGCATGGTCAAGCATAATGCCATGACCAAAATGAGCATTGGGATGGATATCAACTTGATAAACGCGTGAAGATCTTGACTGTAAATAAAGGGCAAGATCTTGTTTGCCTGTTAGCCATAGCTGATTGGCAAGCCGGTGTGCTTGCAGTGCTTGAAAGCCTTTAAAGAATAAAATAGGTTCTATTAGACGATTACAAGCAGGATCGCGTTCATAAACTGCAATGAGATCAGAGCGCATGGCTTGGCACAATATATCGCCATTTGTCTCAAATAAAGCAGAAAAGGCTTGGCGCAATAGAGCCGTTGGTACATCAGATCTACCAAGGCTTTCTGCAATTCTTTCCGAAATAGCACTTTCAAGAGACTTTTGATTTAAAATAGCAGAATGAGCAAAAGCAGATAAAACAGGCTCTTCTTCAGCTAATTGCGTAGCCTCTTGTTTAATTTGATCCCAAATAGGGTCAAAAGAGGTAATGTTATTTTTCGCAGATTGGACTGAACCAGTCATTCTAACTTATCCTTTGTGCCATTATATCTTATAAATACGTCATATAATAAGAGTATCAATAGCATATTTGATGTTTTAATCAAAATTTTTGTTACAGCTTGTTTTGAAATATAAAAAATGCCGCAATGGAATTACGGCATTTTTCGAGTTTTTATGCTTCTATTTTAACAAAAGAACATATACTTGCAGGCTAAGAGCGAAGCTTGCCTTTTGTTGATTTTTCAACAGCTGCAATGAGCTTTGCAGAAATTGCATTGATTTCTTCATCGGTTAGCGTTGCATCTTTTGGCTGTAATGTCATTTCAACAGCAACAGATTTTGTACCTGCATCTAATGATCCGCCAGCAAAGACATCAAAAATTTGCACATCACTAATTAAAGATTTATCCGCACCTTTCGCAGCGCGCATAATGATAGATGCAGAGATATCATCAGCCATTACAAAGGCAAAGTCACGCTTCACAGGTTGATAATCAGAGGCTGATAAAGCCGGTTTTGATGCTGTTTTTTTCCGTCCTTGTGGAATTGCCTCTAAAAAGACTTCAAACCCTACAATATTTCCCTTCACATCCAGAGCCTCGAGACTAAGGGGATGCAAAGCGCCAAAATGAGCAAGGCAGATTTTAGGCCCTTGCATAATGCGGCCTGATTGACCTGGATGATACCACTCTGGCGCATCTGTTTGAATTTGCACATTATCAATATTCACGCCTAGATCTGACAAGATGGCTAAGGCATCTGCTTTAGCATCAAAGACATCGACCTGATTTGGTGTGTCGCGCCAATGGCGGCCGCCCCCCGTCATTGTTGCTGTATTGCGTCTCACCCCTGCGGCAATAAATTGCTGCTCAGTTTCACCCGATCCTTTATAGGCTTGGCCAACTTCAAAAATGGCAATATCAGCAAGACTGCGATCCGCATTACGCTGCGCGGCACATAAAAGACCCGGGATTAAAGAAGGACGCATATCCGACATTTCTTGCGATAATGGGTTCATCAGCTGCAGGTCATTTTGCCCGCCGCCAAATAGTTTTGCATGGTTGTGGGGAATGAAAGACCAGTTGATGACTTCAATCATGCCTCGACTTGCCAGCATGCGTTTAGATTGGCGCACGCGCTTCTGCGTCACACTTAATATTTGCCGAGAAGAATCTTCTATTGCAGGCAAGGGCGTAGGCGCAACTTTATCAAGACCCACAATACGGACAATTTCTTCTGCTAAATCTGCTTTGCCTTGGATGTCAGGGCGCCAGCTTGGCGCTGATATATGAACAATCTCATCCATGCCGCTGACAAAAAAGCCAAGCGAATGCAAAATAACTTTAACTTCAACATTTGAAATATCTAGTCCAGTGAGGCGCTTAACTTCACTCCAAGGAAATTCGATAACAAGATTGCGTTCTGGCGGGTCGCCTGCAATCACAGCATGGCTTGGTTCACCCCCGCATAAATCCATCACCATTTGAGCTGCTAAATAAAGCCCTGAAAGGGTGAAGTTTGGATCAATACCGCGTTCAAAGCGATAGCGTGCATCTGATAAAATACCAGTTGCTCTGCCTGTCATTGCCGTGGAAACAGCATCGAAATAAGCAGATTCAATAAATACATTCACCGTTTCAGGCTGAGAGCCCGTGCTCTCGCCGCCCATGATGCCGCCAAAACCAATTGCACCGCTATCATCTGCAATAACACACATATCTTCTTGTGGTTCATAATCTTTGCCGTCAAGGGCGGTAAATTTATCACCTGCTTTGCCCATGCGTGCATGTATATTTCCTTGAACCTTATCGGCATCATAAACGTGAAGAGGGCGACCGCGATCATAAGAAATATAATTTGTCATATCCACAAGGGCATTAATAGGACGTAAGCCAATCGCTTTTAATCGCTTTTGCATCCAGTCAGGGCTAGGACCATTTTTCACATTCTTAATGTATAGCCCTGTAAAATGCGGACAAGCGGCATTTGTTTCATCATCAAATTGAAGATCAATTTTAATAGGGCTATCAAACTGCCCTGCAATCGCTTTTGGTCTGGTTTCTTTTAATTCGCCAAGACCTGCTGCAGCTAAATCTCGTGCTATGCCATAAACGCCTAAGCAATCGGGGCGATTTGGCGTAATGCCAATTTCAATCATAGGATCATTCGCGCCTAAAACTTCAAAAGCTTTTTGGCCAATTGCGATATCTTCTGAAAGTTCAATGATGCCGTCATGATCTTCAGATAGCTCTAACTCACTTTCAGAACACATCATGCCTAAGGAATCGACGCCTCTGATACGTCCTTTTTTCAGCTCTACATCAAGGCCAGGAATATAAGTCCCCACAGGGGCGAAAACACCAATCATGCCTGCTTTAGCATTTGGCGCGCCGCAAACAACTTGCACGATTTCGCTGCCCGTATTGACTTTACAGACCTTTAGGCGATCAGCATCAGGATGTTTTTCGGCTGCTTCGATTTTTGCTGTCACAAAGCCGCCAAGAGTTTTAGCAGGATCAACAACCTCTTCCACCTCAAGGCCAATCATTGTAAGCGTTTCAACAATTTGCTCTAGGCTTGCTTTTGTTTCTAGGTGATCTTTTAACCAGGAAAGCGTGAATTTCATCGGCTTAACCCTCCAGTAAGTGACGGCACATCAAGCGCCTTAAATCCATAATGTTTTGCCCAGCGCGTATCGCCATCAAAAAAGGCGCGTAAATCAGGCATGCCATATTTTAGCATGGTAATGCGGTCAATACCGATGCCCCATGCAAAACCTTGATAAACATCAGGATCTAAATCAACACTGCGTAATACATTGGGGTTCACCATGCCGCAGCCTAAAATTTCTAACCAATCATCTCCTTCGCCAATGCGTAATTCATTGCCTACCCGTTGGCATCCCACATCAACTTCCATTGATGGTTCAGTGAAGGGGAAATAGCTAGGGCGGAAACGAAGTTTAACACTATCTACTTCAAAGAATGATTTTAAGAATGTCTCTAAAACCCATTTTAAATGACCCATATGGCTGCCCTTATCAATAACAAGACCTTCCACTTGGTGGAACATGGGCGTATGTGTTGGATCATAATCACATCTGTAAACACGTCCTGGCGCAATGATGCGAATAGGGGGGGCTTGATCAATCATCGTACGAATTTGCACAGGGCTTGTATGAGTGCGTAAAAGGCGCTTCTTGCCATCTTCTTGATCGTTTAAAAAGAAAGTATCCATCATCTGACGGGCAGGATGAGAGGGGGGCATATTCAGCGCATCAAAATTATAATATTCTGTTTCAATATCAGGACCTTCCTTACTGGCAAAACCCATTTGAGCGAAAATAGTTGTTACTTCTTCCCAAACTTGGCTAATAGGATGAATGCGTCCTGCATCTTGTGCTGCCGTTTTTAGCGGCAAGGTCACATCAACAGTTTCTGTCGCTAGTTTTGCTTCTAAGGCTGCACGCTTTAAAATATCTTTCTTGGCAACAATGGCAGCGTTAATACGCTCTTTTAAGCCATTGAGCTTAGGTCCCATTTCCTTTTTCTCTTCGGGGGACATTTTGCCCAAAGATTTCATCTGTTCTGAAACAACGCCTTTTTTGCCTAATGCGCTGACACGGGTTTCTTCTAAAGACTGTTCATCATTGGCCGCATCAATTTGCGCGATGATCTGATTTTCCAACCCGACAAGATCGGTCATATTGTTATCCTTATCTCACTTGAGTTCATTTGCTGAAATGAATGCTTGAAGCAAAGTAAATTCGATTATGGGTTAAAAGCATATTTTTGCGCTTAAGGGAAGCCTTCATCATTACGAAGATTTAATGTTTACCCATCTTGAATAATGTTAAGACATATCTGATATATAATGCGACAACAAAATTCTTTGCTAATAATGAAAAAGGGAATATGAAATGCTTAATCGCTCTGTTTTAGAAAATATTTTAGGTCAAGTGACAACAGGTGCGAAAGACCTTAATAGTCAAGTCGATCAGAAGCTGGGCAATAATGCTGGTCTTGCAAAAGGCGCTGCCCTTGGCGGCGTTGCTGGTTTGCTGCTTGGCGGTATGAAAACAAAACATTTAGTGCGGGCAGGCGGCGCGGCGGCTCTTGGCGCTTTGGCCTATAAAGCATTGAGCAATAGTTCAGGCAATGCAGCGCCAGCCGCTCAACCAGCACCCGGTCAAGGCGGTATCATTCAGTCTGTTCCCCATATTGACCACGCCAATGAGCCAACAGATGGCGCTGATGAAGACAGACAGACAAAGCTATTCCTTTCTGCAATGATCACGGCGGCAAATGCAGATGGCCATATTACAAAAGAAGAAAAATCACGCATTACCGAAGCATTAGAAACAATGAATGTGTCTACAGAAGCACGCTTATTCTTGCTTGATGAAATGATGGCGCCAAAACCAATGCGCGAAGTAGCAAAGCTTATCCAAAATGATGTGGAAGCGGGTGAAGTTTATCTCCTCTCTTCCATGGTATTGGATAAAGATGATGCGGTGGGCAAAACCTATCTTGAAAATCTCGCCATGGTGCTTGGTTTGACACAAGCAAACATTCAAGCTTTGGAAGCAGCTGCAGTTGAAATGTAGGTTTAAGGGAGTGCTTGTTTGAGTGCCTAAAGCTAACAACATATTTTCCCCGCACTTGATGCGGGGACGGGTTGCGTCTATTTGCACTCACGACAATTCGCTACGCTCATGTCTCCGTGAGGGCGGAGCATAAGCTCCGACGTGCAGTCGCACTT
>WTKA01000039.1 GCA_011524605.1 Hyphomicrobiales bacterium | reverse complement strand
CTTTCTTGTCCGTTCACAATGTAAATCTATTGGTGCAGAACGGACTAAATAATCAAGTCCTGAGCCTAAACTTATTCCTTATAAATCAGCTTAAGTCAGCAGAATAAAAAAGGCCGCTTAAGAAAAGATAGCGACCTTTCATATATTATAAATTTTGCAGTTTGATAAATAATGCCAAAAGACAATCATTATAAACAATCAATCTTGCTTAAGATATATCTATAGGATGAATTGTGACAAATCCGTATTTCTAGCAAGACTTTCAAGTTTTTCTTCAACCATACTGGCATCAACAGCAACATCTTCATCAGGACGATCCGGCGCATCAAAAGACAAGTCTTCTAATAATTTCTCCATAACAGTTTGAAGACGCCGCGCACCAATATTTTCAACGCTTGCATTAATTTCAACTGCAATATCTGCAATTTTTTCTATTGCCTCTTGCGTGAAGCTTAAAGATACGCCTTCCGTTGCCATAAGACCAATATATTGGCGAATAAGACTTGCTTCCGTATCATTTAAGATTTTTATAAAATCATCACGCGTTAGCGCTCGTAACTCTACGCGAATAGGCAAGCGACCTTGTAATTCTGGTAATAAATCTGAAGGCTTTGCTACGTGAAAAGCCCCCGATGATATGAAGAGCATATGATCGGTTTTAACAGCGCCATGTTTAGTAGACACAGTTGTGCCCTCGATAAGAGGAAGAAGATCTCGCTGCACCCCTTCGCGCGAGACTTCCCCGCCCCTTTTTTCTTTTTGCGCAGCAATTTTGTCAATCTCATCAATAAAAACAATGCCATCATTTTGCGCTAACTCAATGGCTTCTGCTGTGAGCTGTTCTTCATCGAGCAATTTATCGCCCTCTTCCGCCAACAAAATATCATAGCTATCTTTTACAGAAATTTTTCGCTTTTTCGTATTTTGCCCAAAGGCTTTACCCATCATATCCCCAAGGGAAATCATGCCCATTTGAGCGCCAGGCATACCAGGAATGTCAAAGCTTGGCATGGAAGGCGTTGCCACAACTTCAATTTCAATCTCTTTATCGTCCAGCGTGCCTTCTCTTAGCTTTTTGCGAAAAGTTTGCCGCGTTGCTTCCGAAGCACTTGCCCCTGTTAAAGCATCTAAAACGCGGTCTTCGGCATTTTGATGAGCTTGTGTTTCCACATCTTTGCGCTTCTTCTCACGCACAAGCCCTATAGACACCTCGACCAAATCACGAATAATTTGCTCTACATCACGACCAACATAACCAACTTCCGTAAACTTAGTTGCCTCCACTTTGACAAAAGGCGCATTCGCTAATTTTGCAAGTCGGCGGGAAATTTCCGTTTTACCCACCCCTGTAGGCCCAATCATAAGAATATTCTTAGGTGTGACTTCCTCTCTTAAATCTTCTTCTAACTGCTTACGGCGCCACCTATTGCGTAAGGCAATAGCAACCGCCCGCTTTGCATCTTTTTGGCCAATAATATGGCGGTCAAGTTCTGAAACGATTTCACGAGGGGAAAATTCTGTCATTTTTTATCCTAAAGACGATGCTATTCTAATCAGGAATAAGGATTAGGAAGCTTATTTACAAGAGCTATTGGCAATTGTTTTAATAATTTTTTCGAAAATCATGCCTATCCATTACAGTCACGAATAAAATCTTTAAACGCACAATCCTTTATCGATTAAATATTGAGCCGCTTTTGCAAGCTCTTTACGGTCTCTTAGCTCTAAAATCAGGCGTGGGGGCGCTGTTAAATTTTTAATACTATCAAAAACAACTTCCCATTCAATATTGCCTTGACCAGGGATATGATGCCAGTCCCCATCCGTGTAATTATCATGCAAATGCATGTGAACAAGGCGGTCACCAAGCCCATCAATATGCTGTTGACTTGTGGCGCTATCGGCTTGAATGCCAATGGAACAATGGGCATGACCTGTGTCCAAACTTGCCTTTAAAGCAGGGCTATCAATCATATCAATAAGAGTTTTGCGAAATTCAGGATCAGGATCCTCAATATTCTCAATCACAATGACGCAGCCAATATCATGGGCGCGCTTTACAAGCGGTTCTAAAAGACCTGCCGTTTGTTCTACCATTTTATTAACGTAGCCATTGAGAATTTGATCATTTTGTGCAGCCCAAAAACTATACGGGCTGTGTAAAACCATTTGCGTGGCTCCGACGGCCTCAACAGCATCAAGACATTTTGAAATGCGCGCGCGCACAGCTTCCATAATCAGCTCATCTTTGCAATAGATCGAAAAACCTTTGAATGGCCCGTGCAAACTAAGGCGCCCGCCATAGCCTTCCAATGCTTTTTTTAGGCGTTTTACAGCATTATCAAAATTGCCATCTAAAACATCTGTCCCGATAAAATCTTGAATTTCTAAATCGCGATCCGTTTCAAATAAAAAGTCCTGAAAATGCGCGATTTCACCAATATTCATAGCAGCGCCAAGTTTTGGTAGTTTTGGGGTAGATATAGCCATCATATACCTTAATAATTAATTCTAATTCACCCCATGAATGCCTTATTCTATAAAATAATGCAAATAATCTTATAAAAATTGATTGGTTTGG
>WTKA01000097.1 GCA_011524605.1 Hyphomicrobiales bacterium | reverse complement strand
CAAATTCAAAGCCAATTCAATTTTACTCTGACAAGACCATATAAGGTGAACTTGATAGAAGCTGATTAGGAAAGTATTTTTATCAACTTGCTTGTTTGATAGCTATGCGATATTTGTGAGGTATTTTGTATTGTTTGAGGTTGAAAAATGAAATTAAGTAAGAAGCCCCGCGAAGCTGCATTTAATTATATTTTTCAACGCCCCTATACAATGATTTTTGCAATTGCAGTTTTAATAATTAATCAAGCACTAATTGAATTTCAAATCGGGATTGGATGGCTTTTCAATTATTTAATCTGGATGACAATTATTTTTTTAGGCACGCTTCATTTTCTGAATTTGAATAACGCGCAATATAAGTCATCCATCAAGTATTTTCCAATGTTTGCGATGCGGGCTACTGTAATATTCATAGTACCAGCTTTTGCAGGTTTTATTATCTCGGATATTGTTAAAATAGGATTTTTGCTATCTTTTATCCTAGTAACTATTATAATAACACTTAGTTTGTCGATTTTTGGCATTAGATTACCAGGTTATGTTAAAGAAAAATTAGACAACAGGTATGAAAAATCAAAAGATAGAATATTAGAGCGTTCAATTAAAGATCCGAGTTGGTTTTGGATATTTAAGAGACTGCTTTTTAATTCTGTTAATTACTGGTTTCTGTCAGCGGCAATCTTTCTTTGGTTTATCATGTCGTACAAAGGTATGAGCGATAGAAAGATCTTATTGTTCGTAGACGGCATAGTTCCATCATATGATACGCTTCTTATGTACCTAAGTATATTTTCAATCCAGTATTTTGCTATAGCAATGGGATGTTATATTTTGTGCAGCGCTTACTCATATCAAGCTAAGTCTCGTTTAGAGAAGAAGCTGCAAAAGGAATTGATCACCTTATTTGAAAATAAGGAATTGATCACTTTGTGTGAAAATATTACTAAAGAACAAATAGCTGAGGCTATATTTCTCACCAAACCTTTTCCGACAGCATCTACTGCCATTGGTAGAACGAAACAAGGCGGATTACCTAATCTTCCTTCACATATTGAGTGGCCTTGTCGTTGTATTGCAGAGCCTAGGTTGTTGCCATTCTCTATATCCGAGGAACAGGTTCCAAAAGACGCTTACCCTATAAATATACCATTACATTTTATTGCACAAATTGATTGCACTGAACTTCCAAACATTGATCCAGATTTCCCGACGGACGGAATGATTTTTATATTTGCGAACTTAGATGAAGAGATGAATTGGACAGTGGATGATCATGAAAACGAGGGTAACTGGAAAGTCATATATGTTGCAGATGCACCCTCTTCTACAGCTCAACGCGATCCACCTGGATATCCTATGGCTGTATTGGATAGAAAGCAGGAACGCCTGTTAGGCCAGCTTTGGGATACACCACTGACAGGTCGATTGCTAAAAGAGTGGCCTCTCTTACCTATTAAAGTACCCACATTACCTGATATCGATTTGTTGGATGAAAATGAAATCCTTCATAAAATTCGATCTGAAGGAAAAATTCCAATGGAGATTGAGGATAAACAGTTACTTAGAGTATTTCGTGAGACAGCGCATGACTTAGAATGTCGTATGACTAAGAAAGCGCTTAAACCACATTTTTTACAACTCTTTGAGATAGCAAATTATTTTGAAAATAGTGGTAGAAATCGGAGATATATTTCTTGGACACATATACATCGGTCTTATCCGGAAATTAGGGAATATTATTTGCAAGAAACATTTCCAGCTTTTGGTGCGATGCTTTATCATTATGCATCATCTCTAGGTGATTATGCATTACGCAAAGGACGAAAAGAGAAAAATCACAAACCAGATGATCGAGTATTTAATAATCGTAAGTCTTTGCCAGCATCTGATGAACAGTACTTGCATACTGTTGAACAAGCTCTGGATTGGATGAAGCGTGCACAATCAATAGGCATGGTTACTGAAGTATCCGCTGAGACAAGAGCCGAATTTCGCGCTTGGATTATAGATTGCCTAAACATTGATTCATCAAATCAAGAAAACCAGGATACTCCGGCGGGGCCTTCAGAAGTATTTTACATTTTATTAAATGCGCTCCGATCACTCTTTGTTCGAGCTGCAAATGATCCAAAAATTTGGCAGCAAATTGATATTTCATTTCAAAGTATATTAGCTGATGAGTTTGCACCATATGAAGGTTTTTTGTTACCTGAAGACACAGTTAAGTATTATTATGCAAATTATCATCAGATCCTTGGTCACTTATATACTTTCCAAAGTTTGAAACACGCAAATCTAGAAGGGAAAGTCAATATTTTTCAGTTTATAATGCAATATGAGTACCAAATTTCATTTATAATAGATCGGGAAGACCTGAAAAAAAGAAACTTTGACAAAGTTAAAACATATGGCGATGGGACATAATTTCAGTGATGCAGAAAGTAGTTTTAATGGCCTTGTCAGAGGAAAATTGAATTAGATTTCAATTCGGTCTAGACTTGGAAAATGCTTCAAAAAAATCCGTTTAAATATTTCAAAACATCACACTTTAAATAATCCCTTGTAACAAAGTTGTTAACATCGGCTTTCGAA
>WTKA01000056.1 GCA_011524605.1 Hyphomicrobiales bacterium | reverse complement strand
ATTTGTGAAAATATGAAAAAGAAAGAAATTAGTTGTTACGCAATTAAATAGCTTGGTGAGTATTTCTAGCTTTTAATTGCAGTGTTGAGTAATGTGTAGGAGCCAAATTTATGGCAAATAAGTCGTTTGAGTTAATTGAATTTCCTCTGTCAAAAACATCGAAATTTGAAAAAGAGGCTAACGCTCTTTTTGAAGCAACAACAGGCTCTCAGTCTGATCTGCTGCGTTATATGGTCGGTTTAGATGATGATCTAGTTGATTATAGCCCGCGCGTTACAGTCAGAATTTATGCGCTTAATCCGGATGGAAAGCCAGCTATTCGCATTCAGATGTGATCCTTATTATTTATATTCTACATTATAAGCGCTTTAGGCTCAGGACTAAATTAATAGGTCCTGAGCCTAGCTTTATTCCAAGAAAATATATATATCATATACAGTATATAAATTTTTGTTTTTATAGAAGGTAGAGATGGCATGAAAAAAGAAATTAATTTGTTGGCAATTGTATTTTCTACTTTTTTAATTTTGTTTTTAGATATGCCTTATGCAAGGGCAGAAATGACATTAGGTACTAATGCAAATATTAAGTATAATGAGGCTAATGTTGTAATTTCTAAAACTATGAATTCTGATGAAAATTTAATTTTAATTTATCATGAAGCAACCAATAATAATTGTCACTCACTAAGAAAATTTGATTTGATTCTTATTGAAAAACCTCAAAATGGCAAGATTAAAAAGAAAGTTGTTGATTATAAAAGCGAAAGAAAAGGTTGTGTAGGTGCTGAAATTAAAGCACTTAGAGTAAACTATATTCCTAAGAAGGGATTCAAAGGAAATGAGAAAATTATATATAATATGAGGGCAAAAAATCTCTCTTTTGTTACAGTCACTGCCTCAATAAAAGTGCAGTAAATCTCTTGTAATATTTTATTCTACTTGACTAAATATATTTAGTTATATAGCTGAATAATACCCGGTCGCAGCTCACCCGGTTATTTAAAACAAGGATTTTAGATTAATGAAAACTGCACTTATCTGCTCAGGCGGGTTGGATAGCGTTTGCCTTGCTCATATATTAGCAAGTGAAGGTAATCTTACACGTTTGATATCTTTTGATTATGGACAACGCCATAATAAAGAACTTGAATTTGCAAAACAGTGTGCCCAGCATCTTAACGTGCCTTGCCATGTCATAGACTTGACCTCTGTCGGTAACGCCCTCACAGGTTCCGCCTTGTTAAATGATCTGGACGTGCCTGATGGGCATTATGCCGAAGAAACCATGAAAACAACAATTGTACCAAATCGCAATGCGATCATGTTGACAATTGCCTATGGTGTAGCAGCTTCTACAAAGGATGAGCGGGTCGCCACAGCTGTTCATGGCGGTGATCATTTCATTTATCCAGATTGCCGTCCTCTTTTTACGCGGAATTTTGATGCTATGCAGCGCGCTGCATTAGATGGCTATGCTGATATCTCTCTTTATACGCCGTTTGTGAACCGTACAAAGGCTGACATCGTTGCAGAAGGCGCAAAAGTTAAAGTGCCATTTGAGCAAACATGGTCTTGTTATAAGGGTGGAGTACATCATTGTGGTCGTTGCGGCACTTGTGTTGAACGTGCAGAGGCCTTTCATTTAGCTGGTATTGCAGATCCAACGCAATATGAAGATCCTCATTTTTGGCAAAAAACCATTCAGCAAAATGAGGCTACTTAATGTTTCGCATCAGTAAAGAATTTCATTTTTCAGCCTCACATCAGCTTGATCACCTTCATGAAGATCATCAATGCGCGCGTATGCATGGCCATAATTATATCATAGTCGTTGAACTTGCTGGCAAAACTTTAGATCAAGATGGATTTGTTCGTGATTATGGCGAATTAAAAGAATTAAAAACCTATATTGATGATAATTTTGATCATCGCCATTTGAATGATATTTTAGAAGAATATTCAACAGCTGAGAATATAGCCTATCATTTTTACACATGGTGCAAACAAAGATGGCCGGAAACAAGCGCTGTTAAAGTTTCTGAAACACCAAAGACTTGGGCTGAATATCGTCCATGACAGATTTGCGTATAGCGGAAATTTTTGGTCCTACAGTCCAAGGGGAGGGGGCTGTAATTGGTCGTCCGACTGTTTTTATCAGGGCAGGAGGCTGTGACTATCGTTGCTCTTGGTGTGATAGCTTGCATGCGGTTAAGAGTGAATATCGTCATGAGTGGCAAAAAATGACAAGTCAAGAAATTTGGCATAAGGTAGAGCTGCTTTCTTCATCTGTTCCACTTCTTGTCTCAATTTCTGGCGGGAACCCTGCCATTCAAGATTTTTCAACTGTCATAGAGATGGGTAAGCAAAAGGGTTATCAATTTGCTTGTGAAACGCAGGGCTCTATCGCTGCGCCATGGTTTAACGCGTTAGATATGCTTGTCTTAAGTCCAAAACCCCCTTCAAGTGGACATGAAGTCAATTGGGATATGTTTGAGAATTGCTTGAGCCAAGCGATGTATAAGCCAAATATTTCTTTGAAAATTGTCATATTTGATGATGTTGATTTTGATTGGGCTTATGATGTTGCGCAAAAATATAGTAATTTGCCGCTCTATCTTCAGCCTGGCAATGATAATGTAGATGCAGATTCCACTTTTGATCTTTTGCAAAACCAGCAAAAATATGAATGGCTGATCAATAAAGTGAATGAAAAAAAATGGTATAATGCTCATGTTCTGCCACAGCTTCATGTCTGGCTTTGGGGCAATAAACGCGGTGTATAATTTATTTAGGATAGATGATGACAGATTCAATTTATAAAGATCTTCAACAGCTTGGCGGGGCAACTGTTATGCCGCAATGCCCTGAAGAGGCTATATTGGAGCGGGTGCAAAACCCACAGGCTGATATTGACTATAATATTCGTTTTACTGCGCCAGAATTTACATCCTTATGTCCGATGACGTCTCAGCCGGATTTTGCGCATATTATGATTGATTATGTGCCAGGCGAATGGCTTGTGGAAAGTAAGTCCTTAAAGCTATTCTTAGGCTCATTTCGTAATCATGGTGCTTTTCATGAAGATTGCACTATACAGATTGCTCGCACAATAGCGGATTTCATTCATCCCAAATGGCTGCGCATTGGTGGGTATTGGTATCCTAGAGGTGGTATTCCAATTGATGTTTTTTGGCAAACAGGTGAACGTCCAGCTGGCGTATGGATTCCTGATCAGGATGTCCCCCCCTATAGAGGTCGCGGCTAGGCTCTGAGTCTAGCTTGCAGCATTGCTCTGTTCCTTATACATTATAGGCAAAATGATAAAGGGAAGGGCTAAGAATCACATGAAGACAAGTCAGTGCAGCTATTATCAAACTATTTCTCAATTAGGTTTCCACCAAATTGCCTATAATCATTGGCAAGGCGAAAAAAAGGATATGGCTACAGTTTGTGTTCATGGCCTTACCCGCAATAAATCTGATTTTGACATGATTGCACCTGCGCTATGTCATTTTGGAGACGTTTTTTGCCCTGACATGGCGGGTAGGGGAGAGAGCGATTGGCTAGCTAGCGATCATTTATATGATTTCCCTCAATATATAACGGATGTTAGCCATTTATTCGCTCGCCATAAATTATCCAACATTGCATGGCTAGGCACATCTATGGGTGGTATTATTGGCATGCTGATGGCCTCATTACCCAAAAATCCAATTAAAGCGCTGATATTAAATGATGTTGGCTCTATAATACCAAGTGAGTCTTTGCAAGAAATTGCCGCCTATGTTGGTAAAAAGCGAGAATTCAATAATTTCGAGGAAGGCAAAGCTCATTTGAAAAATGTGCACCATGAATTTGCCCCCATGTCTGATGAAAGTTGGCATAATCTTGCTTTAAATAGCTTAGTAGAAATGCATGATGGTCGTTATCAACTAACCTATGATCCTAAAATTGGCGATAAAATGCGCGCAGGGGAGTTATCAGAAGACATTGACCTTACACCAGTTTGGAATGCGATTTCTTGTCCTGTTCTTATTATCCGAGGGGAAAAGTCTAAATTACTACCAAGCTCAATAGCCAATCAAATGGTGCAATCAAAGGAGAATGCAATGCTTGTTGAGGTTGAAAGTGCCGGCCATGCCCCTAGTTTAAATGGAGAGATTGAGCAAAAAGCAATTATTTCATGGTTAGAAAAAGTAATGAATAAATGAGCTTTTACGGATGGGGTAAAATTGACGCAGGGTTATATGATTTAGCTTCAAATTTTAATGATTTTTCTATTTGTATTTATTTTCCTTCGCTTTAAAATTTTGTCAACAGATTGTTTTTAAAGTATTTTTTCTCGTTAATTTCCTTGTTATTGAAATTTTCTGTATAAATGATTTAGTCATAATGTTTAAATATACTCTGTGTTTTATTGATAAGTGACTTGAAATATATAGAAATAGTCGATATCCGTAAGAAAAATTCAAGGAGAATCTAAGTGGAAGCTATGCTCGAGGCTTATTTGCCATTAGTTATATTTATGGGTGTATCAGCGCTAATCGGCGTTGCATTGCTCATCTCTCCTTTTTTGCTTGCATACAAAGAACCAACAGCTGAAAAACTATCTGCTTATGAGTGTGGGTTTGAGGCTTTTGATGATGCGCGTATGAAATTTGATGTGCGCTTCTATTTGGTTGCTATTTTATTCATCATATTTGACTTGGAAGTCGCCTTTCTATTTCCTTGGGCAATTTCTTTGAAAGAAGTTGGCTGGTTTGGTTTTACTTCTATGATGATCTTTTTAGGTATTTTGACTATTGGCTTTATTTATGAGTGGAAGAAAGGCGCATTAGAATGGGATTAATCGTCAATCCAAATGCTTTACCGACCCATCATCCAGATACTGGTGCTGCGGTAAATCCTCAAGATCCTTTCTTTACAACTGTGAATGCTGAGTTGGCTGATAGGGGTTTTATTGCAACATCAACAGATGATCTTATTCAGTGGGCGCGTACTGGTTCTTTGATGTGGATGACATTCGGTCTTGCTTGCTGTGCCGTTGAGATGATGCAAATGTCTATGCCGCGCTATGATGTTGAGCGTTTTGGTTTTGCGCCTCGTGCTAGTCCGCGTCAGTCTGATGTTATCATTGTGGCAGGTACATTAACAAACAAGATGGCGCCTGCTATTCGTAAAGTTTATGACCAGATGCCAGAGCCTCGTTATGTGATTTCTATGGGTAGCTGCGCAAATGGTGGTGGATATTACCACTATTCGTATTCTGTTGTTCGTGGTTGCGATCGCGTATTGCCTGTCGATATTTATGTGCCTGGCTGCCCTCCAAGTGCGGAAGCTTTGCTTTATGGTGTTTTGCTTTTGCAGAAAAAAATTCGTCGTACTGGTACAATTGAACGGTAATAAAAATGATTGCACAAAATGATATCGTTGAGTTGAAAGCTTACTTAGACTCTAAACTTAAGGCTTACATTATATCCTCAACTATTGCTTTTGGTGAGTTGACTTTAGAGGTGGTGCCAAAGCATATTGTTAATATTGTAAGATTTATAAGGGATGACAGTAATTGTCAGTTTAAGTCTTTCATTGATGTCTGCGGTGTTGACTATCCTTCGCGTGAAAATCGTTTTGATGTTGTTTATCACTTCTTATCGCCAAGCTTAAATACGCGTATCCGTTTGAAACTAGAGACTGATGAGCAGACACCGATAGACAGCATAACCGATATTTTCCCAGGCGCTGATTGGTTTGAGCGTGAAGCTTATGATCTTTATGGTATTTACTTTGTTGGTCACCCTGATTTACGTCGCTTGCTGACTGATTATGGTTTCCGTGGTCACCCATTGCGTAAGGATTTTCCCCTTACAGGATTTACAGAAGTGCGTTATGATGATGAATTAAAGCGTGTTGTGCATGAGCCTGTAAAGCTAGCGCAAGAATTTAGGCAGTTTGACTATGTTAGTCCTTGGGAAGGGGCGGAATATATTCTTCCTGGTGATGAAAAAGCAACTGAACAATAATTTTAAGAGAAAAGTCTAGGCAAATGGCTGAAACTGACATTAGAAACTTTAACATTAACTTTGGGCCACAGCACCCAGCTGCGCATGGTGTGTTGCGTCTTGTGCTTGAGTTGGATGGTGAAGTTGTTGATCGTGTTGATCCGCATATTGGTCTTTTGCATCGCGGTACTGAAAAGCTGATCGAGCATAAGACTTATTTGCAGGCTATTCCTTATTTTGATCGACTTGATTATGTTGCTCCTATGAACCAAGAGCATGCTTTTGCGCTCGCTGCAGAGAAGATGATCGGTCTTGAAGTGCCTTACCGCGGTCAACTAATCCGAGTGTTATACTCTGAAATTGGTCGTTTGTTATCTCATTTGTTGAATGTAACGACACAAGCAATGGATGTTGGTGCTTTAACACCGCCATTATGGGGTTTTGAAGAACGTGAAAAGCTGATGGTGTTTTATGAGCGTGCTTGTGGTGCACGTATGCATGCTGCATATTTCCGTATCGGTGGTGTTCATCAAGATATTTCAGATGAGCTTGTTCAGGATATAGGCGATTTTTGTGATCCATTCCTTCAAGTATGTGATGATATTGAAGGTCTCTTAACAGAAAACCGTATTTTTAAACAGCGTAATGTTGATATTGGTGTTGTCGATATCGAAGAAGCATGGGCGCTCGGTTTTTCTGGCGTTATGATCCGCGGCTCAGGTAAGCCTTGGGATTTACGTAAGTCTCAGCCATATGAGTGTTATGAAGATTTGTCTTTTTCTATCCCTGTTGGTAAAAATGGGGATTGCTATGATCGCTATCTTATTCGTATGGAAGAGATGCGTGAAAGCGTGAAAATTATGAAGCAATGCGTTAATCTGCTTCTAAGTGAAAAAGGACGCGGGCCTGTTAGTGCTGTGAATAATAAAGTCGTTCCACCAAAAAGAGGTGAAATGAAACAGTCTATGGAATCGCTCATTCATCACTTTAAGCTTTACACAGAAGGATTTAGAGTGCCTGAAGGTGAAGTATACGCAGCTGTAGAAGCGCCAAAGGGGGAGTTTGGTGTTTATCTTGTTTCGGATGGTTCAAGTAAGCCTTATCGTTGTAAGATTAGAGCGCCGGGATTTGCCCATTTACAGGCAATGGATTTTATGTGCCGTGGTCACCAACTTGCTGATGTTTCTGCTATTTTAGGCTCTTTAGATATTGTATTTGGTGAAGTAGATCGCTAAACCGTAACTTTGTATAAGATTGAATTAGGACAATAATATGGCAGTTCGCCGCTTAGCACCTCAAGATATACAACCAAGCGCATTTGCATTTAATGCAGAAAATGCAAAATGGGTTGAGGGTCAAATTGCAAAATTTCCTGAAGGAAGACAGGCTTCGGCAGTAATTCCTCTGCTCTGGCGTGCGCAAGAACAGCACGATGGTTGGTTGCCTGAAGCTGCTATTCGCGTTGTCGCAGAAACGTTAGATATGCCTTATATCCGTGTTTTGGAAGTTGCAACTTTCTACACGATGTTCAATTTATCACCTGTCGGCAAGTTTTTTGTACAGCTATGCGGTACAACGCCCTGCATGCTTCGTGGTGCAGAAGATCTCAAAGATGTTTGCCGTGAAGTGATTGGCGAACAAAATAGCGTGACCTCTGATGGTATGTTATCTTGGCTTGAGGTTGAGTGTTTAGGTGCTTGCGTTAATGCGCCAATGGTTCAAATTAATAAAGATTATTATGAAGATTTGACAGCTGAGCGCTTTAAAGAAATTTTAGCTGATTTGCGTTCAGGTAAAGATGTTGCGCCTGGCCCTCAAATAGATCGCCATTTATCAGCGCCTCTCGGTGGTCCTACTACGCTGATCGATTTTGCTACAGCAGACATCAAACAAGTTGAAGTTAAAGAAAAAGTCTCTGTGGCTCCATCAGCTGAAGTAAAGCCAGTAGCAAAACCTAAAGCAAAGGTAGCTGAGACTTTGTCTTTAGATGATGCTGATCGTCCAGAGGGCTTAGAGAAAGCACGTGATGGTGAGGCTGATAATTTGCAATTAATTTCTGGTATTGGGCCAAAGATTGAAGGTATTTTACATAGTCTAGGTATCTTCCATTTTGATCAAATTGCAAAATGGAGCGAAAAAGAAGTTGATTGGGTTGATGGCTATCTTCGATTTAAAGGACGTATCGGGCGCGATAATTGGATCGAGCAATCAAAAATATTAAGTGAAGGCGGTGAAACAGAATTTTCCGCACGCAAAACAAAAAAGAAATAAGGTTGAGGGATTTCCCGCCTCTTGTAAATGAAAGTGACTAAAAATGCTGGCAGATGAAGATCGCATTTTTAAAAATTTATATGGCTACCAAGACGCAGGCCTAAAAGGCGCTCAAGCTCGTGGGGCTTGGGATGGAACCGCAGGTTTCATTAAAAATGGTCGCGACTGGATTGTTGAGCAAGTGAAAGCATCTGCATTACGTGGGCGTGGCGGTGCAGGTTTTCCTACGGGCTTGAAATGGTCTTTCATGCCAAAAGAAGAGGGGCCTCTTCCTCATTACCTTGTTGTTAATGCCGATGAATCTGAGCCCGGTACATGTAAAGACCGCGAGATCATGCGTAATGATCCGCATTTGCTTATTGAAGGTTGTCTCTATGCTGCTTTTGCTATGGCAGCTCATACAGGCTATATTTATATAAGAGGCGAGTATATTCGTGAGCGTGAAGCATTGCAGCGTGCAATCGATGAAGCTTATGACGCTGGTTTATTAGGTAAAAATGCTGCAGGTTCAGGCTGGGACTTTGATTTATATCTATCTCATGGTGCAGGCGCTTATATCTGTGGTGAAGAGACTGCCTTGCTTGAAAGTTTAGAAGGTAAAAAAGGTCAGCCTCGTTTGAAACCTCCTTTCCCTGCTGCTTGTGGCTTATATGGTTGCCCGACAACGATCAATAATGTGGAAACAGTTGCCGTCGTTCCTGATATTTTGCGTCGTGGTGCTGATTGGTTTGCTAACATCGGTACACCTAATAATTCAGGAACAAAGCTATTTTGTATTTCTGGTCATGTGAATAAACCTTGCAATGTTGAAGAGGCATTGGGGATACCTTTCCGTGAACTTATTGATACACATTGCGGCGGTATTCGTGGCGGTTGGGATAATCTTTTAGCTGTTATTCCTGGCGGGTCTTCAGTTCCTTGCTTGCCAGCAGAGCAATGCGCTGACTTGCCGATGGATTTTGATACATTAAGAAATTTGAAGTCGGGCTTAGGGACTGCCGGCGTGATAGTGATGGATAAGTCAACAGACATCATTAGAGCGATTACACGTATCAGCTATTTTTACAAACATGAAAGCTGTGGTCAGTGTACGCCTTGTCGCGAAGGTACGGGTTGGATGTGGCGTGTGTTAACGCGTATGTCAGAAGGTCGTGCCCAAAAACGTGAAATTGACATGTTGCTTGAAGTAACAACCCAAATTGAAGGGCATACAATCTGTGCCCTTGGGGATGCTGCTGCTTGGCCTGTTCAAGGGTTAATCAGACATTTCCGCCCTGAGATTGAGAAGAGAATTGATCAATATGCTGCTAATCCTCACAGTGACCCTGTGATCGTTGCAGCAGAGTAAGTAACGCCACGCATAGCGCGTGGAAAGATAATAAGGCAATTGCCTAAGGTAAGCGCTTTTTCTTCTCTGAAGAATTAGCTAATGAATGCAGGAATTGAACATGCGCAAGATTGTCGTAGACGATATTGAAGTTGAAGTGCCGGATGATTATTCCGTATTACAGGCTTGTGAAGAGGCCGGTGCTGAAATTCCACGTTTTTGTTTTCATGAACGACTGTCTGTTGCAGGTAATTGCCGTATGTGCTTGGTTGAAGCTAAGGGCGCTCCAAAGCCAATTGCATCTTGCGCTTACGGTGTGAAAGACTTGCGTCCTGGACCTAATGGTGAGCCGCCAGTGATTGAGACACGTTCCGATGTGGTTAAAAAAGCGCGTGAAGGTGTGATGGAATTCTTATTGATCAATCACCCATTGGATTGCCCAATTTGCGACCAAGGTGGAGAATGTGATCTACAGGACCAAGCAATGTATTATGGCGTTGATTCTTCTCGTTATGTGGAAAATAAACGTGCTGTTGAAGATAAATATATTGGTCCTTTAGTTAAGACAATTATGACGCGCTGCATTCACTGTACACGCTGCGTCCGCTTTACAACTGAAGTTGCAGGCGTTTCTGAGCTAGGTGCAACAGGTCGTGGCGAAGATATGGAAATTACTACATATCTTGAACATGCAATGACATCTGAGATGCAAGGTAACGTGATTGATTTATGTCCTGTCGGTGCATTAACATCACGTCCATATGCTTATCAAGCACGCCCTTGGGAATTAACGAAAACTGAAACAATTGATGTGATGGATGCTCTCGGCTCAAACATCCGTGTTGATGCGCGTGGGCGCGAAGTTCTACGTATTATGCCTCGTTTAAATGAAGAGGTGAATGAAGAGTGGATTTCTGACAAGAGCAGGTTCCATTGGGACGGTTTAAAAGCGCAACGTCTTGACCGTGCTTTTATTCGTAAAGAAGGTAAGCTTGTTCCCACTTCTTGGAATGAAGCTTTTGAAGCTATTGCTACGAAAGTAAATGCGACGGATAAAAGTAAAATTGCTGGTGTTTCTGGTAATTTACTAAGCCTTGAAGATCAATTTGCCTTCAAAGCCTTTATGAGCAATTTAGGGTCAAATGTAATAGAAGGCCGTAATGGTGTAAACATTGACCCATCACTAGGCCGCGGATCTTATTTATTTAATTCAACGATAGCTGGTATTGAAGATGCCGATGCGCTGCTTCTTATTGGCGTCAATCCACGCGAAGATGCAACAGTATTAAACGCGCGTATTCGCAAGCGCTGGCGTCAAGGTGAATTCCCTATTGCTGTTATTGGCGATGATGTTGATTTAACTTATGATTTTGAACATATTGGTATTGGCACTGATAGTTTAAACGATCTTTTTGCTGGTAAGCATAGCTTTGCAAAAACTTTAGAAAATGCAAAGCGTCCAATGATTATCTTAGGTGAGGGTGCTGCTCAAGCTGGCGATATAAATGAAATTATTGCTGCTATCTCTAATTTTGCTGCTTCTCTACAAGGTGATGATGGTTGGAATGCTTATAATTTCTTACATCGTTCCGCATCTAGCGTTGGGGCATTAGAGCTTGGTCTTGTTTTTGATGGTGGTATTGATGCCATTAATAATGCAAAATATGACTTTGTCTTTAATTATGCCGCAGATGATAGTGGTTATGAGAAGTCCGAAGGCTCGTTTGAAGTTTATATAGGAAGCCATGGCGATAAAGGGGCTCACAGCGCCGATGTGATTTTACCTGCAGCCGCTTATACAGAAAAATCAGGTCTTTATATTAATACAGAAGGACGTGTGCAACGCGGTTTAAGAGCTTCATTCCCACCTGGAGAAGCAAAAGAAGATTGGTCTATCTTCCGTGCTTTATCCGCGATTGTAGGTTCACCGCTTTCATTTGATAGTTTTGATCAGCTAAGAAATGCTTTATATCAAGAATATGCTGATTTAAATCAGATTGATGCGCTTTTGCCAGTTGTAGAATCAACTGAGTCTGGTGATAAAGTGACTAAAATTTCTGGAAAAGGGATATTTGGCTCAGGCCTCGATTCTTATTTCTTATCGAACCCAATTTGTCGTGCTTCTGCTATAATGGCAGATTGTGCTTCATTGAAACAAACAACGCAAATTGCAGCTGAGTAAGTTGTTATATTTGTTAAAGAAAGAGTATTGATATGGATTTATGGTCCAGCATATTATATGTCTTAACTTGGGTAGGCTTTAGCGTCCTATTCCTTGTGACATTGCTTGTTATTATTGCTTATTTACTTCTAGCAGATCGCAAGATATGGGCTGCAGTTCAGCTTAGACGCGGGCCTAACGTTGTCGGTGCCTTTGGTTTATTTCAATCCTTTGCAGATTTATTGAAATTTGTTTTGAAGGAACCAGTTATTCCATCTGCAGCTGATAAGGTTGTATTTCTATTAGCACCCTTGATTTCTTGTTTACTCGCGCTTGCAGCGTGGGCTGTTGTCCCTGTTGATGCTGGTTGGGTTATTGCTAACATTAATGTCGGTATCTTATTCATATTCGCTATTGCTTCTTTAGAAGTTTATGGTGTGATTATGGGGGGGTGGGCTTCAAACTCTAAATACCCATTTCTTGGTGCTCTGAGATCTGCTGCTCAGATGGTATCATATGAGGTTTCTATTGGTTTTGTAATTGTAACGGTTCTTTTGTGTGTTGGATCACTTAATTTGACTGATATTGTTATGGCGCAAAAAGATAGCGGCATTGCAACAATGCTTGGGTTAGATGGTTTCTATCTACTAAATTGGTTTTTCATTCCTTTATTCCCCATGTTTGTTGTATTTTTTATTTCCGCGCTCGCTGAAACAAATCGACCTCCATTTGATTTGCCAGAGGCAGAATCTGAGCTTGTTGCAGGCTTTATGGTTGAGTATGGCTCAACGCCTTATATGATGTTCATGCTTGGTGAATATGCTGCAATTACTTTGATGTGTGCTCTTACAACTATTCTTTTCTTAGGCGGGTGGTTACCGCCAGCCGATTTAGCAATCTTCACATGGATACCTGGTGTTGTGTGGTTCTTACTAAAAGTCTTCCTTGTTTTCTTCATGTTTGCAATGGTTAAGGCAATGGTTCCACGCTATCGCTATGACCAATTGATGCGTCTTGGTTGGAAAGTATTCTTACCTCTATCGCTTTTCATGGTTGTTGCAGTATCAGGAATTTTAATGCTCATGGGATGGGCTCCGTAAGGGGATAGGAAAAAAAATGACATCTCTTGTACAAACATTAAATAGCTTTTTACTAAAGGAATTTGTCTCTGC
The DNA here is from genome assembly GCA_011524605.1 of Hyphomicrobiales bacterium. GTDB lineage: Bacteria > Pseudomonadota > Alphaproteobacteria > Rhizobiales > WTKA01 > WTKA01. Next base: position 12,188 of record WTKA01000056.1, on the reverse strand, counting down.
TTTTGTATTGGCTATGAAATATTTCTTTAAACCGAAGGCAACACTTAACTATCCATTTGAAAAAGGACCTGTTAGCCCTCGTTTTCGCGGTGAACACGCCTTAAGGCGCTATCCTAACGGTGAAGAAAGATGTATTGCTTGTAAATTATGCGAAGCAATCTGTCCTGCGCAGGCAATTACTATTGAAGCAGGACCTCGACGTAATGATGGTACACGCCGAACGACACGATATGATATTGATATGGTGAAATGTATCTATTGTGGTTTATGCCAGGAGGCTTGCCCTGTAGAAGCTATCGTTGAGGGTCCAAATTTTGAATTTGCCGTTGAAACGCGGGAAGAGCTTTACTATGACAAAGATAAGCTTTTAGCAAATGGGGATAAGTGGGAGCGGCAAATTGCGGAAAATATCCGTATGGATGCACCATTTAGATAGAATTTAGGTTGTCTACACAATCAAGACAATAATAAAAAGGCACGTAAAATATTATGACAGTCGCAGCTGGTTTTTTCTATGTTCTTTCAGCCATTTTGGTTGCCTCGGCGCTTATGGTCATTTTGGCGCGTAATCCGGTTCATTCCGTTTTGTTTCTTATTCTCTGTTTCGTAAATGCTGCAGGATTATTTTTACTCGCTGGTGCAGAATTTTTAGCAATGATCTTGTTAATTGTTTATGTTGGTGCTGTAGCAGTTCTTTTCCTCTTTGTTGTTATGATGCTCGATGTCGATTTTGCTAAATTAAAGCAAGGTGTATTACGTTATTTGCCGCTAGGTGCTGTGATAGGAGTTATTTTACTTGTTGAGCTGCTTACTGTTGTTGGTGGATACATGATTGATCCTGAACTATTAAAAGCACCAATAGCACCTATTACATCAGATATTACGAATGCAGAAAGTATTGGCCGCGTTATGTATACGCAGTTTATTTTATACTTCCAATTAAGTGGTATTATTCTTCTCGTCGCAATGGTTGGGGCAATTGTTCTGACACTGCATCACAAAAAAGGTGTTAGACGCCAAGATATTGCGACACAAGTTGCACGTAAGCGTGAAGATTCTATTGAAATTGTTGATGTTGAAAGCGGACAGGGTGTTTAACTGTTCGATAGAAAAATGAAATTAAATAACGGCTCAATTTTGAGCATAATAAGCGAGGCGAATTAGTCATGGCTGTTGGATTAGGGGCATATTTATCAGTGTCCGCTTGTCTCTTCATTATTGGTATTTTTGGGATTTTTATAAATCGGAAAAATGTCATTATTATTTTGATGTCTGTAGAGCTTATTTTGCTTGCAGTGAATATTAATTTTATTGCCTTTTCCTCAAGTCTAGGTGACTTAATGGGGCAAATTTTTGCCATGCTTGTTCTCACGGTAGCAGCTGCAGAAGCCGCAATCGGACTTGCTATTCTTGTTGCATTCTTTAGAAATCGTAATTCTATTGCGGTTGAAGATATAAACGCGCTTAAGGGGTAATTTGAATGTATACTGCTATTCTATTTTTGCCGCTTATTGGCGCCCTCATAGCTGGACTTGGCCGCAATCAACTTAAGCCAAGACAAGCAGAAATTATAACAACTAGCCTGTTGATTATTACGGCAATTCTTTCTTGGATTGCTTTTTTTGAAGTTGGTTTTTCTGGTCACACAGATAGAATTAATCTTTTAACTTGGGTTCAGTCTGGTGATTTAGACGTTTCATGGGCTATACGAGTTGATACGCTTACCGTAATTATGTTTGTTGTTGTTAACACTGTATCTGCACTTGTGCATCTATATTCTATAGGATATATGAGCCATGACCCTGACCGCCAGCGCTTCTTCGCTTATTTGTCTTTATTCACTTTTGCAATGTTGATGCTTGTGACATCAAATAACTTAATGCAGCTCTTCTTTGGTTGGGAAGGCGTAGGCTTAGCTTCTTATTTGCTCATTGGGTTCTGGTATAAAAAAGCTTCTGCTACAGATGCAGCGATTAAAGCCTTTGTAGTCAACCGTGTAGGGGACTTTGGCTTTGCCCTTGGTATTTTTGCGATTTTTGCTTTATTAGGCACAATTGAATTCGATCAGATTGCAGCACGTGTTGGTGAGCTTGAGGCTATGTCCTTGTCTTTTCTCTGGATTGAAGCAGATGCTTTAAGTATTATTTGTATTTTGCTATTCATAGGGGCTATGGGTAAGTCTGCACAATTCTTACTGCATACATGGCTACCAGATGCAATGGAGGGGCCGACACCCGTTTCTGCTCTTATTCACGCAGCAACTATGGTAACAGCTGGTGTATTCTTAGTTGCCCGTATGAACTTCTTGTTTGAAAGTTCGGAAACTGCATTAGTCTTCATTACATTTATTGGCGCTATTACTGCCTTTTTTGCAGCAAGTGTTGGTCTTGTGCAGAACGATATTAAGCGTGTTATTGCCTATTCAACTTGTTCTCAGTTAGGCTATATGTTTGTAGCTTTAGGTGTTGGCGCTTATTCAGTCGCTGTGTTTCATCTCTTTACACATGCCTTTTTCAAAGCCTTACTTTTCCTTGGTGCTGGTTCAGTTATTCATGCTGTTTCTAATGAACAAGATATGCGCTACATGGGGGGGCTAAGAAAAGTCATTCCTAAAACTTATGTCATGATGATGATTGGGACTTTAGCAATTACTGGACTTGGTATTCCTCTCACTCATACAGGTCTTGCTGGTTTCGTCTCTAAAGATGCTATCATTGAAGCAACTTATGCATCGTCCACATCAGTAAGTGAAATGGCATTCTTTATGCTTGTCTTAGGTGCTTTTATGACATCATTTTATTCATGGCGCTTAATATTTTTAACATTCCATGGCAAGCCACGCGCTTCACATGAAGTGATGGATCATGCGCATGAATCTCCCAATGTTATGCTTATACCTCTTTATATACTTGGCTTTGGTGCTCTTTTTGCAGGTTACCTAGGCTATACATATTTTGTGGGTGGAACAAACTATGCCGCGTATTTTGATGGCTTTTGGAATAGTGCATTACCAGCCTATGCTGATACGCCAATTCTAGCAGCACTTAAAAAAGTACCAACTTGGGTTAAAATTTCTCCTTTTGTTATGATGCTTGCAGGCTTTTTACTCGCATATTACATGTACATCATGCGACCTCATTTACCTGCAAAAATTGCAGAAGAACAAGAAGGTATTTATAAATTTCTCCTCAATAAATGGTATTTTGACGAGCTTTATAACTTCTTATTCGTAAAGCCAGCATTTTGGCTCGGTAAATTTCTATGGAAACGTGGTGATGAGAAAACTATTGATGGCTTTGGCCCAAATGGTTTTGCTAAAGCTGTATCTCGTTCTGCAGACTTTATGTCAAAAATTCAATCAGGTTTTCTATATCATTACGCTTTTGCGATGTTAATCGGTGTTGCATTGCTTGCAACATGGTTCATGACGTCCAGCTAGGGTTCAAATATAATGAATAATATTCCGCATGTATTATCTTTTCTAATCTTTATTCCGCTATGTGTCGCGCTTGTAATCAGCTTAGGTACTTGGGATAAAGATGAAGCTGCACGTAATAATCTGCGCTATATCACGCTGCTTACCACTGTCGTGTTGTGCGTGATTAGTGTTCTATTTCTATGGTTGCCTTTTGATAAAGGCACAACAGACTATCAATTTGTTGAAAATATTGAATGGCTTGGTGGTGGTATCAACTATCATGTTGGTGTTGATGGGATTTCGATTTTATTTATCGTTTTAACAACAGCGCTTATGCCTTTTGCTATATGGGGTAGTGCGGCGATTACTGACAGAGTTAAGCATTATATGATTGCTTTTCTTGTGCTCGAAAGTATGATGATTGGTGTATTTAGTTCTTTGGACTTGGTATTATTCTATCTATTCTTTGAGGGTTCTCTCATTCCGATGTTTTTAATCATTGGAATTTGGGGTGGGAAAAACCGCGTTTATGCGAGTTATAAATTTTTTCTCTACACACTCCTTGGCTCAGTCTTAATGCTTGTAGCAATGATGGCTATGTATATTGATGCTGGCACAACATCTATCCCTGATCTTGCGCAAAATCATTATTTTGGAACTGATATGCAGACATGGTTGTGGATTGCGTTCTTCGCTTCATTCGCTGTGAAAATGCCGATGTGGCCCGTCCATACATGGTTACCAGATGCCCACGTCCAAGCGCCAACTGCAGGCTCTGTTATCCTAGCAGGCATTTTGCTCAAAATGGGTGGCTACGGTTTCTTGCGGTTTTCTTTACCAATGTTTCCAGAAGCTTCTGCAGAATTTGCCCCCATTGTTTATGGTCTCTCTATTATTGCCATTATTTATACTTCGCTTGTGGCGTTGGTTCAGGAAGATATTAAGAAGCTTGTTGCATACTCATCTGTCGCGCATATGGGCTTTGTTACACTTGGGATCTTTACAGCGACAAAACAGGGTGTAGAAGGTGCAATTTTCCAGATGATTAGCCATGGTATCATTTCTGGTGCTCTTTTCCTTTGTATTGGTGTCTTATACGACAGAATGCATACGCGTGAGATTTCAGCTTATCAAGGGCTTGTAAACCGTATGCCGACATTTGCAATTATCTTTATGATCTTTACGATGGCAAATGTGGGCTTGCCAGGTACATCAGGTTTTGTCGGAGAATTTTTAACGCTCATGGGTGCTTTCAAGGCAAATACATGGGTGGCAACACTTGCTACAACAAGTGTTGTTCTAAGTGCAGCTTACGCTCTATGGCTTTATCGTCGAGTTGTTTTTGGTACAATCATTCACGATAATCTTACAAATATACTCGATTGTAATAAGAGGGAGATTGCTATCTTTGTGCCTCTCATTATTCTCACTATTTTATTTGGTGTTTATCCAGCGCCAATATTAGACACAATTTCAGCCTCAGTTGATGGATTGCTGACAAACTATCAAGCTGCTTTATCAACCGCTCAAGCGCCTGTGCTTAAGTAATGATGCTATAATTTGGAACTTAACAATGTTTGAAACACTCAATCTTGCCATCGCCTTACCAGAACTTATTCTGATCCTTGGAGCTATAGCTTTGCTTATGGTTGGGGTTTTTAGTAACTCTAATGTCACTAAAATGCTTCATATCTCTGCAATGGCACTTGCACTTGTTGTGGTGACTATATTTATAATTTTCACTCAAGGAAGCGAAGAGGCAACAGCTTTTTTCGGTAGCTTTTATGTAAGTGATTTTACAAAAGCATTTAAGATCATTTTACTCATTGGGACAGGTTTTGCTATTTTAATGGCAATTGAGTTTAAAAAACGTGAGAATTTCACACAATTTGAACTACCTGTATTGATGCTTTTAGCTGCTGCAGGCATGATGGTAATGGTTTCTGCAAATGATATGGCTACATTATATCTCGGGTTAGAATTACAATCATTATCTCTTTATGTGTTAGCAGCTATTCATCGTGATAATGTTAAAGCTACAGAAGCGGGATTGAAATATTTTGTTCTTGGCGCGCTGTCCTCGGGTATGCTTCTTTATGGTATTTCCCTTATCTATGGTTTCACAGGTTCAATAGGTTACAGTCAAATTGCATCAAGCATTGCTTCAGGGAATGCAAATGAGATTGGCGTAATTTTTGGTATTGTCTTCATTTTAGCTGGCCTTGCCTTTAAGATTTCTGCGGCACCTTTTCATATGTGGACACCAGATGTTTATGAAGGTTCGCCCACGCCTATAACTGCTTTTTTTGCTTCAGCACCAAAAGTTGCTGCTATGGCGCTGTTAGCTCGTGTTTCTATGGAAGCTTTTGCACCAATGGGTGATGCTTGGCAGCAAATTATAATTTTCCTAGCTGTAGCTTCTATGGCTCTTGGTGCAGTGGCTGCCATTGCTCAGTCTGACATTAAACGTTTAATGGCTTATTCCTCTATTGGTAATATGGGTTTTGCCTTAGTTGGCCTTGCTGCGCAAAATGAAAAAGGCATATATGGCCTGTTGCTTTATATTACGATATATATGTTTATGACTTTAGGTGCTTTTGCGTGTATTCAAGCGATGCAAAAAGATAAGGTTTCACTCACAAAAATATCTGATTTAGCTGGCTGTGGTAAGTCTAATCCATTTTTGGCAATATTATTGACACTGATTATGTTCTCAATGATTGGTATTCCGCCGCTTGCAGGTTTCTTTGCTAAATTTTATGCATTTTTAGCAGCTGTTGATGCTGGCTTGTACCCACTTGCTATTATTGGCGTTGTTTTAAGTGTGATATCTGCTTATTATTATCTCCGGGTTATCAAAGTTATGTTCTTTGACGAAGGTGAATATGATCATGACCCAATGGCAGGTGAATTGAAAATTGTTCTTGCAGCTTCTAGTGCCGTGATTATCTTATTTGTATTATTTAAACTTGCTGTTGATGACTTTATGTTGCAAGCCGCCGCTGCAATGTTTAATTAATAGATTATAGGTGAATCCTGACCTTTCATAACCTTCCATATATAAGTTTTTGCTCCCATACTGAACAATGGGAGCAGCTTATATATTCTGAGGCAAGTTCAACAAATAGCCTAGGGCTTGATTATTTAAAACAGTCTAAACAGATTGAACCTAAGTGGTTTTTAACACAAAAACAGACATCAGGCCGCGGACGGCATGGAAGAAATTGGTATGTCAATGAAGGCAATTTTGCTGGCACATTAGCATTAGAAGTTAGTTTTGATACCAAAAGCAATTTTCAATGTTCAATTCTTTCTCTTGTTGTTGGTATTAGTATTTATCAAGCTTTACAGTCTTTGCTTCCTGATCATAAATTACATGTTAAATGGCCAAATGATATTTTAATCGATGATGCCAAAGTTTGCGGTATCTTAATCGAAGGCTTTCCTAGTAAAAATAGTGATGATTATATTCAAACAAATAGATATGCGATTGGGTGTGGTATAAATATAGTTGGTGCGCCTAATCTTGAAGGTGTTAGCACAGGTTATTTACAAGCTTATAATCATAAGTTGAATTTCGAAACTGTTTCCAATATTGTCATTAATAGGATTGAAACAAATATTAAACGATGGATTAGTGGTCAAGGCAATATTCTTATGAATGAATGGCGTACAGCTACTTTTAATGTTGGAACAGCTTTTAAAACAACTATTAACGGTCAAAAGCAAATTGTTCGATATAAGAATATACGTGATGACGGTACGCTTGTTGTTGTGTCAAAAACAGGTGAAGTGATTGAATTAAAGACAGGCGATTTGGCAATCGTCTAATAGGGGTCTATTTTATGGATTTATTTAAACAAGATAATGCTGAAATAATCTTTGTGGCCTTAGGTGGTATTGGTGAAATTGGCATGAATTGTGGCCTTTATGGTTTTGGTTCTAAGAAAAAACGCAAATGGCTGATGGTGGATTTAGGCATTTCTTTTCCAGACGCGAGCTTGCCAGGTGTTGATACTATTTTACCAGATGTTAGTTTTGCAAAAACGATAAAAGACGACATATTGGGTTTGATTATCACCCATGGTCACGAGGATCATTATGGCGCTGTTTTAGATTTTGCCTATGAATTAGATATTCCCGTTTATGGCACATCTTTTTTAAAGGGGATGCTATATGCAAAAGCTGAAGCTTATCAGTCAGATACAATGCCTCAATTTATACAAATAGATTCTAACGAAGACGTTCAACTAAATAGTGATATACGTTTTTCTCTCATACCAGTATCTCATTCTATTCCTGAGTCTAATGCCATATTTTTAAAGTCTTCTTACGGCAATCTTGTTCATACGGGAGATTGGAAACTTGATAAAAACCCTGTAATTGGAACACCAACATCTTTAGAACAATTCACTGATATTGGAGCGCAAGACATCTTAGCGGTGATTTCGGATTCAACAAATGCATGGAGAGAAGGTGTTAGCCCTTCAGAAGGTGAAGTAGTTGGTGGATTTGAAAAAATATTCTCCACTTCCGAACGTCGCGTTATTATTACTCAATTTTCATCTAATATAGCGCGAATAAAATCCATTTATTTAGCAGCACAAGCTGCAGGAAGAGAAGTTATTATCGCTGGTAGGGCTTTGGCACGTAATATCCAAGTTGCACAAGAATTAGGTGTTTTGGATCCTAACTATAGGTTTTTGTCAGACACTGCTTTTCAAGATTTACCAGCGCAAAATGTAGCGATCTTATGTACTGGCTCTCAAGGCGAGTCGCGAGCGCAAATGAAAAAAATTGCTGATAAAGCACATCCGATTATAAAATTAGCACAAGGCGATTTAGTGGTATTCTCTTCACGAGCTATCCCTGGTAATGAAAAAGAAATCGGTGCCATTCAAAATTCTCTTGTTAAGCAGGGTGTGGACATTGTTACAGCTGATAATGAACGCGTTCATGTTACAGGTCACCCATTCAGGGGTGAAATAGAGCAGCTTTATCAGGCATTGAAACCTAAATATGTAGTGCCAGCTCATGGCGAAGCATGGCATTTAAACCAACATAAGATATTTGCAGAAAGGGAAGGGTATCAAGTCGCGCCTATCGCTTACAATGGCAATATCTTAAAACTAGCACCTGGAACGCCAGAAATAATAGGGACTGTTGCCCATGGTCAATGGTGTCGAGATGGAAATATCCGCATTGATACGCAATCAGCTTCAATTAGAGAGAGGCGTAAACTCTCTTATAATGGCATTGTTTTTGCTAATATAATTTTGGATCATCATAATGAAATGATGGCTGAGCCTGATGTGCGGATGGAAGGCATACCTTATGATGATGAGTTTGGTTTGGATATTGAAGAGAAAGTGATTGAAACAATTGAAGGCGCTATTTATTCAATCCCAAAATCGCGCCGCAAAGAGTTAGAAAAAGTTGAAGAAGCGGTTAGGCGCTCTATACGAAATGAGATTAACAGGCTCTGGGGCAAAAAGCCGCTTTGTCATGTGATCATTTCTAAAATAGTTTAAGCGTATATCATCTTGAAAATTGAAAGGCTGCTATGCTCGGTAAGTTAAACCATGTTGCGCTTGTGGTGCCAAACCTTGAAAAAGCAAGTCAATATTATCTTGATGCTTTAGGTGCTGAGATAAGTGAAGCACTTGAATTGCCTGACCATGGCGTAACAACGGTATTCATCTCTTTACCTAATACAAAGATTGAATTATTAGAGCCTTTAGGTGAAGACTCTCCTATTGCAAAATATTTAGAGAAAAGCCCTGATGGTGGTATGCATCATATTTGTTATGAAGTTGATGATATTTTGCAGGCTCGTGATCATCTAGTTAGCAATGGTGCTCGTATTTTAGGGGATAGTAATCCTAAAATTGGAGCGCATGGCAAACCTGTTTTATTTTTACATCCCAAAGATTTTTTTGGCACTTTAATTGAATTAGAAGAAGTTTAAGCTCATGGCTTTTGTTACATCTCTGGCTTTATATTTTATTGTTTGGTGGTTGGTCTTTTTTGCTGTTCTACCCATAGGGATAGAAAATGAACCCCAAGATGATGGGCGCATAAAAGGTTCTTCTGATGCAGCCCCTTCAAATCCAATGATCAGAAAAAAGCTGATGATGACGACGCTTTATTCCGCTCTATTATTTAGCGTGGTTTGGGCTGTTTTTGAATTTGAAATTATCACATTCGAAAAACTAAATGTTATTCAATATTTTGAAAATTCTAGAAGCTAGTTTAGCCTGTAAGTATGAAATTTTGTCAATGTGCATTGTATAAAACTAAGAGAATATTGAACAAAATTAATAGACCCAGAGCCTAGTGTTTAAAAAAAACGAGGCAAAAAACACGTATAGCAGAGGCAAGGCTATCATCAGGCGATCTGCTTTTATCAATATCAATCACTAGTCTTTCTACAGACTGTCCTCGTGTCACACTAATATCAGACAAAGCTTGCCAGAATTCAGGCTCAATTGCTATGCTCGTGGCATGACCATCAAGCCTGATACTTTTCTTAATAAGCATTGATTGGTCGCTTTATTTTGGTGCAATCATGTCTTCAGGACGAACAATTTCATCAAATTCAGCTTCAGTAACATAGCCTAGCTTTGTTGCTTCTTCTCTTAATGTTGTCCCGTTTTTATGCGCTGTTTTAGCAACTGTTGTTGCATTATCATATCCAATTTTTGGCGCTAATGCTGTTACAAGCATTAAAGAGCGATTCATAAGATCTGAAATTTGTTTTTCATTTGCTTTAATACCAACGACACAATTATCAGCAAAACTCACGCTAGCATCAGCAATCAGGCGGATAGATTGAAGCATAGCATAGCCCATAACAGGCTTATATACATTAAGTTCAAAATGGCCTTGACTGCCAGCAGCTGTGATTGTCGTATGATTACCAAAAATCTGTGTACATACCATAGTCAATGCTTCACATTGTGTTGGATTTACTTTGCCTGGCATAATGGATGAGCCAGGTTCATTTTCAGGGAGACTTAATTCTCCTAAGCCTGAACGGGGGCCAGAACCAAGAAAGCGAATATCATTTGCAATTTTAAATAAGGAGGTTGCAACAGTATTTAAGGCGCCATGGGCAGAAACAAAAGCATCATGGGCTGCAAGTGATTCAAATTTATTCGGTGCTGTAATGAATGGTAGACCGGTGAAATGTTCTACATTTTTTGCAAATTCTTCTGCAAATCCTGGCTTTGCATTGAGGCCAGTGCCAACCGCTGTACCGCCTTGTGCTAGAGGATAAAGCTCGTTAACAACATGTTCCACGCGCTTGATGCCTTGCTCTAGCTGGAAAGCGTAGCCAGAAAATTCTTGGCCTAAAGTTAAAGGTGTTGCGTCTTGAGTGTGAGTACGACCAATTTTAATAATGTGTCCAAATTCATTAGATTTCTGAGTTACCGCTGCATGTAAATGCTTGAGAGCAGGGAGTAATACATGGATAATTTGCTCAACAGCTGCAATATGCATGGCTGTTGGGAATGTATCATTTGATGATTGAGAGCGGTTCACATGGTCATTTGGATGTACAGGGTCTTTGCTACCCATTTCACCTTTTAAAATTTCAATGGCACGATTTGAGATCACTTCATTAGTGTTCATATTACTTTGGGTGCCTGAGCCTGTTTGCCACACAACAAGCGGAAAATGCTCATCAAGATCACCTGACATCACTTCCTCACTAGCAGAAATAATCGCATTGGCGCGTGTTTCATCAAGATTATCTAGTGCAAGATTAGCTTTTGCAGCTGAGGCCTTTACAATGCCAAGCGCTCTAATAAGCGGTTTGGGCATCGTTTCCGTACCGATTTTAAAATTGCCTAAAGAACGCTGGGTCTGCGCGCCCCAATATTTGTCTGCAGGCACTTCAAGTTCACCAAATGAATCTGATTCAATACGAATTTTTGTCATTTTTAATCTTCTTTAATAGGGATTGATATTTCAACGATGATATATGTTGATTATTATTCAGGTTTTTTTCTGAATTGGTCAAGTGAAATGACTTTCGGTGCTGCCGCTTCATCTTGATCGGATGTTTCCTCAGAGCTGTCCGTATCTGCTTCATTAATATCAGAAGAGCCAACCGCATTCGCTTGCAAGGCTGTTGTTGTTTCAGAAATATTATCTTGGTCGCTTTGCGCCATTGTTTCAAATTGCAGACCAAAATTAACACTTGGGTCGTAAAAGCCTTTTAAACCATCAAGGGGTATAATAAGATGTTCTTGAACTTGATCAAAAGAGAGTGCAACTTCTATCGTTTCTTCCGTGACCTTTAAGTCCCAAAATTGATGCTGTAGCACGATTGTCATTTGTTCAGGATATTGTTCTTTTAGCTTATCTGATATATCCGTTTTAGGGTGCATTGTATCAAAAGTGATATAAAAATGATGATCTCCAGGCAAATGCCCAACTTCTGCTATATCAGAAACAACTTTTTTGACAACATTCTGCATAGCTTGTTGTACTAGCAGATCGTATCGCATTAAATCTTTCAAGATATACTCCCAATATTATTTTATTTAATTGTAACTTGCATTAAATTTTGCGCAAATCATTATATCATTTTAATTTGTCTATTTTAATGCACTGGATTAGGCGTTTAAGTCAACTTTTATCTAAAAATAATAACGATATCATGATTTTATGTGGAAAATAGAAGCTTCTGTTGCCAGGTGCTCCCAAACCCCGCCTTTACCTGCAAGGGCAAAGGAGTTAAAACGAGGATGTCGCACTGCGT
>WTKA01000058.1 GCA_011524605.1 Hyphomicrobiales bacterium | reverse complement strand
ATTACATGATCTACCAAGCCTGATGCAATACGCTTTATTAAGCGTGATATGATATGCGTCTTTCTCTTTATCACCTGCTGGTTATTCACTTTCTTCTTTCCATAACTTTTGCTACATATTGAAGAGAGATCCTAACAATGATATATTGAGAAACGCCTTATGAATTTTTGTCTTACTGTAAATTGCCCAATTCAACGGGGTGTTGTTGCGGCGATTGCGACTTTTCTTGCACAAAATGGTTGCAATATTAAAGATAGCTCTCAATTTGATGATAAAGAAACAGGTCGTTTTTTCATGCGCCTGAGCTTTGTCTCTGAGGAAGGTAAGACCCAAGACATGTTAGAGAAGGCGTTTGCTGAGATTGCCCCCGACTTTGCCATTGATTATGCATTCCATGATGAAAGCGAAAAAATGAAAGTCGTTATCATGGTCAGTCGTTTTGGCCATTGTTTGAATGACCTTCTTTATCGCACCCGCATTGGCGCTTTGCCAATTGAGATTGTGGCGGTTATTTCTAATCATATGGACTATCAAAAGATTGTTGTGAATAGCGACATTCCTTTTTACTGCATCAAAGTCACAAAAGAAAATAAGCAAGCAGCCGAAGCTGAAATCATGCAAGTGGTAGAAAATTATGAGGCGGAACTGATTGTATTGGCGCGTTATATGCAAATCTTATCCGATGAAATGTGCCAAAAAATGTCGGGTCGGATTATCAATATACACCATTCTTTCTTGCCTTCTTTTAAAGGGGCAAACCCTTACAAGCAAGCCTATGAACGAGGCGTTAAGCTTATCGGCGGTACATCCCATTATGTCACCGCTGATTTAGATGAAGGCCCGATCATTGAACAGGATATTGTGCGTGTCACCCATGCGCAAAGCGCCCTAGACTATGTCTCTTTAGGACGAGATGTGGAAAGCCAAGTGCTTGCCCGCGCTATTCATGCCCATGTGCATCATCGTGTTTTTGTTAATGGCAATAAGACAGTGGTTTTCCCAGCATCGCCTGGCAGCTATTCCTCAGAACGCATGGGTTGAGGCCGTTTGATACAATCTTATATATGCTGGTAATGAAGCTTTTACGCATTTGAATGATGTTGATTATCTACAATCTATGAGGTAGTATATATTATATTATCACTATACTTGAACGGTATTGAGAAGTTGATATCAAGCCTGCTTTGGGTAATGCTGATTTCTTTGCTGTCTGAGTTCTATAAAGCTAGAGTTAAGCATGCTTCAAAATATTAAAGCTAATAGAAAAAAAACAAAAGAAGGTAGGCTTACCGAAGAGGAAATTCCTCTAGTAAAGGGGCTACTTAATGAGGGATATATACCGCAGGACATTGTCCATATTATTAATCAAGGAAGATCATCTACAATTAATTTGGCACGCATTTCAAATGTTAAAAATAATATTGAAACTAAAGCTGCCACACAAAAACAAGTTAATGAATATATAAAGATTCAATCTTCTTATGATCCAAAAACACTTTTAAATCCATTTAAGGATTCTAGACTTATACGCTCTCGTGAGGCGATGATATGCGCCGTTCAAATATTTAATAATCCCGCGATTCTTTTTAAAACAGAAACATTTTGTGTTCTTGCAAATATTGCTTGGACTTACTTACTTCATGAAAAAATGGAGAGAATCCAAGAGGGTTCTAGCCAACTAAAAAATGGAAATTCAGTCACATTAAATGGAACGCTAGATAAAAAAGTTTGTCCTATTACAGATGATGCGGTGAAAGAAAATCTTAAAAAAATTATTGAGATTAGAAATGCTGTGGAGCACACATTTTTCGTTGGTAATGATGAATGCTTTGGAAGGCTTTTTCAAGCGTGCTGTGTTAATTTTGAGAAATATATGACTGATTGGTTTGGTTGCCACCTTTCACTAGCAAAAGAGTTATCATTAGCCTTGCAATTTGTAAGCATTCAAAAAGATCAATTTGTTGAGTTAGAAAGAAGCGATTTACCATCTAAAATAGCTGCAATTTATAAAAATATTCAGTCAAGCAATTTTAAAAATGAAAATGCATTTCAGGCAACTGTTTATTTTGGACTTGAAAATACATCTAAAACATCAGCAGAGATACATAAACTTATATCATATGATGATGAATCAAACTCAGAGCGTAGTCGGGAGGTTGTTATAAAGAAATATATTCCTCCAAAAATCACAGAAAGTGAAATAGTAGAGAAAATAAAAACTGAGGGTTTTCCTAAGTTTAGACGTTATGAGCATCAGCAATTTTGGAAAACGAAGTGGAAAACTGCTAAAGAAAGAAATCAACATGCTCATGAGTTTGGAGAGATAGCAATTCGAAATAATTGGGTATGGCACTATGATAAATGGTTTCCCTTAGTTAAAAAATATTGTGAGGATTCAGGAGAAAAATTTAAATAAATTATTTTTTACATGTTTTGAAAAGTTCAACAAAGAATTAGACTATGTCTCTTTAGGACGAGATGTGGAAAGCCAAGTGCTTGCTCGTGCCATTCATGCCCATGTGCATCATCGTGTTTTTGTTAATGGCAATAAGACAGTGGTTTTCCCAGCATCGCCTGGCAGCTATTCCTCAGAACGCATGGGCTGAGGCCGTT
>WTKA01000127.1 GCA_011524605.1 Hyphomicrobiales bacterium | reverse complement strand
CATAAAAATGCTTAGGAGCAATAATGAAAGAAAGTGGCTGGGGTGGTAGGATTCGAACCTACGATACACGCTACCAAAAAGCGTTGCCTTACCACTTGGCTACACCCCAATAGATAAATCATCTAGGAAAAAAGGAAATATAATGATTTGCTCTTAAAATCAAGAGCCCTACGCACTTTTTTTTATGCATAGGGCATCTTTTTTTATTTTAGGTCAAATTATTGCGTTATTGGCGCAATTTGAATTTCAACACGGCGGTTTTGTGCTTTGCCTGTTTCTGTGGCATTGGAAGCAACAGGCTGGCTCTCACCATAACCTGCAACGCGCATACGGCGACCATCAATCCCTTGGGAATTTACATAATTTGCAACAGATAAAGCGCGCTGTTCTGATAAGGTTTGGTTATGGGCATCAGACCCATCGCTATCTGTATGGCCTGCAACATCAATCAGCGTTTTATCATATTTCTTTAAAACAAGAGCAACAGAATTAAGTGGCGGATAGAAGCTAGGATTCACTGCTGATTGGTTGACAGCAAATGTAATATTGCTTGGCATATTTAGAACGAGGCTATTGCCAACGCGCGTTACGCTCACGCCTGTGCCTTGTAACTGTTGACGAAGCTCTGCCTCTTGTTGATCCATGTAAACACCAACACCAGCACCTGTCAGCGCACCAAGGCCAGCACCAATAAGAACTGATTTACGTGTATCTGCTTCTGTTGTTTTTGCAACTAATAGACCACCAAGCGCACCAAGGCCAGCACCAATACCAGCGCCTAATGTTGCTTTTGCAGGTTGCTGCTCATTTGTGTAAGGATTAGTCGTACAGGCTGCTATGGTGAAGGGCAGAAGTGCCAGCAGCGAAATAGCTTTCATTTTACGGTTCATATATAAGTCCCTTTTTAATATGAGCTCAGCTCATTTACTTTCTATCAAAAAAGGATAAGAATGGCAAAAATAAGGAGCTATGATAATTAACATTGTGTTAATCATACATAGCTCCTCATGGAAATGTCAGGATTTGAGCAAAAGCGATTAACGCTTAAACGCTGCCCAGCCTGCTAAAGAAACCGCTGCTGCTGCTAGCGCCGCTTTTGCTAGATCAACAACAATGAAAGGCGCAACGCCATATTGCCAGCCTTTTTCGATGCCGAATAAATTCATCATCCAAACAAGGCCTAAGCCGTCAATAATGATAACACCACCAACCATGGCCGCTAAAAGAGCAAAAAACTTGCCAGCAGCGCCACGCTCAGCAATAAATCCAACAAAAATAGCCGCTAATACGAAGCCAACAAGATAGCCAGCGGTTGCACCAGACATATAAGCAAGGCCAATGCCTTTTTCAGGCGTACCAGCAAAAACAGGAAGACCTGCAGCGCCTTCTGCTAAATAAGCCATAAGCGTTGCGCCACCTAATTTCCAGCCATAAACAGCGCCAATCATAAGAACAACAGCGGTTTGCATTGTGAATGGGACAGGGCCAATATCAACTTTAATTTTAGCTGAAACCCAAAGTAAAGCTGTACCAAAAAGAATAAGCGCTACATTACGGACAATTCTCATTTGACCTTGCGCATTCCAAACACTATCAATCAGTGTTGTAGGTGCAGTAGTTTGCATATGATATGCTCCTTATAATTTATATAATAGGCTACATGATAGAGCATATTGCTCGATACCGTAGCTTTATCATTAACAAAACGTTAATATATTTAACAGCGCTTATTTAACCCAAGAAGATGGAATTGCCAATGCAATTTAATGCAAAAAAACCTACGCAATCAGGAATATCACATCAAATAAGCCCATTAATAACGAGAATTATAGCTAATAATGCCAGCCCATTCACTTTTACGGGGACTTGTAGCTATATTATCGGGAATCACGAAATTGCTATTTTAGATCCAGGGCCTGAGGAAGATGAAGCGCATTTACAAAGCCTGATCAAGGTAATTGATGGTCGTCCTGTTAAAGCTATTCTTATCAGTCATACCCATAAAGACCATAGCCCCTTATCTAGAGCGCTAGCAAAGCATGTAAAAGCGCCCATCATTGGAGCAAAGCCTTATGAAATAGCACAAAGCAAAGCTATCGGACTGGATGCCTCCCATGACAAAGACCATAGACCAGATCAAATTTTAGAAGATGGTGACTGCATCTTTGGCGATGGTTGGACATTAGAAACGGTAGCAACACCAGGGCATACTGCTAACCATTTATGCTTTGCGCTGCAAAATACGGATTATCTTTTTTCAGCTGACCATATTATGGGCTGGAACACCACTATTATTGCCCCGCCAGATGGAAATATGAAAGACTATATTGCCTCTATCGACAAACTTTTACAGCGCGAAGAAAATAGCTATCTCCCCGGTCATGGAGACCTCATTCCCAATGGCAAAAAGCGCGCTAAAGCCATAAAATCCCATAGAATGATGCGCGAGCGTGTTATCATCAAAAAACTTGCAAATTTTAATGAAGAGCCATCTTTGGAAATATTTACAAAACTTGTCTACCCGCACATAGAGCCTAATTTAATGGGCGCTGCGATGCTATCGACATTTTCGCATCTTGAAAAAATTGCTGAAGAGGGCAACGAAAAAGCGCATC
>WTKA01000147.1 GCA_011524605.1 Hyphomicrobiales bacterium | reverse complement strand
AAAGGCGGCAAAGGCGATGATATCATCTCTGGCGGCGTTGGTAATGACACGCTTAAAGGCGGGGCAGGATCTGACACCTTCAAATTCAGTAATTATGACGGTTGCGATACAATTAAAGATTTTGATATAAATAGCGATACGTTGAGTTTCGAACAAGGCGTTCAGCTTGATGTGAATGAGACAGATGATGGCCTCGTTATTAGCTATGGTGAAGATGCCGCAGTCACACTTGCTAATATAACGCAAGAAGACTTTGCAAAAATTGATTTTGATTACCTATAATATCAAAATAAGTTCTACCCTAATATTTAGGGTAGAGCATTCCTATTAATAGGCAATAATGCTCTTAGTGCTTTTGTAAAAAGAGTAGAATCTTAAATTGAATGCTTTTTCAATTTATATGATTATTTTTCCTTATTTGATTATCCCCTAAAATCCCCAATCCTTGCCTATCTTTAAACTTTTTAAAGATAGGTTTTTTGTTTTATAGCATTCGAACAATATAATATGATCTATAGACGCGTATCATGTATGCTTATATTGCATCATATATAAAAATATTATTTCCAAAGCACTACTCTAAGAAGCTATTCTATATTTTATAAAAGTAAAATTAACTTAAGAATTATCAATTTTAATTATTTTTAAATTTTATGTAAGTAGGTCAAGCTGGGTCTTCGCGTTTATTAGGAATATTTATGAAATCTGATATTAAATTTTGGTTTTGTTGCGCTTTTTCAATAATCTTATTTTCCTCATTTGTTGCAGAAAAAATCATTTTAGATAATTTAATTCAAAATGCATGGTCGGATTATAAGATCGTTAGCGAGAATAATGAAAAAGTGATCTATGCGGACGAAGCTCTGACAATGTCGGCACGTTTAGCTGTTAGCACTGGTGATTTAAAATGGGTTGATCGGTATAATCAATTTGTCCCTTTAATTGATAGTTCTATTGCTAATGTTATAAAACTATCGCCAGAAAATTTATCCCAAAGATATTTAAAGGAAACAAGCAGTGCAAATGATGCATTAATTGACCTAGAAGATCAGGCTTTTGCATTAATCAAATTGGGGAAGTTGAAAGAAGCACAGTCTTTAATCGAAGGCGAAGCATATAAGTTACACAAAAAAACCCTATCAATTGGTGCTGATAATTTTGCTGCCAATACGACTTTGTTTCTTAATAATCGAATTAATCAACTGAATCTTATCAACACTATTTTGTCTATATTCTTTGTGATAGCAACTTTTATTCTGATTTATTGTTGGGTGATCTACTTCAGTCGTAAAACAATGGCTAGTCAGAAAAATTTACAGCGAATGAAAAAAATAGCTTGGGAAGATCACTTAACAGGCTTATTGAATCGCCAGGGTCTTGATAGATTTTTATTAAATTCTGATCTATCTGAGCCTTATCTTTACGCAATTATCGATTTAGACCGATTTAAGCCCATTAATGATAGTTTTGGTCATGCGGTGGGCGACTTAGTCTTGCAAGAAATTGGGAATCGTTTCCAAGAACTCAATTCTGACGACTGTTATGCATTTCGAATTGGTGGCGATGAATTTTCAATATTTTCAAAAGACACGCAGGATCTTGAAAATATAGATGCTTTTGCGCATAAAATATATAAATGCCTAATTGCGCCGATTCATATCCAAAATCAGGTTATTGAGGTTGGGGCTTCAATCGGTATATGCTTGTCAAAAGATGTTGAGGGTGATTTTGGCTTAGTGTCAACATCTGCGGATGCTGCAATGTATAGCGCTAAAAATACGGTAGATCATTTTTATAAAGTCTACTCGCCAAACATGGCGCAGCATATTCGGAACTTAGATCAAAAATCAGAGCTATCGATAGCCATTGCCGAAGGGCAAATCAGACCTTATTTCCAAAGGAAAATCAACTTAGCGACCAATGAAGTGATTGGCTTTGAGGTTTTGGCAAGATGGGAACACCCAACAAAAGGCATATTGTTACCGGATGATTTTATTGCCGATATTGCTAAATTTGATCTCAACTTAGACTTTAGCTGCACTATGTTAGAGCAAGTTTTTGAGCAATTGAAAATTTGGTCTAAACGGGGCTATGATATTAGCAATATATCTGTAAATATTGGCAAAGAAATTCTGCTTTCATCAAAAGGCTTTGAAAAAATTAATAAGCTTTTAGGCGAATATGAGGCATTTAAAGACAATCTTATTTTCGAAATGACGGATGTTATCCTATCCAATGATGAAAATAATGTCGATGTCATTGTGCAGTCTTTAATCAATCAAGGTGTTAAGCTGTCTATTGCCAACTATGGTGCGACACAGACGAGTTTTGAGCAGCTCTTTCATATGGATTTTCATGAAATTAAAATTGACCGCTCCCTTGTCAAGAGAATTGGACAAGAGCAGGTGATTGAAACCGTACTGCAAGCCATTATGAAAATTGCCGCGGGCTTTAAAGCAAATGTCATTGCCGAAGGTGTTGAAACCCAAGAACAATGTGACTTTTTACTGTCTATCGATTGCCAATATGCCCAAGGCTTTCATTATGGCAAGGCAGAAAGCATTGAAGAAACCGAAAAGCTTTTACGCATGAGCAAAACGGAAAAACCTGCCTTTGCTT
>WTKA01000023.1 GCA_011524605.1 Hyphomicrobiales bacterium | reverse complement strand
AACGAAAATCGCCTGCCGCTAATCATTTACTTTCGCAAATGCTTGAGTCGAAGAGCATTATCAAAAAAAGATGAGACCCGACGGAGCAAACTCATGTGATTACAAATATAAGCATTGCAATACCTCTAATCACCATATTTATCCTGCTTCTGCAAGGCTAGACCCAGGACGCGATTATTTTGTTTAATTCTGTTTGAATTAAAAGTATTAATTGGATGAAAATAAAGTAATAGAATACTATTGTTATTGTTGAAACTTTATTTTTGACAAATGATACTTCTAACTCAAACCCACTTTTCAATTTAATGGGCACCATATATTTACATTATGAGTGCGTCAAAAAAGCTTGAAATTACAAATAGTGCCAGCACAAATGAAACAAGTCCATATCCCTGAGTATCAATATTATAAGAGTGAATAATATATATTTTATTTGACATCATTTTATGTTTACGTCATTTATGAAGCTAATGGTTCCCGCGCAATGCGACGATGGGATTAATAGGGAATATGGTGCGGTGTAGCCAAAAGGCGCCAAAACCATAACTGCCCCCGCAACTGTGAGCGATGAGCAAATCTGAACAGTCACTGACCCTTTGGGTTGGGAAGACCAGATAAGCTATGACCCGTGAGTCAGGAGACCTGCCATTAAACTTTCCATTCACCCAGAGCGGGGCGCTCTGGAAGGAGGCTAAATGGCAATTTATATCCAAATGCTATCTTCGAGTAGCATCATAAACAGCACCTTCGATTTGCGCCCATATAGGGACGGAGATCGATATGATCGGCAATGATCAACAAACTAAGCATAGACTTTTAATTTGCACGAAATGCCAAGGGCATGAAGTCGCAGCACGATTTAGGGAAGCTTTGCAGCCGAAGCTACCAAAAAGTTTTTCTATTAGAGCAGTTGAATGTTTAGCGGGCTGTGATTTCCCAACAGCCATCGGCTATCAAGCTGAGGGGAAGGCAAGCTATTTATTTGGCGGTATTGATAGTGATGAAATAATTGACGCAATTGTTGAATTTGCTCATCAATATGAAGAAAGTGATAATGGTTGGACGTCATCCGCAGAGCGTCCTTTAGCTCTTTATGATAAGACATTAGCGCGTTTGCCCACTTTTAACGCCGAGGTGAAGCGATGACTTTACCTGTCCCTATGATAAGGGTTTGTGATTTAACTTACCAAACGTCCCAAGCTCAAACCTTGCTAAGAGATATTTCTTTTGATGTGCCAAAAGGGGCTGTTTTAGCAATTGCAGGGCCTAATGGCGCTGGTAAAACAACTTTACTCAATTTAATGACCGGCTTACAAAAACCAACAACAGGTGATATTTTTATAGAGGATAAAAAGCTTGTTGATTTAAATGATATGCAGCGAGCACAGTTTATAGCGGTCGTTAGTCAGCAATCAGCTGTTGATGATAGATTATCACTTGAAGACTATATCGCCATGGGGCAACTTCCCATATGGTCTGATTATTCGGCCCAAGAGCATTGTGATAATCTAAAGCAAATACTCGATATTACGGGGCTTTCCCCTTTGAGTGATTGCTCCATGGGACAGCTCTCAGGCGGAGAAAAGCAGCGGGCACATATTGCGCGTGCCTTAGCTCAAAAACCCAATATATTATTTTTGGATGAACCAACAAATCACCTTGATCCAGATGCTAAGGGGCGCATGCTTTCCCTCATAACAAGCCTAGGAATAACGGTGGTCATGGTTATACATGATGTGGTTATGATACCAGAATTTGCCACCCATATTGCCTTGGTGAAGGATGCGTCTTTATTTGCCTTTGGCACGGTTGAAGAAGTCCAAACCCCTCAAATGATACATAATATATTTGGCGTTTCTTATCATCTATTTGAAAAAGACAATCGCTATATCCCCGCTCTTGATATTCAAAAAATGTCAGTACACAGTGAAGGACTATTGAAATGAAAATTAGATTGAAACTAGCTACCGCTGCTATTTTATTAAGCAGCTGCGCTTCTATCATATCTGCATCCGCATCCGAAATCACGGTTGATAATTGTGGCATACCCCTTGTTTTTGATAAAACGCCAGAGCGTTTAATTGTTCATGATATGAATATGACGGAGATGGCTTTTGCTCTTGGCTTGCAAGATAAAATTGTTGGCCTGACGGGCATTACAGGCTGGTATAAAACAAGCCCAACATTTGATGAATTGCGGGGTGATATTAAAGAGCTTGCTCCTAAATATCCAACGATGGAAAATTTATTAGCAGCTTCCCCTGATTTATTTTTTGCAGGCTGGTATTATGGCATGAAGCCAGGCGGTGATGTAACACCTGATACGCTTGCCCCCTTTGGTGTGAAAACAATGGTTTTAACAGAAAGCTGTGTCCATCTGAATAAAGATCGACCTGAAGCGAGCATGGAGCTGCTATTCGGTGATGTCGAGCGCTTAGGAAAAGTGATGGATGTTTCTGAAAAAGCAGAAGCGCTTATAGCAGGGTGGAAGCAGCAGCTTGCAGATATTCAAGCAAAAACTGCTGAGATTACAAAGCCGCGCGTCTTTTTGCTAGATGGCCCTGCGGATGCGCCCTTTACTGCTGGGAAGTTTGCTATTCCCGATGCGATGATTACAGCCGCTGGCGGTTCTAATGTAACTCATGATTTGGAAACAAGCTGGGGACGCACATCTTGGGAAGCTGTTGCCGCCTCTAATCCAGAGTTTTTAATTTTGCTTGATTATCAAACAGGGAATGGCGCTGCCGATACATTTAAATTTTTACAAGACCATCCTGTAATGGCTGGGACGGATGCTGTTAAAAATGGACGTTGGATTGGATTGCGCTACGAGGAATTAACGCCTGGACCTGCAAATATAGATGCGATTGAAAAAATAGCAAAGGCCATGCATGCAGATCTTTTCCCGTCTAACTAAGTTATCTACTTTAGTAATGATAGGGGGGGCTAGTCTAGTCACCCTTATTATCTCATCTGTCTTGCTAGGCACAACTAAAATCCCTGTAATCGATGTTTTTAATGCCATTTGGGTTGGTCTTGGTTTTAGCAATGAAGATGCGACCGCAACGCATCGCATTGTATTTGACTTAAGATTACCGCGCGCAATTTTTGCAGCTATCATTGGCGCGGGATTGGGTGTTGTTGGTGTTATCTTGCAAACAACGACACGCAATGACCTTGCGGATCCTTTTTTATTTGGCCTTTCATCTGGTGCAGCTGCTGGTGCTGTTTTTGTTATCACAGTTACAGGAGATATATTGGGTTTTTGGACATTGCCGATGGCTGCATTTTTAGGCGGTATTATTGCTTCAGCTATTGTTTTAGGCCTTGTTTTCTTACTTAAAGATAGGGCGCCAGAAAAACTGATTTTGGCTGGTTTAGCTGTTTCGTTCTTTTTTGCTGCTATTACCAATTATTTGATTTTTGCAGGCGATAACCGTGCCGCCCATTCCATTGTGTTTTGGATGTTAGGGGGACTAGGGCTGTCACGTTGGCAAACATTGCCTCTCATTCTTGGCGGCTTTATATTTGTATTTTCTTATGCTTTTTATAAAAGACGCTGGCTAGATGGGCTTCTTGCTGGTGATATGACAGCAAAAAGTTTAGGGATTTCGGTGAATAAGCTCCGAATGAAGATATTTTTTATCTCAGCATTAGCAACAGCAAGCTTTGTATCAGTTGCAGGGGTTATTGGCTTTGTTGGCTTAATGGTACCCCATCTTGCGCGGGGCTTGGTAGGTGCTTTACATGGAAAGCTATTGCCTGTTGCAGCGCTTATGGGTGCGCTTTTGCTAGTTGCTTCCGATATAGTGTCTCGTTTATTATTAGCGCCACAAGAACTACCTGTGGGCATTGTAACAACATCAATAGGCTCAATTTTTGTTTTCATTTTGTTGATTAAGACAAAAAATAGGCATTAAAATTTAATCGGTAATTTATAATATATTGGTGCTAATATTCTTGCTAGCTGTCAAAAATTAATCTTAAGTCTAAAATTTATCAGCTTTTGACCTGTTATTGCTATGCATATAGTGAAAAATCAGTATGCTGCATTTGGATTTATATATTTGGAGAGTGACCTACAATGCCATCTTTCGATTATTCTCGTTTTTATCAAGACACAATTGGTGATACTGGCGTTCAACCCCGCCAAATCAATGCTTATTTACCGCTAGCTATTCAAGCGCGAGACGATTTGAAAAAGCTGTATGAAGAAAAATCTTTGCCTTTACTTCATCTGCCAAAGGCAACAGATGATGTCGCTGAGCTAAAAAAACTAGTTGAAAGCATTGATGTTGATTATACAGATGTTGTTATCCTAGGCACTGGTGGTTCTTCTTTAGGCGCACAAACACTCGCTCAGCTTAGCGATTGGCGTGTAACTGGATGTCATGATTTTAGAGAAGCGGCTCGTTTGCATTTCTTTGATAATCTTGATCCATTTAGTTTAGAAAAAGCATTGTCTAATTTATCATTGGACAAAACTATTGTGGTTTCTGTTTCTAAATCAGGCGGCACAGGCGAAACATTAATGCAAACAAGCTTGCTGCTTGCTGCCTTTGAAAAAGCATCTTTAGGCGATGCAATCAAAAAGCAGTTCATTGGTATTAGTGAACCCCGTGTTGATGGCAAAGCCAATGGATTACGTGATTTACTTGAGCCATTTGAGTGCGCTTTCTTTGATCATGATCCTCTTGTTGGTGGTCGCTATTCAGTATTATCAAATGTTGGCTGCTTACCTGCTTTATTTGCAGGGCTTGACCCAAATGAACTGCGCAAAGGCGCCGGCGAAGTATTAGATAGCCTATTTGCTTGCAAAGATGAAGATTTGCTAAGCCATCCTGCTATTATGGGTGCCGTTGCTTCTCAAGCTTTCCAAGCGGCGCGTGGCATGAATATCTCTGTCATGATGGGATATGGCGATCGTTTTGATCGTTTAATTCATTGGTATGTTCAGCTATGGGGTGAAAGCATTGGTAAAAATGGTGTGGGAACAACGCCGTTGCCTTATTTAGGCCCTGTTGATCAGCATAGCCAGCTCCAGCTTTATCTTGGCGGCCCTCGTGATAAGCTTGTTACGCTTCTTTCTCAATCGACTAAAGGTCTTGGCCCTATTGTTGATCCCAAGTTTGCAAAGCAAGCTGGCTTGCCAGATTTTGCAGATCGTTCGGTGGGCTGCCTTGTTGATGCTCAAGCCAGAGCAACAGCGGACACATTAGCACGCAATGGTATTCCTGTTCGCCATATTCATGTGGAAAAGCTCGATATGGAAAGCTCAGGTTCATTGTTGATGACATTTATGCTTGAGACAATTTTAGCAGGATTTATGATGGGAATTGACCCATTCGATCAGCCTGCTGTTGAAGAAGGCAAAATTCTTGCAAAAGAATATATGGCGCTTTAAGAGATAAAACCTTAAGCTCTCATCTTTTGCATATCGCTTGGGCTTGTTAAAGCATAGAAAAGATGAGGGCAAATTGCCAAATATACGCCATTTAACAGATCAAGAAATTAATCAAATTGCTGCTGGTGAGGTTATTGAACGCCCCGCCAGTGTGCTTAAAGAGCTTGTAGAAAATGCGATAGATGCTGGTGCCTCTCATATTGATATTGAGATTAAAGGGGCAGGGCGTTCGTTAATTGATATAACCGATGATGGGCATGGCATTGCAAAAGATCAGCTTGTTTCTGCTTTAAGCCGTCATGCAACATCAAAATTATCAAAATATGATTTAATTGATATTGCAACATTAGGCTTCCGCGGCGAAGGGCTTGCATCAATCACTGCTGTTGCTGATATTAACATTGCATCACTGGCAAAGGATAGTCAGGATGGTGCTTGGTGTTTGCAGGTGAAAGCGGGGCAGGCGCTTCAGAAGCTAAGCCCAGAGCCAGATCATCAACCACAAGGCACCCGCATTCAGGTCAAAAATCTTTTTGAAAATGTGCCTGCGCGTCGAAAATTTTTAAAAACAGATCGCACAGAAAATACCGCCTGCGTTGACATTATCCGCAGGGTCGCCTTGGCTTTCCCGCATATTTCCTTTACGGCGCAAATTGATGATAAAAAAATAGATTATCCTAAGGTTTTGGATGGAGAACCAGGTCGCCTAGATCGGCTAGCCCGTATTATGGGGGCAGAATTTGGTCGTTCCGTTTTAACAATTCATGCTGAGCGGGAAGATGTGAAGTTGAGCGCTTATGTGAGCCCCCCAACTGTGCACCGTGGCAATGGCGCTTTACAATTTTTCTTTGTGAATGGTCGGCCCTTGCGGGATAAAATGCTTGTATCAGCCATAAGAGCCGCTTATATGGATGTATTGACAAAAGATCGCCATGCATTAGTTGCCTTATATCTAACAATGCCTAACGAAGATGTTGATGTTAATGTGCATCCTACGAAAGCAGAGGTAAGATTCAGTAAGCCACAGCTTATTAGAGGATTGATTATTTCAAGTCTAAGAGCTGCTTTTGCAAAAGGGGCTGACGGCATAAGCCCTATTTCAGTATCGGCTGTTGAGGCAAATCTGAAAAATTCTTCAACTTCTTATCCTTCAGCTTTTCAATCAGCTTATACAGGGCAATCAATACCATCCCGTTCTTCCTATACGCAACGTTATAATTATTCGGGCGTATCAGAAAGCAGCCAAGCCCCTTTAATGGATTTAGCGCCGCAAGCCAGAGCTTATATGCCCACTACAGAACCAATAACGGTTGAGCAATCTGAACATAAGCAAGACGTTGAGGCTGAGTATTTCCCCCTCGGAGCAGCTAAGGCACAGCTATTGGAAAATTATATTATTGCGCAAACCCAAGAAGGTGTTGTGATTGTCGACCAGCATGCGGCGCATGAAAGAATTGTTTATGAGAAATTAAAGGCGCAATATTCTGAGGCTGGTATTAGTGCGCAAAAAATCTTAATTCCTGTTATTGTAACCCTGCTTGAGGAAGAATGTGATCAGCTAATCAGCTATCAAGAGAGCCTCGCAAAAGCTGGGTTAGATATTGAGAGATTTGGACCTGACGCTATTGCTGTGAATGCAACACCTGCACTGCTAGGCACGCCTGATGTGGATAAGCTTATTCGTAAGCTTGTTGAAACAAGTGGAGATTGGCAGCCTGACGAGGCGTTAGAAAAAATTATCACCTATGCATTAGCAACAATGGCTTGTCATGGCAGTGTGCGTTCAGGTCGGAGGCTAGGTGTCAACGATATGAATGCATTATTGCGTGATATGGAGGTGACGCCAAATGCAAGCCAGTGTAATCATGGGCGCCCAACTTATGTGAAGCTTTCTTTAAGTGATATTGAAAAGCTATTTGAGCGCCGTTGATTATCGTATATTGGCTATTATGCGCGACCTTTCACATCAAAAATAGCGATTTTCAAGGCTTCTTCAGCTGAAATATATGTATTAGCAACAAGCATGAAAGCTTGGTGGTGCGTTGCATAAATTTTAGGCCCCATATCAAGAATAGCAGCGCATTGCCCGCTCGTGATATCAGCGCCTCCTTGCAGTAAAAGAGCGTAGCGGAAAATAAGGATATTTTCTTCAGGAATAAAATCAAAGTGCCCCGCCATTAAATGGCCATTGATATGAGTGATTAGCTTGCGTAATTCGTCTAATCGATCTGCTTCAAAATATAAATCTAAGCTATAAGAATAGGCCAGCGTTTCACATACTTCATACCAAATAAGGCTTTCTTCATAGTTTGGCGCATCTTCATCACTATGGAAAAAATATAATTCGTCTTTGCTAGGACGATCATATTCAACATGGTGCAATTCGGCTTTAAACTCAACGACATCAAGCGGATGAATGTCACGTTGTTGTTGAATTGCGTTATATTGTGTACTCCAGGAGCCTCTTTTTAGTAATCTCAATTTATTATTCCTTTTCCCAAAGTAAATATATAGTAAAAGGCAAAGCGATATCGCTTAGCGAAAAGTGCATTTTCGCTATTGCCTTAAGTATATACTTAAGAATTCTATTTTATATATTTGAATACTAATGAACAATTGATAACAATGCTGTACTACTTCTTTAGCGGGGATTGCTAAAAACATAATACAACGAATCACCCTATATATCTTTATAGCTGATGGTGATTCTTTTGTTCAAGAGTCTTATTCACTAGAATGAGTCAAGATGATATTTTTATGCACAGGGAATATTGCTTCTGTGGAAAACTTGGGAAAATGCTTGAAGCAACTCGCTTATTTTATTTTTTCTTCTAGTGCAGTGATTTGCAATTTAAGCGCTTCAATTTCTTGCTGCGATTTTAGCGCAATCTCACGCAATATTTCAAACTCTTCCCGCGGAACCACGTCCATTTCCGACATAAATTGCTCCATGCGGTGTTGCATTGCTGATTTTACTTCACGACCTGCACCTTGGGCAACGCCTGCTGCATCTGTCATCAATTTAGAGAAATCTTCGAATAATTTATTTTGTAAGTCAGAATTCATTGTCTATCTCCAGCTTTTCGTTGCTCTTATATATAAATACTATTATCACAGCTGAATAGGGCTTAAATATATATCATAGGATTTTTTTCATGGAACAATGGTTTGCTTTCCCCAATATTGATCCTGTTGTCTTTGCATTAGGGCCTTTTGAAGTGAGATGGTATGCGCTTGCTTATATAGCAGGAATTTTAGGCGCTATATGGTATGCAAAAACAATATGTCGTAAGGCATCATTATGGCAGAAAAATAAGCCAAGCTATAAAGCAGCTGAGATTGATGATTTTTTATTATGGGCAACGCTTGGTATTATCTTAGGGGGCCGGCTAGGCTATGTCTTATTCTATGATCCGATCTATTTTTTTGCAAATCCGTTAGATATTCCAAAAATTTGGACAGGGGGCATGTCATTCCATGGCGGTATGCTTGGTGTATTATGTGCTGTATTGCTTTATGCAAGAGCTTTAAATGCATCATATATAAGCCTATTAGATTTAGCATGTGCGGCTGCACCCATAGGGCTATTTACAGGCAGGGTTGCCAATTTTATTAATGGTGAATTATATGGGCGTGTAACGGAGCACCCTATTGGTATGGTTTTCCCGACAGCTGATTTATTCCCCCGCCATCCTTCTCAACTCTATGAAGCCTTTTTAGAAGGATTTCTGCTCTTTGTTATTTTAGGTCTGTCTATTTGGCTGCTAAAAGCGCTAAAGAAACCAGGAGTTATCATCGGGCTATTTGGGATAGGCTATGGCACAGCGCGGATAATATCAGAATTTTTCAGAGAAGCTGATGCCCATATTGGTTTTATTAATACACATTTTACAATGGGCATGCTTTTATCTGCTCCAATGATTATACTAGGAATTGCAATATTCATAATATCTGTGAGGAAAAAGAGTGATAGAGCCGCTTAAAGACATCATCAAAGCCCATATAAAATCACAAGGACCAATCTCTATTGCAGCCTATATGGATTATTGTTTGCTACACCCTAAATATGGCTATTACACAACACAAGAAAGCATCGGGGCTAAAGGAGACTTTATCACTGCTCCTGAGATTAGCCAATGCTTTGGAGAGATGGTTGGTGTTTGGGCGCTTGATTTGATTAATCAAATTTTAGAACATAAAGACGAGCCGATACAGCTGGTTGAGATAGGCCCTGGGCGTGGCGTTCTCATGTATGACATTCTTTCTACTGTGCTTAGATTTGTTGCTACGTCAAAAATTAAAGTTTACCTCATTGAAGCAAGCCCTAAACTGAAGCAGCTACAAGAGAAAAAACTGTCTGCTTTTGATGTCGATATTCATTGGCTTGAGAATTTAGATGAGCTACCAAAACAAACGACATTTTTTATCGCAAATGAGTTTTTTGATGCGCTGCCAATTCATCAATATTTTTTCGATGGAGAAAAATGG
This sequence comes from Hyphomicrobiales bacterium, assembly GCA_011524605.1. GTDB lineage: Bacteria > Pseudomonadota > Alphaproteobacteria > Rhizobiales > WTKA01 > WTKA01. Next base: position 15,335 of record WTKA01000023.1, on the reverse strand, counting down.
GGGGAGCGCCTCATTGGTCTAGATGAGAAAAATGAATTTCAGTTTGGCATGGGGCCGCATATGCCCGTTCTAGATCAGGTGATTGATTTAAAGCGCAATAAGGGCGAGCCTTTAACAAAAGGAACGATATTAGAAGATTCTCCTATTTCTGCTCGTTATATGCAGCATATTGCTAGCCATGTTGAGGCCTGTGGTGGCGGTGCTTTAATCATTGATTATGGCTATGCAACAGGGGAAAGCGGCGATACTTTTCAGGCTATGGCAAATCATGGCTATGTTGACCCACTTCAAAAGCCGGGTAAAGTTGATTTAACAGCTCATGTAAATTTTGGCGCGCTTGTTTCGCAAATCATGGGAAAAGATATCGCCTTATACCCTGTTATGAAACAAGGTGAATTTTTAACAGCTTATGGCATTTATCAAAGAGCTGAGCAGCTTGTTGCCAAAAACCCGAAAGAGGAAAAAAATATAAAACTAGCGATAGAGCGCCTTTGCGATAATGAACAAATGGGGCAGCTGTTTAAAGTATTACAAATCACTGAAAAAAATATTTGCCCTCAAATTTTTACTTCACAAGAGTAAGTCATGATAAATCCGATTATTAAAGATATAGAAAATAGCGATATTAAAATTCGTTTTTATTCTAAACAAGGCGGTGTTTCAAAGGGGCAATATGCTTCTTTAAACAGTGGTTTTGGTTCAGATGACCTAGAAGAAAATATTATCGAAAATAGGCGTCTTGTGGCCGATAATATCGGCATATTACCTGAGAATCTTTTATCCGTCTCTCAATATCACAGCGCTGATATTGTGGATGTAAAAGAGGGGTGGGCGCGTAAGCAAGGGCCAAAAGCAGATGGTATGGTAACCAATCAAGCTAATATTGGTCTTGGTATCTTAACGGCAGATTGCGGCCCTATCTTATTCGCTGATGCTAAAAACGCGATCATTGGGGCTGTCCATTCTGGTTGGCGTGGTACGGTTGCTGGCATTAGTGAAAATATGATTGAGAAAATGCTGGAAAAAGGGGCCGAGCGCGCATCAATAAAGGCTTTTCTAGGCCCTATGATTGCTCAAGCGTCTTATGAAGTGGGGGAGGATGTTCGCCAACAAGTGATTGCTCACAATGCACTCAATGCTGATTTATTTATAAAAAACTCTGATGAGGGAAAATATTTGTTCAATTTACCAGGGCTTATTACAAGGCGATTGGAAACGACAAATATTAGCCACATTGAAGATGTAGCAAAAGACACATATGCGGATGCTGATGATTATTTTAGCTATAGACGAAATACTCATAACAATATTAAAGATTATGGCCGTAATATCTCAGTCATCACAAAAATTAATTAAGATTAAACACGATTTTGTAACTTTTTCTTTGTTATTTTCATAACATAAAATTTGATATTAAGTTGATTTGAATAGCGATAGATAGATCGCTTTTGTATAAAGAGGAAAATATGCGATATTTTTTAAGCTGGTCTAAATCTACTCTTGTTCTGCTTTGTTTATCCCTGCTCTTGTCAGCTTGCTCTGGTGCGCGCTCTTTGATGCCAGACACTTCTTCCTCTTTAGGTAGCTCAGTTGCAAAGTCAATTATTTTAAAGCCTATTACAGGCTTATCTGATACTGAAAATAGCGCGCTTTTCTCTGCTATTAAAGCTAAGGCCGCGATTGATAATATATCTATTTTGTCAGAGGATGATGAAAGGCCAGAAGATATTGGTTCTATCATTCAAGGCTATATGCTCAATGATACAGGTGCAAAAACAGTATCGCTAGTATGGGATTTTTTTGCGCCAGACGATAGCCGTCAGCAACGTTTTTCAGAAACAATTCCTTATGCTGACTTAGGCATACCTAATAATGATCAAGAAATTTTACCAACAAATGCCATTAATGCATTGGCAGCTTTAACGGTTACACAAATGAAAACATCACTTGGTATGTAAATTTCTATTTCAGATCAGTAATCCTTTGGAGCAGCTTTGTGATATGTTGTGATCTAAAATATTTGGGATAGACTTTATTGAGATGTTATTGAGCTGATCTAAATTTGCTTTCAAGGCAATTCTAATCTCTGTAACGACACTTCTCCCTTGCCAAGTTTTGCATTTTAAGGAGATTGATTGAGAAGCTTTAGAGCCAAATATTTTTACAAAGGCATTTTTAATCTGCTTATTTGAGATCATCTTGTCCTTATTCATTTTTATAAATTCTTTCAATACAGTATCGTTGAAACTATCTTGTAGTTTTAAAGATATGGCATAATAACTATTTGGCGACCTATCTATGAAGCAGCTACCATGCTTGATCCATTCATGGCGATGTAAAAAAGATAGCGTTCCAGGCATTTTTTCAAATAAAGCTTTTTTGAGTTGCGGATCTAATTTTAAATCTGGCAGCTGATGCCAACGAGAGGCTTTTTTATCACGCTCTATCATTATTTGATCTAATCGGTAGGGCGTTAATGTCTTATCACAATAATATTGACCTTTTGGCCCAGGCCATAAGCCATGTAAAACAAAATTATTTTGCGCATAAGGGCTGATCGCTGCTTTTTTACATTCAGCTTTATAACTATTATTTTTGCAAAATCCATTATGCCATGTGAGTGCTAAGCTGTAATTTAGATGATGTTGTGTTCGCTGTGTTATGCTGGGATTTTGATTGTTTAAGCCTTCTGAATTGAGAAATAGCAAAAATAAACCAAGGCATAATAAGCCCCATATGATTGGTTTTTTATCAAGACGCATATTATATACCTAGGCTCAGGACATGTTTATTTCATTGTATAGGGATGAAAATGGAAAGCAAATAATCATTTGAAATTATGTTTTTTACTTTTTAATCAGGGTATTAATTTGGCTAACATTAATTATTTGACAAAATATGAAAAGCGTTTTTTAATATCCTATGCCTTCTTGTACTCTGTCTTAGGACACTTAAAGCGTTAGAGAGTAGATATAAATTAAATAGACTTAATGTTTGTAGTTAAAAAATAAAATGAAGAATTAAATCGAATTTATATAATGGAGATTTCAATGGTTCATATAAAAACATTTGATGTTATTATTTTTGCTAGTTGTATTGCAGTCATTGCCGCAATTATTTCAGGTGCTATTTAATAGATCTTTCATAATTTTCTAAAAATAAAGGGGGCAATTGCCCCCTTTATTATAGCCGATGCTTTGTGATAAGCGCGCATTCGCATTATTTGCTTGAACTGACATCGCCTTTATCAACACGCTTTGAAAATTCAGTATCTTCACCTTTAGCAAGCTGGTCTGCTTGCTCTACCCAATTCTCTCGAATGATGCGGCCTTTAAAGCTCAAAAAGCCATCCATCCAAGCAATCTCTCGGTCCCCCCATTTTGCTATTTGATCAAAATGATAGATGCCAAGTTCATGTAAGCGTTTTTCATTAACAGGGCCAATGCCTTTAATGCGCTTTAGATTGTCAGCTTTGCCGCCACGCGCTACAGATAAAGTTTCAGGTTTATCATCTTCTGAAACTTCTATTGCAGCGAGCTGTGCAATTTTTTCATCTTTCTCTTCCTCAGTAAGGGAAGAGGTTGCAGGTGTAGCACTTGTTTCATCAACAATGTCTACTATCTCTTCAACATTATCACTCTCAACATTCTGTTCTAAGTCAACTGCTGTCGCAACAGGCGTCTTTGTGATTTCGTCTGAATTTGTTTCTTTTTCTGGTTCAGTTTTTACATTTTTAAATAAAACGTAAAAAGATAGAAAATACCCAATTGCGAACGATATTGCGAGCAAAATGAATAGGGTAAGAATATGCCAAAAAACAGCCATTTTAATTATTCCTTATATCTATTATTTGCTTTTAGAAGTTGTGGTATGTAAGCGATGCCAATAGCCTGTGATAACACCAGCTATCATAGCGATAACAAGCCACCAAATATGCATTTCAATCATGTATAACATTTTTTATTCTCCACTTGATGGTGCGGTTAGTTCGGCAGGTGCTTCTTCAATAAGCTTTACCGTAAATTCAATACGTCTATTTTGAGCGCGGCCCTCTTTAGTTTCATTATCTGCTATGGGCGTAGTTTGACCATATCCAACTGTAGATAAGAGACTATCTTTTACGCCATTTTTGATAAAGTCACTGTAAACAGCACGAGCACGTGCTTGGCTTAATCTCATATTTTGATTTGGATCGCCAACGCTATCTGTGTGACCTCCAATTTCAATCATAAGATTTTCACAGCGATTAATGTCATAGCTTAATGTTTCAATCAAACCGTGGGAGGCTTTGTCAATGCGAGCGCTTCCTGTTTCAAAGCGTATTTTTGTTGCGCCCATCCAATAAGAAAGACGTGCTTGACAGCCAACAAGGTCTAATGCAGAACCTGCTTCTGCTTTTGTGACATTCGATAAGAAAGAATAGCCATCTATCGCATTTTTCTTAAGATCGGATAATGCAGTTTCGGCATAAGCACCACCTGATAAATTTATTGTTTTATCACTAAGCGATATGCTGCCTGATGCTAGCCGTGTTAACAAGCCCAACGATCCTGAAATAGCCTCGCTAAACCCTTCTGGAGCACCATTTGCCAATCTTGTATTATCAGTCACTTCAAAGCGGCCAAAACGATCAGAAATTGCCTCTTTAATAGCATTCTTAGACTCTAAGTCAGGTAAATAGCCAGTCATTGTGAAATTACTGTCTGTGTCTTTAGTAATTTCAGCGGTGTAAGGGGTGATAGTTGGTAGATCAATATTGATCTCTTTTACGCTTAAGCCGAAAGGCAATTCAAAATCTTCAGCTTTTAATCTGTCATAAGCTTCGTGACTGATTGCATCGCCTGTGATGCTAATCATATCATTTTGCAACTCAACTGAGCCATCATTTAACTGATTAAGCATGTTAAATGCAAAATCACTGTAAGATGCCCAGCTTTCTTCTTTCATGCCTCTTGCTAGCTTTATCTCAGATTTTACTGATTTGCCTTCAAGAATTTGTGCTGATCGAGCTTGAATACTGTCCTTCGCATTTTGTGATAAGGCATAGCCCTTGATATCAACAAAGCCATTTTTTTGTGTAGCTGACAATGTATATGGGTCAATATAGGCAGGCAAAATATCAACATTATCAATATTTAGGCCAGCTTCTGGTCCTTTAGAAATTATCTCTTGAAGCGCGTAATAATCATCGACTTTATCTGCTTCCCCTAAGATTGTAATATCATTTTCTTTCAAAGAAATCTTACCATTTTTAATCAGGCTTGTGATTTCAGAAGAGAAATTTGTAAATGCATTAAACTTCTCTTCTCCAATGCCCCGCGCGATTTCTAATGCGCCTTTTGAACTGTCGCTGGTAGCATTAATTATCGTGTTAAATTGATCTCTAGCTTCAACACTGGTTGCGTAGCCATCTAACTGTGAAATATTATCTTTAATATCAATTTCAGTAATGAAGGGCGAAGCAAGAGGCGGGTCTATATTGACTTTGCCTTGTGCGAAATTCTCTGAGAAATTTAACGGCGATTGAGCAATCAGCGTCTCATAATCTTGTGAAGTCTTTGCTTCTCCGAACAGAGAAACCATATTGTCTGATAATTCAAGAGTGCCTGTATTTAATGCATTCAAGTTGCCAATATTTGCTTCAAATGTTGATAGCCACTCATTCGTGTCAATTGTCCCTAAGCCTTGGGCAATCGATAGATTGTCAAGGATAGATTTATTCGGGAAAGCTGATTTCACAGATGCTAAAATTTGATCTCGAATAGCTGGTCTTGGATATGAACCATTGAGCTCTAATAGTTCTGCTTCACTTCTTATGGAGAGGGTATAGGGCGCTTGTGTTGGGATAATTTTTAGATTTGAATTTACTTTGCGGACGCCATATTCAGCATCTAATGAGGTAAGTAAATTTTGTTTATTTTCTTCACTTAATACATACCCTGATAAAGTTAGATCCCGAGCTGTAATTTGTAAATCAATTAATTCTTTTTGATCTGAGTTTAAGACAGCATTGCTTTTTGCAAGTAAGTCTTTTTCTACTTTGGAATATTGCCAAAAACCAGTGACAATTGTTAATAATATAACTATTAATATACACCATAAAAGGCGAGTTTTGCCAGACATGCTATTCTCCATAACTATAGGCTTATAAAATATTAAAACGCTTTAAAAGTCTTTCAATAAAACACAATATTGGTTTTTACATTTTTTTAACCTTTTTGCAATTCTCAAGCCTTATAACAGAGCAAAGATAACGATAATAAAAGAATTTATGTGGTAAAAAGAATACATTCAACATTGTAATAATGGGTGTAATTGAATATCACCTAATTTTAAGGCGATAGTAAAATCTTATTATTGCTATAGGAGCCACGGCAAGAATTGTGATTGATTATATTAAAAACAGACTGTCAAAATTCTGGCCAAGACACGGTCTTTACAGAACAATCCGTTTTTTATTTAAAAAATCTATTCGAATTTCTGCGACACCGCATGCGATAGCTGCTGGCATTGCTGCGGGTGTTTTTGCCTCTTTCACACCTTTGATCGGCTTTCATTTTGTTTTAAGCTTTGTCATTGCCTATATTATTGGGGGTAATATGCTTGCCGCCGGTATAGGGACAATTTTTGGCAACCCTATCACATTTCCATTCATTTGGTCGGTGTCTTATTGGGTTGGCGCGACCGTGAGTGGAGATGAAATTTCAAAATTACCGAAAATAAATTTGTCAAATATTTGGGATTCTTTTTTGAATTTTATTCCGGTTTTAAAAAAAATGATGATTGGTGGTGGCATCGTTGGTTTCGTCATAGGCTTGATATTATATATTGTTATTTATATCATCGTGTCAAAATTCCAAAAAAGACGCAAAAAACGTAAACGGATGCAAAAGGGTGTATGACGATGATTATCGGCATTGGCAATGATATGATTGATATTCGCAGGATTGAACAATCATTAGAAAAATATGGCGATCGGTTTACAAATCGTGTTTTTACTTCAATTGAAAGAGAAAAGTCAGATAAAAGAGCTAATAGAGCGGCAAGTTACGCAAAAAGATTTGCGGCTAAAGAAGCCTGTTCAAAAGCTTTAGGGACAGGATTTAGTAATAAGGTATTTATGTCTGATATCGGCGTTGTTAATGCACCAACAGGCAAGCCTTCTCTGGAATTAACGGGGGGCGCTGCTGACTATCTTTTAAAAATCACACCAATAAATCACATTCCAGATATACAACTGACAATAACAGATGATTTTCCTTGGGCTCAAGCAATTGTGATTATTTCTGCTTATCCAGCAAAGCATACAAGCCTCTAGATTTTTTATTTAGGCTCATAAGCCTTTCATTTCAAACAATATTACGTGAAATTATTTAATCTGAACCCTAAATCGCTTTTAATTTTTGTATTTGGTGCTTATATAGCAGGGATATAAATGTTTAAATATAAGTAAAAGATGGAATAAAGGTGTGCTATGGTTGAAAAGCAAACTGAATTAGACAAGAAAAATGAAGGTGGCTTGATTGAGACAATCTCCATTGTCATTCAAGCTGTTTTACTTGCGCTGGTTATTCGCGTCGTCCTTTTTCAGCCCTTTTCCATTCCTTCTGAATCCATGCAGCCGACATTAGAAATTGGTGATTATCTCATAGTTTCTAAATATTCCTATGGTTATTCAAAGCATTCTTTCCCTTGGAGTGCAGGTCCTTTTTCAGGGCGTATTTTTAAGTCTATGCCACAAAGAGGTGATGTCGCTGTTTTTAAAACGCCTACAGATAATAGAACAGATTATATTAAGCGTGTTATGGGATTGCCTGGCGATAAAATCCAGATGATCAATGGAGCGGTGTATATAAATGGCAATGAAGTGCAAAGAGAAGAATTAGAGCCATTACAAAGAACTGATGCTATTGGTCGTGTAACAAATACGGGCATCAAGCGCTATCGCGAAACGTTAGAAAATGGGACATCTTATATTACTTATGATGTGCGGCCTTTGTCTCAGGCTGATAATACGCCTGTTTTTGAAGTGCCTGAAGATCATGTCTTTATGATTGGCGATAACAGAGACCGTTCAAATGATAGCCGCTTAGGTGTTGGTTTTGTGCCCGTTGAAAATCTTGTTGGTAAAGCGCAATTTATCTTCTTTTCAATTGAGGGCGGTGCTGCATGGCAATTCTGGCGTTGGCCAACACAAGCTCGTTTTAGCCGCGTCTTAAATGATCTTTGATTGGCTTTGACGTGAATTATAAAATATTAGAAGATAAATTAGGATATAAATTTAAAAATCAAGCCTTGCTTAGGCTCGCGCTAACACATGCCAGTGCGGCTGAAGCACGAACATCTTTGAAAACATATCAAAGACTTGAATTTTTGGGCGATCGCGTTCTTGGCCTTGTAATCTCTGAATATTTATTTTTAGATCATGCAAAGGCTGAAGAAGGCGAACTATCAAAACGCCTTACGGTATTAGTAAGAAAAGAGGCTTGCTCTGATAGGGCAACAAATTTGCAGCTTGGTGGACATTTGATCTTGGGGGCTGGCGAAGCACAAAGTGGGGGCAGAGAAAAGCCTGCGATTTTAGCTGATGTTATGGAATCTGTTTTGGGAGCTATTTTCCTTGATGGTGGGTATGCAGAAGCTCAAAAAGTTATTTTGCGCGTTTGGAAAAATTTACTTGAAGCAGATCATCAAAATCTTCAAGACTCTAAAACAGCCTTGCAGGAATGGGCCCATCTTAATAAGCATGGTAATCCATCCTATGTTATGATTGCACGAGAGGGGCCTGACCATAATCCCAAATTTACAATTCAGGTGACAATCTCAGAGCAAATAGAAGCTACGGGCGTTGGTTTTTCTAAACGAGAAGCAGAGCAAAATGCTGCAAAAGCGCTATTAAATAAACAGCAGTTGAATAATAGTTAATTTAAATAATTTATGAGACCTCAAAGGGCAGGCTATATTGACCGAAATAGATGAAATTAAAACACGTGCAGGCTTTGTTGCCATTATTGGCCCAACCAATGCAGGCAAGTCCACTTTGCTAAACCGATTAATCGGACAAAAAATATCGATTGTAACGCATAAAGTGCAAACAACGCGTGCAATGATACGCGGCATTGCAGTTTATGACAAAACGCAAATTGTGTTTGTTGATACGCCCGGTATTTTCCGTGCCCGTCATTTGCTAGAAAAGGCAATGATTCAAAATGCATGGGAAGGGGCTGAAGAAGCAGATCAAGTTTTGCTCGTGATGGATGCAAGGCGAGGAAAAGACGAAGCAATTGAACGAATTTTAGAAGGGCTTGAAGGAAAGGCTAAAAATGTTACCTTAGCATTGAATAAGGTAGATACAGTTAAAAAGCCTGACCTTTTAAAGCTTGCAGAGGAAATGAATCAAGCTTTTCCTTTTGCAGATACAGTGATGATTTCAGCACAAAATGGCTCTGGTGTTATGCAGCTGCAGCGCTTGCTCTCAAAGAAAATGCCTATAAGCCCGTTTTTATATCCTGAAGATCAAATTAGTGATAGTCCGATGCGCCAAATTGCTGCTGAGCTTACGCGTGAAAAGATTTTCTTACGTTTGCATCAAGAAATTCCCTATTCTACAACAGTGGAAACAGAAAAATGGGAAGACAAGCGCAATGGCATTCGCATTGAGCAAACGGTTTATGTGACACGTGAAAATCATCGTCGTATTATACTTGGTCACAAAGGGGAGAATATCCGTAAAATCGGTCAAGAGGCACGTAAAGAATTAGGTGAAATGATGGGGTGTGAAATTCACCTTTTCCTTTTTGTTAAAGTCAGGGAAAATTGGCAAAATGATCCCGAACGTTATACCCAGATGGGACTTGAAATCCCTAAGTCACAAAAATAAACATAAAAGGCCAAAAATTATTTTGCTTTTTGACCAAATAAAATGGATTGATTTTTGCCATCTTCTTTAATGGCGCTGCTCATTTTTTTGCGAATATCTGCGCCTATCTCTAGGCCTTTGGCAACCGCAGGGCGCTGCATTAAACGGTCAATCCATTGTTCTAACTGAGGGAAGTCATTCATATTCTGCCCTTGGCGCTCATATAATGAAACCCAGCCGATGCAGGCTATATCCGCGATAGAGTAGTCACCAGCAAGATAATCTTGATTTTCAAGCTGTTTATTCATAACGCCATAGAGCCTGTTTACTTCATTGGTATAGCGATCAATGCTATATTGGATAGGCTCAGGGGCGTATTGCCGAAAATGATGGGCTTGTCCCGCCATGGGGCCAAGACCACCCATTTGCCACATAAGCCATTGATCAACATTAACCCGCAGCCTTTCGTCTTGCGGATAAAATTGCTCTGTTTTACGTCCTAGATATTGTAATATTGCGCCTGATTCAAAAATGCTAATTGGCTTACCCTCAGGCCCTTCAGGGTCAATAATCGCTGGTATGCGGTTATTGGGAGATAACGCTAAAAAATCTGGCTTAAATTGATCGCCTTTTGTAATATCAACCCAATGGATTTCATAAGGCAGACCTAACTCTTCCAGCATAATAGTAATTTTCCAGCCATTCGGTGTTGGAAAATAATATAGGTCAATCGGGGCCTGAGACATTGTTTTTATTCCTTAAGCGCGCATGATTTAGGTTTTAATTTATTGGTTTATCAAAGCCAGCAATTTTTGTTTGAGGTAAAATTGCGTCTTTATGAATAACTGATAAGATAACTTCTTTTACATAGTTATCAAATAGCCCATTTAATGCGTTTATATTTTTAAACTCGACCCAGGCAGCCTTTTCGGGCTCTTTATTCTCTAAAACTCCGCTCCATTCTCGTGCTAAAAGAAAGATATCAGTATTGCGCCGATCCGATGTTTTCACATAATTCAGCGCAGCTAAAGTCCAATCTTCAACAGCGACAATCAGGCCTGTCTCTTCTGCTAGTTCACGACTAGCTGCAATAAAGGGGGGCTCAAATTTATCAACATGGCCAGCTGGCAAAGAAATACAGCCATCCATATAGCCAGTATTTTTCCTCTCTAGCAGTAAAACACGCTCCGTCTCTGTGTCATGCAATATTGTATATACAGCAACATGCGCCATTTCATTTTCAGGCATATGTCATCCTTTTTTCATGATATATACGGGAGTGGAAACAGCGTCTTGCATACAACCCTTTTCTTCTGAATTGATTTCAAAGCCATGCTGTTTATAAAAGTGGATAGCATTACTATTATCTTGTTCAACTTCTAAATAAACAGGTGTCTTTTCATCAAATGGTTTGAGCACGCGTTTTAATAAATGTGTGCCAATAGACTGTTTTTGAGCGCTTGAGGCGATATAAATACATTCTAAAAAAACGGCCCCATCAGCAACCGGCTTTGCGCGCGCTGTGCCAATAACTTGATCATTTTGTAGTGCGAGTAAGAAGATACGACTTGGATCATCAATGGCTTTGCTTACCATTTCTGGATTATGATAGCGTGTTGCAATCTCTGTCGCTTGGCTTTCGCCTATAGAGGCTGAATAAGTTTCTGCCCAACATGTGATTAAATGTTTAGAAAGCTTGTCTGCATCTGAAAGAACAGCCTTACGAATAGTTAGAGAATTTTCATAAGGCTGTTTTTCTGTCATATTAAAGGCCTAGTTTTTTATTCAAAATTTCATTCACTGCTTGAGGATTGGCTTTGCCAGCCATTTCTTTCATGACCTGACCAACAAACCAGCCAGCTAATTTTGGCTTTTCTTTTGCTTGCTCAACTTTTTCTGGATTAGCAGCAATGATGCTATCAATCACTTTTTCAATTGCGCCTGTGTCCGTTACTTGCTTAAGGCCTTTTGCCTCAACGATGTCGCTTGGCTGACCACCTTCTAGCCACATAATTTCAAAAACATCTTTTGCAATTTTGCCTGAAATTGTTTTATCTGAAATTAAGTCAACAAGATCACCGAGCTGTTCTGGTGAGATAGGAGAGGTTGAGATATCTTTTTGCTCTTTGTTTAAAGCAGCGAAAAAATCACCTAACATCCAGTTTGCAACCAACTTGCCATCACGCCCTTTTGCTGCTTTTTCAAAAAAGTCAGCTGAATCGCGATCCGAACATAAAACACCAGCATCATAAGGTTTTACGCCAAGATCATTGATGAAACGGGCTTTTTTCGCATCTGGCAATTCTGGTAATGCCTTTTTCAGTTCTTCAACAAGGTCATTAGAAAATTCTAAGGGGAGCAAATCAGGGCAAGGGAAATAGCGATAATCATGCGCCTCTTCTTTAGAACGCATAGATCGTGTTTCACCAGCTTTAGGATCAAAAAGACGTGTTTCTTGATCAATTTCACCGCCATCTTCTAAAATATCAATTTGACGGCGCGCTTCGCACTCAATTGCTTGCCCAACAAAGCGAACACTATTCACATTTTTAATTTCGCATCTTGTGCCAAGATCGTCTCCTGGACGGCGTACAGAAACGTTTACATCAGCGCGCATGGAACCTTGATCCATATTGCCATCACAAGTCCCTAAATAACGTAAAATTGTGCGTAATTTAGTGACATAAGCTTTTGCTTCTTCAGCTGAGCGGATGTCAGGGCGGGAGACAATTTCCATTAAAGCAACGCCAGAACGATTAAGATCAACAAAGGACATGCTCGGATGCTGGTCATGCATTGATTTCCCTGCATCTTGTTCCAGGTGTAAGCGTTCAATGCCAACTATTTTTTCAGAGCCGTCATCAAGAGTGATTTCAATTTGACCTTCACCCACGATAGGCTGTTTAAATTGTGAAATTTGATAGCCTTGTGGCAAATCTGGATAAAAATAGTTTTTACGATCAAAAACAGATTTGCAATTAATTTCAGCATTAAGCCCAAGACCTGTCCGAATAGCTTGTTTTACGCATTCTTCATTGATGACTGGCAGCATACCAGGCATTGCAGCATCAACAAGTGAAACATTGGCATTTGGTTCCGCGCCAAACTGTGTTGATGCGCCAGAGAAGAGCTTGGATTGTGACGTAACTTGAGCATGAACTTCAAGGCCAACAACAATCTCCCAATCGCCAGTTGCGCCTTTTATATAGTTTTTTGGATCATTTTTTATGTCTGTCAACGTCATTGAATTTGCCTAGCCTTCACACAGATTAGAAAATATGTAGTCTTCATCTACATAATCTATGAAAATTGCGCAAGTTTCAATTCAATCTGTTCGCTATTATTTATCATGAAAAGAAGTATTTTAATGATTGATCTTGCTTCATTAGCTCTGATTTTACTTTTTCTAAGGCGCGGTTTTCAATTTGTCTAACACGCTCTTTAGAAATGCCGAGCCCTTGACCAAGACTTTCTAAGGTTTGCGATTGATCACAAAATTTACGCGCTTTGATAATATGTAACTCACGATCATTGAGACATTGAAAAGCAATTTTTATATGGTCTCTAATATGCGCGCTATCCATATCACTAGATACAATATCCTCTGGCAAGGGGGCATCTGAAACAAAAAAATCTTGTCTTTGCGTTATTGATTGCCCATCTCCTTCGCTTGCAACAGGGGCATTCATGGAGACATCACCACCTGACAAGCGGCTATCCATCATTTCTACATCTTTTTTTGATATGCCTAAAGTGTCTGATATTTGCTGGTAGATTTGTGGTTCTGATAAAATATCATCTTGTTGATATAGTTTTGCTCTTAAACGACGTAAGTTGAAAAATAGGGATTTTTGCGCAGAGCTTGTTCCGCCTCTTACGATTGACCAATTTCGTAAAATATAGTCTTGGATTGAGGCTCTGATCCACCAAGTGGCATAGGTCGAGAATCGAACTTCCCTATCGGGATCAAATCGAGCAGCAGCTTCTAATAGGCCAATATGCCCTTCTTGAATGAGGTCTGAGCTTGAGAGGCCGTAATTTTTAAATTTTGCGGCAATTGAAATTACAAGTCGCATATGGGCTGTTATTAATTTATTATAAGCTTGTTGATCTTGCTGATTTTTCCAATCAAGCGCCAATTGGTGTTCATCATCCCGCTCCAAATAGGGGGCATTCATTGCATTCTTAATAAAAAGACCTTGCGCGTCTGATATATTTTTCATCATCATCACTCCTAAAGTGAAGGAGGGCAAAGGCTTCTTAAAATAGTTTCATTAGAAAAAACGATAGGTTAAGCCTGCAACATCTTCACAAATTTGGTTGGGCAATTTTATGCTTACTTAATCTATACGCGGGGTATTGGATTTTAGATTATGGCAATAAGCGAAACACATAAAAGCTGAGGCTTAGGACATGATTATTTTGTTCAATATTGTTTGAATTAAAACGACTAAGTGGATAACATAAAGTTGGAAAAATCATGCGAAACTAAAGGGGTGATATGGATAATCAAAATTTTGTTGCTTTGATGGGCACGAAAGGAGGTCCGGCGATTAGACCAGGATCCACGATGCCAACCTCGTCTCTAATTTATCTTAATGACAGCCTATTTGTTGTTGATTGCGGGCTGGGTGTCACCCGTGGTTTGGTTGATCAAAATTTTGATTTAAAATCCCTTGCAAATATTATCATTTCACATTTACATTCAGATCATTATCTTGAACTGGGTCCGCTTATTCATACCGCTTGGACTGCAGGGCTGAAACAGCCTGTCACTGTTTGGGGACCTGAAGGTCTGCAAAATTATTGGGATGCCTTTTGTCTTTCTATGAAAGCGGATATAGACATCAGAATTGAAGATGAAGGCCGGCCTGATCTACGTGAACTCATTACTATCAACATAATGAGTGAGGGCGCTTTTTTAACACAAGGAGGTGTTGAAGTTGCTGCCAAGCGTAATATTCATCCGCCTTTAGTGGATAGTTTTGCATTTTCATTCCGATCTGAGCAACATCATGTTGTTTTTTCAGCAGACACGGCTTACATGCCAGAGCTTGCTGATTTTGCAAAAGGGGCAGATTTGCTTATCCATGAGGCAATGCTTGAACCTGCACTGAAAGCTTTGTGCGAGCGTGTGGGGAATGGAGATGATCGACTGATGGAACATTTGCTTAGATCGCATACAAAGGCGCAAGATGCTGGTAGAATAGCCCATTTGGCTGGTGTGAAAGCCCTTGCTTTACATCATCTCATCCCATCGGATGACCCAAATTTCACTATACAAGACTGGCAAGCAGCTATTGAGCCATATTATCAAGGCCAAGTCTATATAGCTACAGATGGCATGAGGATTGATTTGCCTTAAAGAGGCTTTTCTCTATTTAAATTCTTATATGTCTATTTTAGGCTCAGGACGTGATTATTTAGCCCATTCTACACCAACAGATTTACCCTATGAACGGACAAGAAAGCGCTG
>WTKA01000081.1 GCA_011524605.1 Hyphomicrobiales bacterium | reverse complement strand
TGGGATGATTTTACCCCACCAGCAGGCTTTACCAAAAATACAGATAACACCATCACTGCCCCTGACGGCACGGTTTATAGTCCGAGATTTGAAGGGGGTGATATTGCCTATAATGATCTTGGGCAGCCAAGATTTTCAACTGAGTTTAATGACGATATTGCTATTGCATGGCCTGAAAAGCTTGCCTCTCCGACCGAATCTTCGATATATTTCCAAGCGAACAGAACAAGTTGGGAGCAAACACCAACCTCCTTTAATGGTAATACCGTATATCAAAAGGATAGTTTGATAGATCCAAACCAAATTTCTGAATGGGAAGAGAATGGAATAAAGTATAGTGGTACGAATTTAGAACGAATGGCAACAGGAAGAGCACCAAAGGGACTAGATGGTAACCCAATCGTTTTACATCATTTAACGCAAACGAATAATGGCGCAATTGCTGAAATGGGGCAAAGCTTTCATCAGCAAAATTCGGGTTTCCTACATACAAATACAGGTCAACTTCCTTCTAATATTGACCGTAATCAATTTACGACTTGGCGGAAAAATTATTGGAAAGATAGAGCAAAGAATTGGGAATAAAATGGACTATGAAGCGATAAAAAATGAAATCTTGAGTAAAATGCAAGCAGGTATCATTAACTTTGGCATACCTGGAGAGTTTTCACCGCAGCCTGATAAGCTTATTATTGAAACAGAAAAACAACTAGGATGTAAGCTGCCTCCAAGCTATATTTGGTATATAACTACATTTGGGGGTGGGGAGATATATGGTGATGCGATATACTCAATTTATGGCGAGATAAATGGGGCGCTTAGTACATCTGATATAAGTTATCTAGCAATGTCATACAGAAAGAGTAAATTTATTGAGGAATATGAAATTCCAATTTGCAGTAGTGACTTCGGTGAAATTTTTTCATTAGACACACGTCAAGTTGACGAGGCTGGTGAATATCCTGTCTATCGTAAATTAGGTGAGAAAAAAGAAAAATATACCGATAGCTTTGCTGAGTTTCTCGTTAAATATGCTAATGCCGATACTTTTACTTTTGGTCAGTGAAATAAAGAGAATAATTAAGCAGTTGAATACGAATCTATTGGTATATTTGATTTAGAAGGTAAAAAAATAGACGCTGGTAAATTTATACTGCACATGACCTATGATGATTTTTCTTGTTTCTTACCAGGCTTGCCAGAAAAAGATTGGCCTTTTGTGGATCGGGTAAAAGATTATCTAGATCGGAAAGACAATCGCTTTTAACTTTTTTGCTATTTCATCCAAATTCTGATTTGAAAATAAAGATATAATTACAGTAGCACTAAAGATTTTTAGGAATGAAAATGAATTATATTATAAGTGAAGTTATAAAAGAATTATTGGAATTAAGGTTGAAGCTTCCCAAAAAGCAAGAGCTACCAGATGATAATATATTGCATCAATTTCAAGTAGATTTTGGTATTAAATTAAATGAAGAATACATATATTTCTTAAAAACTGCTAGTGATAGTTTATATAATTGTAAGGCTGCTTTAAGAATAACTAAGAATAGAGATCATTCGCAAGAATTGTCCCGTGCCGTGCAAGAGGCTAGATCAATTGGCATGCCTCATGATTGGCTACCTATTTGTGAAGATAATGGCAATTATTATTGTCTTATTTCAGATGGTACTATTCGTTTTTGGGATCATAATGGTGCTAATAATGAAAGTTGGCCTAGTTTGGCATGTTGGATTAAAGAAGTTTGGATAGATGGTAATTAGGCTCCGCACGCCAAAAAGCATGGGATGATTTTACCCCGCCAACAGGCTTTACCAAAAATGCAGATAACACCATCACCACTTCTGATGGTACAGTTTATACGCCGAATTTTTCTGATGAAGGGTTTGAGCTCTCTACTGATGGCTATACGCAATTCACGTCTGTTGATGGAAATACAATCAAAATTTATACTGAAAACCCAGCAGGCAGGGGGGCAGATTTTGATTGGCTAAAAGATCATAATATAACGCCTGCTGACACCTATACAAAAGATCGAGGCATTAGCGGGGGTCATAATCAAAATAGTTTCAATGAGGCCATTGAAAAATTTGGTGGTAAGATTGAGAGTAGCAACACAAATCCGGATATGCCGGGTGTTACAACTTATACATATCGTCTACCGAAACAAGATGGTTCTGGAGAATTATCTGCCAGAACACATACCAAAACAGTGTATGATCCTGCTATATTAAGCGATGAGCGTGTTGCAATTTTATCAGCTCAAGCAGCAAAACAAGCTGTCTTTGAAGGGACTAATACTAAAACTTCTGTTCAAGTTGGTAGATATAAATTTTTAGTTTATCGTGATCCTAATACAGGACAGATTGGTAATAGTCATCTACAAACTCCTTAAATAGATTTATTGAAAAAAGTAGAAATATTATGATCGAAGATGAAGTTAGAACCATTATGGTAGATAAGAAAATTAGAAAATGTCTTGATGAGTATTTTGATTTTCTTTTCTCGCCCGAAGAAAAAGAAAATATTATAAAGAATAGCGTTTTATATGATATTTTTTGTGAAGCTTTAACAAGTGAGCAACGATTTATTTATTTTCTAACGGCAGTTGATCAAACAGAGCCTAAGAATATGG
>WTKA01000049.1 GCA_011524605.1 Hyphomicrobiales bacterium | reverse complement strand
GCTGATAGAACCGCAATTGCTCAGGCTGAAATTGATGAAATGGAACGCACAGGGCTTTTCAACACAATTGAATATAAAGTTGATGGCGCAGATCCTTTTCACATTGCAACAACACGCCCTGAATATATTGCTGCATGTGGTGGAATAATGATTCATCCAGATCATCCTCGGGCAAAAGAATTGATCGGGAAAACTGCAATTACACCGCTTTATAATGTTCGCGTCCCGATTATCGCTGAAGAAACAGTTGATCCTGAAAAAGGCACAGGCATTGTTCAATGCTGTACCTTTGGTGACGTTGTTGATATTCAGTGGTGGCGAGAGCATAATTTGCCATTACGTATTGTCATTGAGCAAAATGGCCGCATGAAAGATAAGCTTGCCATTGGCTCGGAAGACTGGCCGTCTGATGATATTGAAAAAGCAAAAAGAACCGTTGAAGCCCTTGCTGGATTAAAGTTAGAGCAAGCGCGCAAAAAAATTCTTGAACTTCTTGACGAAGAAGGCGTGCTCATTGAGCAAAAAGAAACGGAACAAGTTGTCCCAATTGCTGAACGCTCAGGCGCGCCGCTTGAAATTATTGTTACAGCACAATGGTTCATTCGCACCATTGACTTTAAAGATGAGATCAAGAAAAAAGGACAAGAAATCACATGGCATCCCCCCTATATGTATCAGCGCTTTGAAAGCTGGGTTGAGGGCATTAAGTGGGACTGGGCTATTTCAAGACAACGCCATTTTGGTGTTCCTATCCCTGTTTGGTATTCAAAACGTGAAGGAGAAGAAGGTAAAATCCTTGTACCAGAGGCGAATGAGCTTCCTATTAATCCATTAACCTATGTTCCTAAGGGATATTCTGCCGATGAGATTGAACCGGAAACAGATGTATTAGACACTTGGGCAACCTCTTCTGTTTCTCCGCAACTTGTATCGCGGACAGTTTCTGATAAATTTGGCGATGATCATGAACTGCACAGTCGGCTATTCCCCAATGCGCTGCGCCCGCAAGCCCATGATATTATCCGCACTTGGGCATTTTACACTATTGTAAAAGCGCTGCACCACGAACAAAAACTGCCTTGGGAAACAATTGCCATTTCAGGCTGGTGTTTGGCATCTGATGGATCAAAAATGTCCAAATCAAAAGGCAATATTATTGATCCAATTAAAATGCTTAATGAATATGGTGCTGATGCTGTTCGCTATTGGACTGGCACATCTCGCCTTGGCCATGATACACGCCTAGCACCTGATACACTTAAGCAAGGCAAGCGGCTAGTCACAAAGCTCTGGAACGCTGTTAAGTTGAGTACAATGACTCTTGAAAAAGTTGATATTGGCGCAACAACAATAGCCAACGATATTGCAAATGGGAAAATTACACACCCAATTGATATATGGGTCCTTGAAGAACTCGCAGAAATCATAAAAAATGCGAGCGAGAATTTTGAAAACTATGAATATGCCCATAGCTTAAGACTGATTGAAGACTTCTTTTGGCGCATATACTGCGACAACTATCTTGAAATTGTTAAAAACCGCTCACGGATTGACGAAGAGCCTATTACTCAGGACAACATCTCCGCAGCTTACACTCTTTACCACACAGCAAATACGCTAATAAAGCTATTTGCCCCATTCTTGCCTTATGTCACTGAAACTCTTAACGACATTTTAAATGGGGTAGAAGGTGAAGTCACAAAAACAGTGCATGCACGTAATATGTGGCCCAAACAAGAAGAGCAAGCTCAAACCAATGACCATAAAGCATTTGGTAGAGCCTTCATAGATATTCTTGCTGCTGGTCGCCGCATAAAATCTGAATTAGAAGTCTCGATCAAAACACCTGTACAGGTTATGACGATTACACCTAAAGATGACACAGCAAATATTGAAGAATTATTAGGTAGAACAGCGCTTGATTTAAAATCTGTATTATCAGTAGAAACTATTCAGTTTGGCGCACAGCCCGAAGGCCTTCCTTTTGCACCATCTCCTTCAGAAAATTTGATCATTTCTATGGACATTGCAGAAAAATAATAAGCTATTATTAAGCTTTAATTGGTGATTTAAATTATATCGATGGGCTATGCCGCTTAATGATTACATAAATAGCTTTATGTATTTAAGAAAACATAGCCCATCTGATAAATTAATCATCATTGATCACGTACTCTACCAAGAAAGCCTTTTACATCCAAAGAAAGCTTATCTGCTGATAAAGCTAATTCATCTGAAGCTGTAAACATCTCATCTGCTGATTGCGAAACTGATTGAGTTGCATTTGATATAACAGAGATATTGCCTGTTACTTCCTGGTTGCTCTTTGCAAAACATCGTACATTTTGAGAAATTTGATTTGTTGTACTTACCTGCTGTTCAACAGCTATAACAATGGAATCAGATATAGCTTTCAAATCGACCACAGAGCTTTGAATTTCCTTAAATGCATCCATAGAGCAGTCTGCCCGAGATTGTACTTCTTTAATTTGAGCTGCAATCTCTGCTGTTGCCTGTTCTGTTTGGCCAGCTAGGGACTTCACTTCTTGTGCAACTATTGCGAAACCTTTTCCCGCTTGCCCCGCTCTTGCAGCTTCAATTGTAGCGTTCAAAGCAAGCAAATTAGTTTGACTAGCAATTTCCTCAATTAACTTAATAATAGAATCAATTTTCCCTGCTGTTTGTGCTAATTGGCTCATTTCAGCAACTGTATTTTCTGCAAGTGATGTTACATTCTTCGTCTTTTCTGCAGATGTGTTAATCTTAAGCCCTATTTCGTTAGCTGAGGCTGAAAGTTGCTCTACCGCTGTTGCAATATTCTGCACATTGCCTTGTCCCTCTTGCGACAAAGACATGACAGAAGCACATTGGTCACTCACATTTTCAATGGACTTACTTACTTGTTGTGTTGATGAGCGTTGTTGCGATGCCCCATTAGAAAATTTTTCCACGATAGACCCTACAGATTCTTCAAACTGATTTGCAAGCTTGCTCATAGCTTGATTTTGGCGCTCGTGGGCTGCAATGCGTTCGCTTTCAGAGGCTTTTTCTAAGTTTTGTTTTTCAATCAAATTTTCACGAAAAATAGACATTGACCTATTAAGATCAGATAATTCGCTGATAGATGACTTATGAACAAAAATGTTAAGATTGCCTGATGCAAGCTGTGATAAGGAGCGAACAGATCTTTTCAATGGTCTTGCTATCGTAAATAAAGACACAAAAACTGCAGCAGATAAACCTGCAAGAAGAATAATAACCGCATAAATTAGAATATTATTTAATGTTTCCAAACTATCGGATAATGTTGTTTTTTGTGTCTTGCGCGTATCTTCGTTAATATGCTGCCAAAAGCCTTCCGTGAACTCAGTTAAAATTTTTGATGTACGTTTCATTCTGTTTAACGCTGTCGCCATACGCTGACGCTCTTCAAAAATATAGTTGACTTGGGCAGCGGAAAAATCTTGATTTAATATCAATTGATTTGTGCGTTTATGGGATTCAACGGCTATATCCACTAGCTTTGGAACAATCGTTGAGCTTCGCTGAATGTAATTATATTGGCGTGTAAGCTCGCTATTATTGAGCCCCTTCACGACAGACCCTATACTTGACAGCTCCTTAATTGCTAACGAATAGCTCTTTGAAGCATGAGATATATCATTTAAAATATCAGCACCGTTAGCAACCATACCTTTATCTTTACGTAAAAGCCCGGTTTGTTGGTGATTAGATAGCTCTGAGGAAATGGTCATCAACTCTTTTGTTGCCAATATTGTGGCTTGAATTTTTGCTCCTTCGTCAACAATCTCTTCTACCTTTTGTGAAAGTGATATAATTGCCTCTGAAAAACCCTGGCTCATCTTAGTTGCTTGCCATAATATAGTCCCACCGATAAGCAAGGCTGGGATACAAACAAGCGCTAAAATGCGTGCTATCATACTTCGATGAAAATTATGTTTTTTGCTTTCACTTACCTTTATACTCATCGAACTATCTATCCTGCCTATTTTGGTAAAGTGATTGTATATTCATACGCGCTTGGGCTAATGTGTTTTTCACATCAGCGGGATTTTTTCCTGACTGCAGCGGCGGTAATTGCAAGGGTTTTTCATAGCCAAGCTTTACGTTAAGCGCATAAATATCAGCAAGCATATACTGAGCTACTAAGAAAACATCTGAAGGCAGAACCTGCTCTCCTTCTTTTGGGGTCGGTGGCCTAGCAATGCCGCCAGGCAGTTGAAAAGCAACATCAGAACTAACAACCTTTTTCAGATCAGCAAATAAAAGCTTTGATTCTGATAAAGCATCTGCCGGGGATGCTTTATCTACCATTTTTGCATCTTGTATTTTTGTAATACCCTGCTGCGAGATAAGAATATCTGTTTGTTGTTTAATACTTAAAACAACTCTGTAAACATCATTAGGAAGAATTTTAGGTACACCAAGCTTATAGAGACTGGCTTCAATTGCTCTTAAACGGGACAAAACGTCATCAGGCTTTTTCCCCTCTACCAAGGCAGGTAAGCTAGTGTCCATTTTAGTTTGATAGATATCTTCCAAGCCTTGTAAAGACGTGATTGTAGCATCAAGGATCTTAATCACATCATCAGGCTTGACTTCAGTAGCATCAATTTTTGGCAAAGGATAAACTAACAAGCCATTCAAGTCTCGGAGAAACTGAACCTCTTCGAATATGCGTATTGCATAACGAATAACATGCCTAGGAAGGCTCGGATTTTTGGCAGGATCTGGAGCAAGGCGTTTTTCATAGAGATCGCTCTCAAGCAAATCCTCAACTAATTGACCTAAATGCTCAGCCCTTTGAAAGGCATGAGACGGCGTCATAGAATAAGCTAGCCCTGAATTTAAAAATAATAGGGCATTCAAAATTATTATTTTTTTAATAAAAATTCTAACGCAAGCACTTAACATTTAAAACTCACAAATAAAAATATGTAATTGCAAATTTATATAAGAATAATTAAAAAGATTTTAATTGCATAATTTGCAAATTTAATCTTTATTTATTTCCAAAGCATCGTTTTCACTATAAGAAACATCGCTAAAATGCTCAATTTTAGCAATAACTTCAAACAACCATTGCAGAGAAATTAAGCTATATTTATAATAGTGAAGTATACGATATAAATTAAACCCAAAAAAATATAAATAGACCAGATGATTATTAAAAGCTTTTCCAAGCCCATTATTTTAGTTGGTGGAGGTATTATCAATGAACGGTTGCTATCCTCTTTTATCAAGAAGAAGCTACCAATGATTGCTGTTGATGGGGGTGCAAATTGCCTGACAGAGCTATCAATTAAGCCTGACTATATTATCGGTGATCTAGATTCACTAAATAAAAAAGACGCTCTTATAGATAACAATAAAATTATAAAAATCGCAGAACAAGATACGACTGATTTAGAAAAAGCGATATATAGCTTTGACGCACCAGCATTTATTGCCCTTGGTTTTGGCGGCAAAAGAATGGATCACACATTTGCAGCCTATCATATTTTATATAAATATGTGCATAGCAAAAATATTATGCTCATCAATGAAGAGGATATAAGCTACTGCATTACAGGGGAGCATCAGCTGAATTTACCGCTGAATACAAATATCGCTATCATTCCTTTTCATCCCATATCTTTTAAAAAATCAGAAGGGCTTGCTTTTCCTTTAGATAATTTAGAACTAAAGCTAGGCTCACTTGTCAGCACATCTAATCTTACTTACAAAGAACATATCTCAATCACCCCTAAAGACAATAACAGCCCTTATTGCATGGTTATTAACCATCAAGATTTAAACGCTTTAGAGATTATAAACTTATTTTCATGATGACCAATTTGCATTTTGCCCTCTGCAATCTAAATGAATAAAGCTACTATAACGCCCCACCCCTCCTTTAAATATCATTTCTTTATCGCGTATATGAAGAAGCATCTCTGATAGTTCTTGCATCGCCACTCCATCGCATGAAAAATCTAAAGCATTAAAGCCTAAATGATAACTTTGTTTTTTGCCCCCAATAAGATGATTATATCTATCGCTACGATAAGCGCTTGTAATCTTAATTGAATGACCAACGCGCGCACGTAAAATATCTAATACTAATATTGGCGTTACAATATTTGACCATAAATAGTTCGGAGGATAGCTGTTCTGCTGATAGGCTTTATGACCAACAATATAATGGCTATGGCCAAGTATTAAGAGCTCTTCAGCACTAAAATATTGCAAGTTTAGACTTTGAATGAATTTTAAAAATTTAGGGTAAAATCGCCACTCTTTATATCGCCTATCATTACACATAAAAATCCCCATTCCTTTGCTAAAGCCCATCTTAAGGCGTGAAGAAACAGGGTGCATAAGTTATTTATCAATTTCGTCTTTTACACGTGAATGCCATTCATAACCAGAGATGCGATAATCATGTATTTTTTGAAATATATTATTTTTTATCAGGATAGGTCCAGAACCAACCATACTTTTTGCAATGCCTATTTTAACATCACTAATTTTATTATTATAAACCTCTAACTCATTCGCAAATTCGCCCCAACCAGCCCGAATGCCAAAGCCATTAACATTAGAAATCCTATTATTTCTAACAATTGTATTGCGTTCAACGCTGATCGCACTTGCCTCTTTCACATCAGGGTTAACAGGGCTATAACCATAAATATTAGAAATTATATTATTCTCAATGAGCGTCATGCCTTTAGGATTGTCTTGATTGGGAACCGAAATACCATAGGCGGCATTATTGATCTCATTATTTGTAATATTTGTTCCATAAGAGCCAAACTCAGCATAAAGGGCAACTTCTTTACAATCGCTAATCTTGTTATAGCTAATAGATGTTCTTTGTGCATTATTGCACCTTATTGCTGAAAATGCACAGTCACTAATTTTATTATTGAAAATATTTACATCATCTGCCCTAAAAACATTGATGCCGTTACCATAAGGGCCGTTGCCCCCTGACTTAGCCCCTATATTATCGATCTGATTATCAAAAATTCTTGTCCCATCTGCGCCGCTCACACTACGCCAAACAAGAATACCATTATCAGATAAATGACGCAGGCTATTTTGGTAAATTGAAAAATTTTTATTATCATAGGCATAAATACCAACATCAAAGCCTTTGATGGCATTATCATAGAGTTGGCCGCTTGAGCGAATAGCTGTTATGGCAGTTCCACCGCCTGAGTGGAGATTTGAATGACTAAGTACTAGTTTTTGACTATTATCAGCATGAATTAAACCGGCCCCTTGTGGGTTGCCAATCATCTCAATCCCAGACAAAGTTACATTGTCAGCTGATATATTGAATATGGGTTCATGGCTGAGCTGATAAAATTTTATACCCTTTGACTTTACAGAAAAATTGACACTGCTCGTTAATACCAATTTAGAAATACCATATATGCCCGCTTCTAATTCAACATTACTGCCAGCACGAACCGCTTTATCAATGGCTGCTTGCACTTCAGCAGTTCGATCCGCTATGTTTATCTTCTGAGCTTTACTAGAAAAACTGATGGATAAGGGAAGAGACGCATATAGCACCCCTTTTGTAAAAGATCTTCTATTGAGAATGAGCTGCTTATTCTTCACAAATTTGCCTCACATGCAAGAAACTATGC
This sequence comes from Hyphomicrobiales bacterium, assembly GCA_011524605.1. GTDB lineage: Bacteria > Pseudomonadota > Alphaproteobacteria > Rhizobiales > WTKA01 > WTKA01. The sequence goes on along the minus strand of WTKA01000049.1, from coordinate 1,336 downwards.
GTCTATTATGGTATGAGAATATTATGATAGAAACTTGTCTTAACTACGGCGCTGATTTTTATCACCAGCATAAACCCCTAACACTTTTGCCCCCTCACCATCTTCAGTGAAATATGTCAATTCTTTGAGCGCGCGGATAACGGCAGGCTCGTCAGGATGGCCTTGTATATCTGCATAAAATTGCGTGGCTTCAAATTTAGACTCATGTTGATAGCTTTCCAACTTTGTCATATTAACGCCATTTGTGGCAAAGCCCCCCAAGCATTTGTATAGAGCAGCTGGTATATTATCGACCTTAAAAACAAAACTTGTGATAATCATATCATCATGCGCACTCGCTTCATAGCGCACAAAGTCAGGCTCACGCGATAAAATTAAAAAGCGGGTTGTATTATTTTCTTTATCCTCGACATTATGTTTTATCACATCAAGATCATAAATTTCAGCGGCTAAACTTGTCGCAATTGCAGCACGACTTTTGTCTCCATATTCCTTAATTTGCCTTGCGGAGCCCGCTGTATCAGCCGCAACGATTTGCGAGAAATTATATTCATCAATGAGGCTACGGCATTGCGTCAAAGCCATAATATGACTTTGCACTTCTTTTATCTCTTCTAATTTACTGCCCTTTAAAGCTAATAGTTGGTGGTGAATAGGAAGAAAATATTCCCCGATAATGTAAAGACCTGCATCTGGAATAAAGTGATGCACATCGCCAACACGGCCAGCCACACTATTTTCTATCGGAATCATGGCAAGATCCGCATCCCCATTTTGCATACCTGCAAAACATTGCGCAAAAGTAGCTTTTGGAACAACCTCATAGTCAGGATAAACATTTGTACATGCTATATGTGAATTTGCCCCTAATTCACCTTGAAACAATATTTTTGGCATAATATTCCTAGATAATCAAAAAATGTAAAATTGTAATTATCACTTTCCTTTTGTTTATTCAAGGCACGCGATGAGACCTGTGCGCAGCACAGAAAATCGAAGAGTATTATAAAAAACTCATAAAATCTGTGCCATAAACAGCGGAGTTTAATTGCACTCTCGGCAATTCGCTATGCTCATGTCTCCATTAGGGCGGAGCATAAGCTCCGACGTGCAATTGCACTTGTTTGAGTGCCAAGAACAAACAGCATATTTTCCCCGCACTTGATGCGGGGACTTCTTGTTCAGGGCACAAATATCTAAAAACGATAGCGATCCCGTATCGCGCTGCGCTTGTACGGGAAAAAGTTTTTTTGCTATTTTATCTTTGTTTATTCGAGGCACGCGATGAGACCAAGCGGAGTGAAACGAGCATTGATAAGTCGAAGAGCATTATAAA
>WTKA01000143.1:525-9011 GCA_011524605.1 Hyphomicrobiales bacterium | reverse complement strand
TGATGCTTTTAACTCAAACCCACTTTTAAATTTAATGGGCACCATATATTTACACCATGAATGCGTCAAAAAAGCTTGAAATTACCAGTAGTTCCAGCGCTTTCTTTCCTGTTCATAGTGTAAATCTATCGGCACAGAATGGACTAAATAATCACGTCCTGAGCCTAGGATCTGAACTCAATACGACAAGTAGACGGCATTGATTCCAGACCCTAGATAAATTTATAGAGCGATATTTCATTCCGAAATAATATCATCAGGAATAGAGATATTTTCTTCCGCTTCCTTAATCCAACGCTCTATTTCTTGTTCAACGCTTTCTTCTTGTCCGTCTATTGATTCTGATCGAATACTGCCTGTTTCAATTTCATCGATATCATAGAGATCATGATTTGATGAAGACTTGACATCATTGGTGATATCGCGGGCGCCAGAGCCATAAAATTCATCGCCCCTTTTAGAATAGGCAATTTTCCAGCGATCTTCTAGCTGCTCTAATAATTCACTCATAAATCTATCCCACATATTGGTAATGATGCGCCTGTTGTCGGCATCAACATCAATATTATGGTTTATTTTGCCTAAACTATCTTCACCGACCAAACTAAAATGGCTTGGCTGGCCTTCTTCATCAAGTTTAATAAGAGCTATAATCACATGGCGAGCTTGATAGCGTAATTTAAGCTCATTAACCGTATATTTCTCTAAAGACAATAAATCTTGCGGGCGTAAGCTTCTATCTGAAATCACTTGGCTCGGTGGCCTTATCGTCATCAACATATTCGCTTTTATACGATTTTCAATAGAGTGGTATAATGGATCACGGCGTTTAAGAGCGCTATATTTCCCATCAGCCTTTTCAAACAAGGGTAAAATAACCATTGCAGGTGATTTTCGGTCTAACAAACGAACGCCATGGGATTGGAAATATGACCTTATTTTTTGGCGATCAAAATGGACATAATAAAGCGCGGAATAATTATTATGCGTCATCACCTCGGATTTAACGGTTAAAGAGTGTAGAATTTTTGATGCTCTGGAGAAACTTGCTTCGGGCAAGCGCTTGCGCTGCGTTTTCTCTGTGTAAGCTTCTATCACCCTATCAAGGGCATTTGTCATAGCCGTTTCAAAAGCAATATCTTTGGCTTTAACAGCACTTTCCGCAGCTTCTGAAACGCGAACAGCAACAGATAGAATTTTCCCTGAAGCATAGCTATAGCTTGGTATGAAAACCAAAATACTGACTATGAAAAGAGCTATTTTCTGTCTAAATGCCATACATCAGACCACCCTATGCGTTAAATTTACAGCCATTATAATATAAAATCTTGTATATGTGCTTAATAAATCTCATTATTCACATGAAAGCTTAAAAACACTATTTGTACTTATTGCATAAGTAGATTATAGAAAGGCAAAAGTTAAGACTATGTGAAAGATTTTTTATGTCAAATACTCCTATTTCTTATGAGCAAGCTGGTGTAAGCATTGATGCAGGGAATGCGCTTGTGGAAGATATCAAGCCATTTGTACAACAAACTTTACAGCGTTCAGGAACGCTTTCTAGCATTGGTGGCTTTGGTGGTTTATTTGACGTAACCGCCGCAGGTTATAAGGATCCTATTCTTGTTGCTGCGACAGATGGTGTTGGTACAAAGTTGAAAATTGCGATTGATACAAATCGCCATAGCACTATAGGCCAAGATCTTGTCGCCATGTGCGTGAATGATTTATTAGCTATGGGTGCTGAGCCTCTGTTTTTCTTAGATTATTTTGCTACAAGTGAGCTTGATGTCACCACGACAGCAGAAGTTGTCAAAGGTATCGCAAACGCATGTAAAGACTGTAATGTTGCGCTTATTGGCGGGGAAACTGCAGAACTGCCTGGCATGTATCACCCTAAAGATTATGATCTTGCTGGTTTTTGCGTTGGTGCAATGGAGCGCGAAACAATATTCCCTAGCAAAAATATTCAAGCAGGCGATCATGTAATTGGTCTTGCCTCATCTGGCATTCATTCCAATGGCTATTCTTTAGTCCGCAAAATTGTGCAAATGAATGGCTATGAATGGGATGATATTGCTCCATTCGGAGATGGTATCAAAACCATGGCAGATTATTTACTTGCCCCAACAACGCTTTATGTCTCTTCAACCTTGCCCGCGATTAAAGATGATAAAATTAAAGCCTTTGCTAATATCACAGGTGGCGGCATTACAGAAAATTTACCGCGCGTTTTACCAGACAATATGGCAGCTCATATTGATCTTTCTTCTTGGGTGCTACCGCCTCTATTTGCATGGCTAGCGCAAAATGGGCCTGTGGAAGCGATTGAAATGCTCAGAACATTAAATTGCGGCATTGGCGCTACCGTTATTGCATCTTCTGAAAATGTTGATGCTGTCATTAGCCATTATGAAAGCTTTGGAATAAAAGCCTATGACATTGGGGTTTTAAAAGCTAAAACAGACGAAGAAGTTATTTATCAAGGCCTTGATCAATTTTTACCTGCCGTTGATCTAGTTGAATTGCCATCAGCAAATAAGAAAAATGTTGCTATTTTAATATCTGGACGTGGCTCAAACATGCTTAGCCTTGTAAAAGCGATGCAAGCGGCTTCTTTCCCTGCACAATGTTGTGTTGTCATATCAGATAAAAAAGATGCCGCTGGGTTAGAATTAGCTGAACAACAGGGCATAAAAACAGTTTTAGTAGATCGTTCTGAATTTAATTCAAAAGCGGAATTTGAAGCGCAAATGCAAAAAGAGCTTGCCGCGCATGAGGCTGAGTATATTTGTGCTGCCGGCTTTTTCCAAGTATTATCGGCTGAATTTTGCGATGCTTGGTCAGGCAAAATTATTAATATACACCCTTCTCTACTGCCTGCTTTTAAGGGCTTAAATACGCATCAACGGGCAATTGATTTGGGTGTTCAATATTCAGGGGCTAGCGTTCATCATATTACAGCAAAAATTGATGACGGCCCTATAGTAATGCAAAAAATTGTTCCTGTTCGCAAAGAAGATACAGCAGATGATCTTGCAGCGCGCATTTTGAAAGAAGAGCATGCACTTTACCCTCAAGCACTAAAAAAGCTTATTCTTTCTCAAGATTAATCTAGGCTCAGGACGTGGTTGTTTTGTTCAATTCTGTTTGAATTAAAACTATTAGGTGGACGAAAATAAAGTAAAATCATCGTTTTGCTATTATTGAAACTTTATTTTTGACAAATGTTTCTTTTAACTCAAACTCACTTTTAAGTTAAACCAAATGGGCACCATATATTTACACCATTAATGCGTCAAAAAAGCTTAAAATTACAAGATATATGAAAAGCAAGATTATTCTTGCTTTTCTTTCACCTGTTCAATCAACTTGATAACATCTGGCGTTATTTTTTTGACAATTTTTTCAACGCCCATTTTATTGGGATGAATACCATCTCCTTGATTCAATTTTGGTTGGGCAGCAACACCATCTAAGAAGAATGGATATAATATCACATTATATTTCGCTGCTAAGTCCGGATAGATTTTGCGAAATTCATTTCGATATTCATCGCCCATATTAGGTGGCGCTTCCATACCAGTTAATAATACAGCAATGCCTCTTTCTTGAAATCTTTGTAGCATAGCATCAATATTTTGCTCTGCCTCAACAACAGATAATCCGCGCAATCCATCATTAGCGCCAAATTCTAAAATCACGGCATCAATATCATCACCAATAGACCAATCCAAACGCGAAAGCCCATCTGCTGATGTATCGCCAGAATTGCCCGAATTAATAATATTTATATTTGTATGACCCTGTTCTATTAATGCCTGTTGAAGCTGCTCAGGAAAGCTTTCTCCTGGCCCCAACCCAAAGCCTGCGCTCAAGCTATCACCAAAAGCGGCGATATTTATCGTTCTTGATTGCGAATCTGCAAAAGAAAAAGTTGTATTTACAAGAATAAAACCTATAACTATAAATAAGAGGGAATATTTTTTTAAAAACATTTCTAAGGCGGGGGTTAACTTTTTTAATATAGCAACCATATCTAATCCATTACTAGGCTGTTTTACGAAATTTTACCGGATGAAAATGACATAAAACGCCCTCTAATCAAAGATCAATTCTACATCAAAATATCGAGTGAATAAGATATGCCACACAATAATGATCATTTAATGTCCTTAAAAGATATTCATATCACTTTAGGAGAAGGCGCCTCAAAAGTGCATGTCTTAAAAGGCATAAGCTTAGACGTTAATCAGGCAGAAACAATTGCTATTGTTGGCCCCAGCGGAAGTGGCAAGTCAACATTATTGATGCTAATGGCAGGCTTAGAAAATGCAGATAGCGGCTCTATCACTATGAATGAGACAGAGCTAACGACACTATCGGAAGATCAGCTTGCACAGTTTCGCGGCAAGCATATTGGAATCATCTTTCAATCGTTTCACCTGATGCCAAGCATGACTGCCTTGGAAAATGTTGCCTTGCCGCTTGAACTTTTAGGCATAAAGGACGCAGAAAATATTGCTAAAGACATGCTTGATAAAGTCGGTTTAAGCCATCGCTTATCCCATTATCCAACGCAGCTCTCCGGCGGTGAACAGCAACGCGTTGCAATTGCCCGCGCCATTGCCCCAAAGCCAGACCTGCTCATTGCAGATGAACCAACCGGCAATTTGGATGCAGATACGGGCAATCAAATTATGGATCTGCTTTTTAATTTAAATAAAGACTATAATACAACGCTTATCCTTGTCACCCATGATGAAAATCTCGCTAATAAAGCAGGAAGAAAAATCGCCATGCGCAATGGTATCATAAATTAAATTCTTTCCTTTTGCTTTCCCCATTATTTCAAAGGTTTTTTACAAAATGCAGCGTCTAATGCCTCTTCCTCTCACCCTTGCCATAAGAGAATTAAGGGCTGGCCTAAAGGGCTTTTATATTTTCATTTTATGCATAGCCTTAGGTGTGGCAGCAATTGCGGGCGTGCAATCCCTTTCTAAGACTTTGACAAGCAATCTCATCGATCAGAGCGCTGCAATTTTAGGCGGCAATGCAGAAATAATGCTGGTGCATAGGGAAACAAACACACAAGAATATGAGTGGATAAAAAGCAAAGGCGATATGAGTGCTGTTGTAACCATGCGCGCTATGGCGCGGGTTGAAAAAGATGATACGCAAACCCTTGTTGAAATCAAAGGTGTTGATAATGCCTACCCTTTAATCGGTGATTTTGAAAGCCAATCAGAGCGCAACTTATCAGAGCTATTAAAACGAACAAATGATGGTGACATACCGGCCATTGTTGCCAATAGCTTTATGGAGCAACTCTCTTTAGACATTGGAGATAGCTTTAAACTTGGCAATGCTTATTACCAAGTGGTCGATATCATTAAAAAAGAGCCTGATCAACTCTCTGGGGGCTTGGGCTTTGGTCCACGGGTTATGCTTTCGATTGATGGTTTAAGGCAATCAGGCCTCATTCAGCAAGGCACATTGATGAATTGGCGCTATCGCATCAAATCTGCATCCTTAGACCAGCCAAATGCGATTAATCTGTTGCGCGAAGAAGCAAGCGAAAAATTTCCCCAAGCTGGCTGGCGGATCAGAGGCATGGACGCTGCCTCCCCTGGTTTCGCAAGCAATATTGAACGATTTGCGCAATTTTTAACTTTAATTGGCATAACGGCTCTTTTAGTTGGCGGCGTTGGTATTGCCAATGCAGTGCGCACTTTTGTTGATAGCAAGAAATATTCCATTGCAACTCTCAAAAGCATCGGTGCTAAGCAATCTCTAATTTACAAAATATATTTTTGGCAAATTTTAATGATTGCTTTGATTGGTATTATCATTGGCCTCATATTTGGTGCTTTAATTCCCATTATAGGACTTGAAATCATTTCACTATTCTTGCCTCTAGGAGGAGATATTAGGCTATTTCCAAGTGCGCTTATGATGGGCGCCATATTTGGCCTTTTAACGACTTTTACATTTGGCCTTACGCCCCTTGCACAAACTGAGAAAGTTCCCGTTACCGCCTTGTTCCGCGGCTATACAAATAACAAAACAGCGCTACCAAGAAAACGTTATATCTTTTTATCTTTTCTCTCAGCGGCTCTCTTAATTTATCTAGCCATCACAACCTCATATGATCCAACAATAGCCAGCTGGTTTATCTTGGGAAGTATTGTTGTTATCGGCCTATTATGGCTGTTTGGTAGCTTGATTATGAAAGTCATTGCAAGCCTCCCTAGCCCGCGTAATATTATTCGAAAAATAGCCTTTAATAATATCCATAGGCCTGATGCACTGACGCCTCATGTTACATTATCCTTAGGTTTAGGGCTAACCTTGCTTGTTACCATTAGCTTAATTGATCGCACAATCACCAACCAGATGCTGGCGCGCGTTCCAGATCAAATTCCAAGTTTTTTCTTTATCGGCATTCAAAATAATGAAAAAGCGCAATTTGATCGCTTTATTCAAGATAATGCGAAAACAGCACAACAAGATGATGCCCCCATGTTGAGAGGGCGCATTCTAAAAATCAATGATATCCCAGCCAGTGAATATCAGGTGCAAGAAGGCGCTGAATGGGTCTTGCGCGGTGATCGTGGCATTACTTTTTCTTCAACACCACCTGCAAGCGGTACGCTTGTCGCTGGAGAATGGTGGGATGAAAATCATGCGGGCGAAAATCTTGTTTCCTTCAAAGCAGAAGAAGGGGCAGAGCTTGGCCTTGATATTGGCGATACAATAACTGTCAATGTCTTGGGACGTAATGTAACAGCAAAAATTGCTAACTTTCGCGAACAAGAATGGGAAAGTTTTTCTATCAATTTTGTTATGGTCTTTTCCCCCAACACCTTTAAAGGCGCGCCTTACCCTTGGCTATCAACGCTCACATTTGAAGACGAGCCTAGTCCTGATCAAGAAGCTGAAATACTCAAAGAAGTCACAAAACAATTTCCCTCTGTTACCCCTGTGCCTGTCAAGCAGGTGTTAGAAACCGCAACAGGATTAATCGGGCAAATTACGTGGGGTTTTAGAAGTGCAAGTGCAGTCACAATCATTGCAGCCATTCTCGTCTTAAGCGGCGCTTTAGCGGCCAGCCATCGCCATAGGCTCTATGATGTTGTTCTGCTTAAAACCCTTGGAACAACTCGTTTAAGAGTATTAACAACCTTTATCATCGAATATGCTTTATTAGGCTTCATAACCGCATTATTTGCTGTCTTAGTTGGCTCATTAACAAGCTATTTAGTCACAAATCGACTTATGCAGATGGAATTCCAGTTTGATTGGCTTATCGCCATCATCACAGCCTTACTCTCAATCATTTTAACGGTTGGCTTAGGCTTGCTTTCCACCTATAAAGTCTTAAAAGTAAAACCAGCACAACAGTTAAAATCACTATAGGATAGATCAATGAGCGAAGCAGTATTAGGAATTATTGGCGGATCTGGTGTTTATGATTTGCCCGAATTGGAAGATGCTCAGTGGGTTAAAGTCGGCTCTCCTTGGGGTGAAGCCTCTGATGAAGTGCGCATTGGCTATCTCAATGGCTTGAAAATGGTGTTTCTACCCCGCCATGGTCGCGGCCATAAATTTGCACCAAGCGATATCAACTACCGTGCTAATATTGATGTGATGAAAAGATGTGGCGTAACCGATTTAATTTCGGTTTCCGCATGCGGCTCCTTTCGCGAAGAAATGGCTCCGGGTGATTTTGTCATTGTTGATCAATTTATTGACCGTACTTTTGCCCGCGAAAAAAGCTTCTTTGGCAAGGGCTGTGTTGCCCATGTTTCTATGGCTCATCCTGTTTCGCAAAAACTTGGTGATATTATCGAACAAGCGGCAAAAGATTGCACGATTAATCACCACCGTGGCGGCACCTATTTGGCAATGGAAGGCCCGCAATTTTCTTCTTTAGCAGAATCAAATATGTATCGCAGTTGGGGGTGTGATGTCATTGGCATGACCAATATGCCTGAAGCAAAGCTCGCTCGTGAAGCTGAAATTTGCTATGCTACCGTTGCCATGGTCACAGATTATGACAGCTGGCACCCTGACCATGGAGAAGTTGATATCACGCAAATTTTAGCAACCCTAAAAGGCAATACTGAAAATGCGTCAAAACTTGTGACCACAATTGCAAAGTCTTTTTCTAAAGATTTTGCTCCCTGCCCGACAGGCTGTGAAAAAGCGCTCGAATTTGCAATTATGACAGCACCTGAACAGCGTGATCCAGAACTCATCAAAAAACTAGATGCCGTCGCTGGTCGCGTTTTATGATTGTCATCATTTTTTCATGATGCTCTTCGACTCAAGCTTTTGCGATAGCAAATGCTTAGCGGCAGGTGTATTTACGAAGTAAATCACCGAGAGCAATGCTCGCTTCACTCCGCTTGGTCTCATTATTTTTATGATGCTCTTCGACTCAAGCTTTTGCGATAGCAAATGCTTAGCGGCAGGTGTAT
>WTKA01000143.1:0-425 GCA_011524605.1 Hyphomicrobiales bacterium | reverse complement strand
TTACGAAGTAAATCACCGAGAGCAATGCTCGCTTCACTCCGCTTGGTCTCATCGCGTGCCTCAAACTAATAATTCACTCTTACCGAACTAACCCCGCACTTGATGCTTTTTTTAAATATGTTCAAGCGGCACTAAGCCTGCGCGCCTCAATGGCGCTAGTCCTTTGTTGCGCTTAACGCACAAGTCGTCCGAAGCACCTAGAACTCACTCCTTACTTTTCCCCGCACTTGATGCGGGGTATTGGGATATGGAGCGCAGGATATATCAGAGAGTTTAAACGATAGCGATTCCGTATCGCGCTTCGCTCGTACGGGAAAAGTTTTTTGTTTAATTTTATTATGAAAAATCGCGTGCTTTAGTGCGCTGCTTCACGCCGCCAAAAACAGATGATTGGGGGATAAGATCTTCAGGGGCAGGGCCGCCTG
>WTKA01000034.1:18996-25778 GCA_011524605.1 Hyphomicrobiales bacterium | reverse complement strand
GAGGTTTAAATCAATTTCATCTATGATCGATTGCATTTAATAGCTACTTTCTGATTGTAATACTTCTAGGCTCAGGACTTGATTATTTAGTCCATTCTGCACCAATAGATTTATACTATGAACAGGAAATAAAGCGCTGGAACTACTGGTAATTTCAAGCTTTTTTGACGCATTCATAGTGTAAATATATGGTGCCATTTTATTTAATCGCTTTCTATCTTAAAATCCAGTGCAATAGCATTGAAAAATGCCCTGAAAATTTTGCCAATCGGAAATAATTACCTCTAATGTAAAGTCAGCATAGGCAATTATTGCCTATTCCTCCTCAAATTTTTTTATCAGTCAATTATTTGACACGCTTAAAACCTAGTAATGATAAGGGATTTTAACAAAATATACCCTCATTTTAAGTTGGCATCATAATTGCTAGTAACTTAGCATATCGTTTTGAGTAAGTGTATTTGGAGTATTTTCTGTGTCAGGTCTTTTAGAACTTATGAAAGCAGGCCAAGCCCCTATTAAAGGTGCTTTCGGCAATTTTCAAAAATCAAGCCAAGAATTTAATGCATCTTCAAGTTTTATGCAGGAGCTAAGTAATTTAGCTGCAAAACGCGAAATTAAGAGTCCTGATGTAAAAAATGAATCAGAGCGACCAACACGCGAAGCATCCGAGAATGAAGAAACAAAAAGTCGCCCTGATATCCCGCATCACGATGATGTAAGAACGACAAAAGAAGTTGCGGATAAAGAGACGCCTAATATAGGTATCCCTCAGCAAGATATAAAATATTCAAAATTTGATAATGTTGAAGATGAAGTTAGCACTCAAGGTGATGTTCTGGCCGTAAATGAAGAAGGTGCGATAAGCGCAACTGCTTCATTAGAAGAAGCTGCTGGCCAAGAGACTACGGAAAAAGAGATACCCAATATTGGTATTCCTCTAACCGAAGAAATTTCTGTTTCTGAGAGTGAGGGAGATGTAAACACGACTACTGGATCAGTTGTTGATACTGAAGTCTTAGAAGCTTCTACTACCGAAGATTCAAGTGAATTCACTGGTGTTTTGAGCGCCTCAACAGAAGAAGTAGCAGTAGGTACTGTTGCTGAAGAAGGTGCAAATGCAAATATTGTTTCTGCATTAGCTGATGAGGTGGCTTTAAGCAACGAGCCTAGCATTAAAGAAGCGGATATTATCACTAAGCGCCGCCCTAATATTGGTATTCCAGAGCAAAAACTAGCCGGGCAGGCGGAAGCTTCTTTAAAAGAAACAGGCATGAGTAAAGCGGGCGAGCAGGCGAGCAGCTTGTCTGAAAGATTGCAATCATTAAAAGAAAATATCTCAGCTTCACAGCAGCAGCAAAGTCAAGTCACTCCTAAGCAGGCGCAAGGGCCAAGCAATGCATTATTTGCAGGGGATAGTAATTTAACCCCAGCTGCGATAGCGCGTTCAGAGGGTGCTAATGCTAATATGCAAGCGATGGCTTCTCTTACGAATTTAAATATGCAAGATGTTACGCTCACAGCTGCTATGCAAGCAACAGGTGCTAGAGCGGGAGCGCAGCTTTATACATTAGATAACACATTATCTAATAATTCGTCTTCTTCCTCAGACTCTTTAGCGTTAAATAGTGCTGGAATAGGGAAAAATGTGAATGGCGCTCAAACGGCTCAAGCAATAAAAGCTCCTGCAAAAATGGTTCCTCTGCCGAGCATGAAGAGCATGGCGCTTGAGATTGTGCATAAAGCACAAGCTGGACAAAACCGCTTTGAAATTCGCTTAGACCCTTCAGAGTTAGGGCGTGTCGATGTGAAGCTTGATTTTCAATCCGATAATGCGGTTCGTGCCCATTTAACAGTTGAGCGTCCAGAGACATTAGAAATGTTGCAGCGCGACCAAAAAATCTTGGAAAAAATGATGCAGGATGCTGGTTTAGATTTAGATCAAGAGCAGTTGACTTTTGAATTAAAGGATCAAGAAGGCGATCATCAGGCAGATGAAAATGCAGAGAATGCAGAAGAAGCAACAGTAGAAGAAGAATCAAATTCTGCCATTGATGCTGCTATCATGGCGCAATATCAAAATATTAAAGGCTTGAACGGAATTGATGTTCGAATATAGCCAATAAATTATAGTGCCCGTTTCGCCTAGTCTTTCATCATCCACCACTTTTGAAAGGCTAAGTAGGGCAAATGACTACGCAAAAGGAGCCCCTTAAATGGTAAATGCATTAGGAAGTACAAGCAGCGCAGATACGCTAACAGGTAGTAACTCAACGATTGCTGAGAATTTTGAACAATTCTTAGGTATTTTACTTGCTCAATTACAAAATCAAAATCCATTAGAGCCGCTTGATACAAATCAGTTTACTGAGCAGCTTGTTCAATTTACTGAAGTTGAGCAAAGTCTCCAAACGAATAGTCATTTAGAAAATATTTCAGCAAATACATCATCTGCTGAACATGTGAATGCTGTAAACTATCTTGGTACAAGCATTGTTGCAGATGGGGATATTACCCAGCTTTCAGGCGGTGAGGCGCAATGGGTTGTTGATGCGCCTGAGGATGTCGAGGATGTTTCATTCAGCATTTATGACAGTGCAGGCTCTTTAATTTATCAAGGGACAACAGAATTTAGCGAAGGCGATAATGTCTTTGAATGGGACGGTACTAATCTTGTTGGGCAAACAGCGAATGATGGCGCGTATCGCGTTACTTTTGATGCTTCTGATGCGACAGGCTCTCCTGTTACATTGAGTACTCAGCTTGCTGGAACAGTAACAGGCGTTGATTTTAGTGGCATTGAGCCTGTGTTGCAAGTTGGTGATGCAAGCGTGCCTGTTTCAATGATTTCGAGCGTGGGAACTGTCTAAGATTATAATATAAATATGTTTTTCCATTTTTCTAAGTCATTTTAGGTAAATGTTAAGAACTATAAATGTATTTTAGCTTAGTTAGTGTTTTTTGAGTAAATGAGTGTATAATGTCTGAGTTTATAAGACCGCGTGCGAAGTACGTGATAGGACCGGATGGCAGCCCGTTAACAGTTGCAGATCTCCCTCCTACATCAACCAGAAGATGGGTTATTCGTCGTAAAGCAGAAGTTGTAGCGGCAGTTCGTGGTGGGTTAATAAGTCTCGAAGAGGCGTGTACGCGCTACACGCTCACTGTAGAAGAATTCTTAAGTTGGCAAGCATCTATTGAAGAACATGGATTAGCAGGGTTGAGAACAACGCGCATCCAGCAATATAGATAGTTAGTGCATTTAGTTTAATTATGTCATTAGTATAATTTATTGGGTAAATTCAATAAATTAGAAATTTGTAATTAGTGATCAAACCCCTTGGTGCTTCCAAGGGGTTTTTTGTTTGTGGCTAGGCTTTGAGCCTCATAGACTTTAAAGTTTAAATTAATAGCATGTGATTAATTTGAGTGTTTATAAAAAATGCTGATGCATAATTATCATCATATATAAAATGGAGAGATATTATGCAGATTAATAATTCATCTCATCGTGCTGATGAAGGTTTGAAACAAAACTATTCAATGGTTCGAGCTGGAGCGGCGTTAATAACTCATGCTCATCATTTTGAAATATTCACAGATATTGCCTTTTCTTCTGCAGCAATGAGAAATGAAAATATCTCTGGCGATGTTTATCTTCCTGAAAATAATAAACTTATTGACCAGCAATATGCAGAAGAAGTTTCGCGCCAAACATCGCAAGATGTTATTGATTCTGGTAAGAGGATTATTGACGCCTCATTAGACAGTCACCTACTTGCACTTTTATGAATATGCGAATCTTAAGTCTATTACACGTTAATAGATTGAGATAAATTCATTGATTATGGAAAAATAGCCATAAATTTCTTAACTTTGTTAATATTTATAATTTTAATATCATTCTTGCGCTTTTTTTACCTTTTTTCTTTTGGATTAATGGTTTTTTGTAATTAATCCATTGTTTTTAAATGATAAAAAATCAAACTTTTATTGATTTTAATCTATGCAGACTTAAAAATATGGTTAATAACTGGTAATTAAAAATATCTAATTTGCATAAAATTTAAAAAATGTTTCAAAAAAATGCATCTCGTTAACACTCTATTTATCAAACAATGGGAAATTTTTACCTACAGGATAGTTTGAATAGGTAAATTTAGCCGACAAGCTATCTAAGGCATAATTGATAACGGTGGCAGATGTGGAAAATATTGTAGAACTTGCGCGTAAACTTGGACCTGCTAAACTTGCTGCGATGGCAGCTGTTGGTGTTTTGCTTCTTGTCGGACTGGTTTTTATGACTGGTTCTGTGAGCTCGCAAAAATATGGCGTCTTATTCTCAGAATTAAGCCTGAAAGATTCAGGTGAAATTGCGAAAGAATTAGATCGCTTAAATATTGCTTACAAAGCAGAAGCGGAAGGGTCGACAATACTTGTGCCAGAAGCTCAAGTTAATCGCATCAGAATGCAGCTTGCAGAGCAGGGGCTTCCAAACGACAGTGTTGTTGGTTATGAGGTCTTCGATGAGCAGTCAACCTTAGGGGCGACAACATTTGTTCAGGAAATGAATAAGATGCGTGCCTTAGAAGGGGAGCTTGCTCGTACTATCCGTGCTATTGATCAGGTTGCAGATGCTCGTGTGCATCTTGTTATTCCCAAAAGAGAGCTTTTCCAAAGGGATGCGAATAGGCCAACAGCATCTATTGCTTTAAAGCTTAAAAAGGCAATGAATAAGTCTCAGGTTCAGGCTGTACAGCATTTAGTTGCTTCTGCTGTGAAAGACTTAAAACCATCTTCAGTATCTATCATTGATGATCGTGGTAATATGCTTGCATCAGGCACTGGTGAAGAAAATTCTGCGATGCTAGCCACTGCTATGGACGATCGCAAGGCTGCGATTGAGCAGCGCTTAAAAAACCAAATTGAGCAAATCGTTTCTACTCATGTTGGTTTAGGATCTGCCCGTGTTGCTGTTGCGGCTGATTTGAACATGACGCGGACGACGCAAACAGAAAGTCTTTATGATCCAGATGGTCGTGTTGTGCGCTCAACACAAATAGTTGATGAGGCGAATAACTCACGCCAGCCTTCAGATAATAATGGTGTAACGGTAGGGAATGAAATTCCTGGTGCTCCTGATGAAGATGGCAATATGGCTGTTGAAAACTCACAAAGAAATGAAGAGATTGTGAATTATGAAATTTCTTCAAATACCAGAACAACTGTAAAAGAAGCAGGTGAAATCAACAATCTCTCTGTTTCAGTTGTAATCGACAATGCGATGACAACAGCAGCAGATGGCACAATTACATCAACGCCAAGATCAGTTGAAGAGCTGCAAAAGCTTGAGGAAGTTGTAAAGGCTGCAATGGGCTTTAATGAAGATCGTGGTGATACGGTAAGTGTACAAAATCTAGCGTTTGCAGCATCTCCATTTGCTGAAGAGATTGTAGATGCGCCATTGCAAAAGCAAGATTATATGCAAATGGCACAAATCTTCGCTGTACTCGCAGTTGGTGGATTAGCAGCTTACTTCGTTCTTCGCCCTCTTATTGCACGTCAACTTAGTGATGACCCAACAGAAGGTAAACTCGCTCTCGCTGACACTTCTGGCAATTTAGTTGGTATTGCAGATGAGAATGGCAATAACCTAGTTGACCCATTTGACCATATGGATGGTGCGGGTGGCGCCTTAAGCGAGATGTTAAACTCAACAAACATCATGGGAGAGTTACATTCTTCTTCAGTCGCTCAAATTGGTGAGATGGTTGAAAATAACCCTGGTGAAGCAATCGAAATCGTACGTCATTGGATTAAAAATGAGGAAGCAGCTGCCTAAGCTTCAAGGTTAGAGTAGTTTTCTTCAAAAGAATAAAGGACTTATATTATGGCAGAAGCCGCGCAAAAAATCCAAGAGCCTCTTGTTGATGTTAATATGAAAAATGCTGATGCAATGGCGGGTGCATTAAGTGTAGCGCCCCAAGCTGCAAATATTAGCAATGTTGCGAATGAGATGAGCAATAAACCAAACTCGTATGGTTTTAAAACAACTGCGACAGATCAATTAACTGGTCCTCAAAAGGCTGCAATTGTGCTACTAGCCTTAGGTAAAGATCACGGTAGTACAATTTGGACAGAGCTTGATGATGATGAAATTCGTGAAGTTTCTGTTGCAATGGTGAAGCTAGGTTCAATCAGCTCTCGTGTTGTTGAGGAAGTCTTGATAGAGTTTGTTTCTAAAATGTCTTCTGCTGGTGCTATGATTGGTAGTATTGATGCGACAGAAACGCTGCTGTGCCAATTCCTACCGGAAGAGCGCGTTGCGCTTATTATGGAAGAGCTTAGAGGTCCTGCAGGGCGCACCATGTGGGATAAAATCTCTAATGTTCAAGAAGAAGTGTTGGCCAACTATCTTAAAAATGAATATCCGCAAACAATTGCAGTTGTCTTGTCGAAAATTCGTTCTGAAAATGCTGCAGCTGTCCTATCCCTATTCCAAGATGACTTGGCGCTTGATGTTATCCAGCGTATGCTCGCAATGGAAAATGTTCAAAAAGATATTCTTGAGCGTGTTGAAACAACCCTACGTTCTGAGTTTATGACTAATCTTTATAAATCTCGTAAGCGTGATCCCTATGAGCAGCTTGCTGAGATCTTTAATAATCTGGATCGCACGAATGAAGTGCGCTTTATCTCTCAGCTTGAAGAAGCGGATGAAGAGGCAGCAGAACATGTTAAGGCGCTTATGTTTACATTTGAAGATCTTGGCAGATTGGATA
>WTKA01000034.1:11661-18896 GCA_011524605.1 Hyphomicrobiales bacterium | reverse complement strand
GCAGAACATGTTAAGGCGCTTATGTTTACATTTGAAGATCTTGGCAGATTGGATAATGCATCGCTTCAAGTTCTTCTGCGCAAAGCAGATACGGCCTTGTTGCCTGTTGCTCTTAAGGGCGCGCCGGATAGTGTCAGAGATGTATTCTTTGAAAATTTATCGCGTCGTGTTCTAACGCAAGTTCAGGAAGATATCGAAATCATGGGTCCAAAACGCATGAAAGATATCGAAGATGCTCAGTCTGCTCTTGTTACGCTTGCAAAACAGCTTGGTGAACAAGGGGAAATCATTATTGCTAAATCTTCAGGCGCTAACGACATAGTGGTGTAATCATGCTTCCAGAATTTGAACA
Source organism: Hyphomicrobiales bacterium (assembly GCA_011524605.1). Classification (GTDB taxonomy): domain Bacteria; phylum Pseudomonadota; class Alphaproteobacteria; order Rhizobiales; family WTKA01; genus WTKA01. Next base: position 18,544 of record WTKA01000034.1, on the reverse strand, counting down.
TATTAAATCAACAGCTAAAGTCCTGAAAAAAGGAGAAGTGAAAACGACGCCTTTTAGCTATGGCCAAGATAACAGCCCTGTTCAAATTAAAGCTTCAGAAGGCTTTTCAAAGACTTGGCTGGCGAGTGATCAACAACGTTTGTTAGAAGAGGAATTTGAGGCGCAAAAACAAGCTCTGCAAGAATTTGCTGAAGAAAGACAAGAAGAAGCACAAGAAAGCGCTGAGCTAATCGTTGAGCCTGAAATTCCAATGCTATCAGTTCAAGAGCATAATGAAATCTTGAATGAACAAATTGCTCTCGCCTTTGAAAAAGGTAAAAAAGAAGGCGAGAAAGCAGCTGAACGCAGTCAGTCTATGGCGCTAATCACTACTTTGCAAGAGCTCGTAGGGCGTGTGAATGATAACCAAGATAAGCAGCTTGAAGGCTTTAGAGCAATCTCTGAAGATACATCAAAAGCTTTAACGGCTGTCTTAGAAAAGCTGATGCCAGTGATTAAGCAACATGGTTATTCAAGTCATATTACTGAAGCAATTAATGAAATTTTCTCTAACGCTTCGCCAGACTTAACTGTCACGCTTGTCGCGCATGCTAGTGATAAGCCTGCCCTTGTAAGAGCTATGGAAGCGATAAATCCGGAGCAAAAAAAGCGTATGGTTTTAAGCGCAGGCGGCATGCAAAAAGGGAAAATAGAAATAAGATGGCCTGACTCAAATGTTGTTTTTGATTGGGAGCAATTGCAAGAGCAATTGGTACAAAAATTACAACACTCATTCAATGAGCTAACCTCAGAATTTGGCAGACCAAAAACATTTGTGAAACAAGAAGATAACTTATCAAAAGCGTCTTAGAACCGAATAAAGGAAGATTGAGATGGACGATATTAAACTCGACAATGAAACTGGAAATAAACAAGGTGAAAACTTGCAAAAAGATATTCAAAATCTATTGAATGAAAAAGGTCCTAAGCCTGCACCTAAAGCGCAAAAGCCTGCCCCTAAAAAACCAGAAGTGCAAAATGATATGACTGCAAATAATCTCGATTCTGTTTATGATGTCCCTGTCAAAGTTTCAGCTATTTTAGGCCGTTCAAAAATTCAAGTGAAAGACTTAGTTGGGCTAGAAGCAGGCTCGGTAATCGAACTTGATCGTAAAGTTGGCGATGCGATTGATATTTATGTCAATGATCGCTTGGTTGCCCGCGGGGATGTTGTCATGGTTGAAGAACGTTTAGGCGTTACGATGACCGAGATTTTTAAGTCAGAAAATAACTAAGCTTTATATAATCAGGCGTCAATTCAGCTTAAGGGCTGGTAAAAGAATACAGGCAAAGTAAGAGGATAATGGAATGCGTTTACTTATGGTAGGTCGACTTGGTGGTCAGATGACTGTTGCAACTAAAATCGCAATGGAAAATGGCGCAAAAGTTGTTCACGCAGAAACGGTTGCCCAAGCAATGCGCTTAATCCGATCTGGCTCTGGTTGTGATATGGTCATGATTGATGTCCATTTAGATATTGGCGACCTTATCTATCAACTTGACCTTGAGCGGATCACTTTGCCAATCATTGCTTGTGGCACTAGTCCTGATTCTAATGCTGCCGTGCTAGCTATACAAGCAGGCGCTCAGGAATATATTCCCCTGCCGCCTGACCCTGAATTGATTGCAACAGTCTTACGTGCTGTTACGAATGATGCTAAAGACGTTATTATTGCAGATCCTGCAATGCAATCTGTTTACACATTCGCTAAGCAAATTGCGCCTTCAGATGCGAGTGTTTTGATCACAGGTGAATCAGGGACTGGTAAAGAGGTTATCGCTCGCTATGTGCATAAAGAATCCCGTCGTTCAGAAAAGCCATTTATCTCGGTTAATTGCGCGGCAATTCCTGAAAATCTTCTTGAATCAGAATTATTCGGTCATGAAAAGGGTGCTTTCACTGGAGCTATTGCACGCCGTATCGGTAAATTTGAAGAAGCTAATGGCGGCACATTATTGCTCGATGAAATTAGTGAGATGGATATTCGCTTACAGGCTAAACTATTAAGAGCTATTCAGGAGCGCATGATAGACCGTGTCGGTGGTTCACGTCCTGTGCCTGTTGATATTCGCATTCTTGCTACATCGAACCGTAATTTAGACGATGCAGTGCAAGAAGGTATTTTCCGTGAAGATTTACTCTTTAGATTAAATGTTGTGAATTTACATTTGCCGCCTCTAAGGGAAAGGCAGCAAGATATCCTGCAGCTAGCGCAGCATTTTTCAAAACTTTATTCTGATATGAATGGCATGCCAGAACGCAGTTTTTCTGATGAGGCTATTTCAAGTTTACAATCTCACTCATGGCGCGGTAATGTTCGTGAATTGGAAAATACAATTCACCGTGCAGTTCTTTTAGCGCAGGGTGATGAAATTGCGTCTGAAAATTTAACACTGCCAAATGGTCAAAAAGTGGACATGACTTCCTCTTCCCTTGCTGCTCAAGCTGCACAAACAGCTGAAGCTGTGACCCGTAGTTTTGTTGGGCAAACAGTTGCAGAAATGGAACGTGATTTGATTGTAGATACTCTGGATCATTGTATGGGTAATCGCACCCATGCCGCTAATATTTTAGGCATATCCATTAGAACATTAAGAAATAAACTTAAGCAATATGCAGACGAAGGTGTTGATATCACACCATCAGGCGATGGACAACAAGCTGCATAAGCAGGTAGATTATAGATTCTAATAATAGCAAAGGGCAGAAGCCATGAGCGAAGTGACATCTCAAGAGCCAGAAGGCAACTCAAAAGGCGGGTTTGCAAATATTTTAGCAGGCAGCCAGCCATTTGGTGATAATATCAAGAAAATGCTTTTGCAAGGCGACACCGCAATGGCCTTTGGGGTTATTGCGATTTTGTTCGTTTTGCTCTTTCCAATGCCTGCTATGGCTTTGGACGCATTATTTGCTGTCTCAATCATTTTCAGTGTTTTGATTTTGATGACGGCCTTATTCATTCAAACACCGCTTGAGTTTTCGGCTTTTCCAACCGTCTTGCTCGTTGCCACAATGATGCGACTAGCTTTGAACCTTGCTTCAACAAGATTGATTTTATCTAATGGTCACAATGGTGGCGATGCCGCTGGTAATGTTATTGAGGCCTTTGGTAATCTCATCATGCGCGGCAATTTTGTTATTGGTATCATTATTTTCGCAATTTTGATCATTGTTAACTTCATTGTTATTACCAAAGGTTCTGGTCGTATTGCTGAGGTAGCAGCGCGCTTCACCTTGGATGCAATGCCTGGTAAACAAATGGCAATTGATGCGGATTTATCAGCTGGTCTTATTGATGAAGCAGAAGCAAAAACGCGCCGTAAAAAGCTTGAAGATGAATCTTCTTTCTTTGGTTCCATGGATGGTGCATCAAAATTTGTTCGTGGGGATGCCATTGCAGGTCTTTTAATCACATTCATTAACGTGATTGGTGGCATTATTATTGGTGTTGCTCAAATGGATATGAGCATGGGCGATGCGGCGCAGGCTTATACATTACTCACAGTTGGTGATGGCCTTGTTTCTCAAATTCCAGCTCTTATTGTTTCAACAGCAGCCGGCTTACTTGTATCTAAAGCAGGCGTACGAGAATCAACAGATAAAGTTCTAGGTAGACAGTTTACAAACTATCCTAAAGCCTTAGGCATGTCGGGTATTGTTATGGTGCTTCTCTCCTTATTGCCAGGCATTCCCATGTTGCCATTTGTAACATTAGGTGCGGTAGCGGGTGCAGGTGCATGGTTTGCTCACAAAAAACAGCAAGAAGAATTGATCGCTGGAGAGATTTCATCGCAACAAGCGGCAGTGAATGAATCTGAAGAACAAGCAGAAGAGCCAATTTCACAAACGCTTCAAATTGATGACCTTCGTATAGAGATTGGCTATAGCTTGCTTCCTCTTATCAATGCTGAAGTAGAGGAAGACCGCCTAACACAACAAATTAAAGCGCTTCGCCGCCAATTTGCTGCAGACTATGGTTTTGTTATTCCATCTGTTCGCTTGCTTGATAATTTGCAGCTTGGGCCACATGATTATACGATTAAAATTAAGGAAGTTGAATCTGGCAGTGGTGCAGTCTTCCCGAATGAATATATGGTTATGGATCCAGCAGGAACAGAGGCAGATATTCCTGGGACGCGCGGTGTTGAGCCTACATTTGGTTTGCCTTGTGTGTGGGTAAACGCAGCTAACAGGGAAGAGGCAACCTTGCGTGGCCTAACTGTTGTTGACAGTGCTACTGTATTGATCACCCATTTAACAGAGCTATTAAAAGCAAATATGCCAGACTTGCTTTCTTATGCAAATGTACAAAATCTACTTAATGACTTGCCAAAAAATCAGCAAAAATTACTGGAAGATATTGTGCCAAGTCAGGTTACAATCACAGGGATTCAGCGGGTTCTTCAGTCTTTACTTGCTGAGCAAGTTTCAATTCGTGATTTACAAACAATTTTGGAAGGCATTGCAGAAGCAACGGCAACAACAGGTAACATGAATATGGTAACAGAACATGTACGTTCACGTCTTGCCCGTCAAATTTGCGCGGGTAACACAGGGCCAAATGGTTATTTACCTGTAATTACCTTGTCACCAAAATGGGAAACAAATTTCCTTGAGTCTCAATCAGGCGATGGCGAAGAGAAAATTCTCACGATGGCACCTTCCATGTTGCAAGATTTTGTAACGCTTGTGAGAGATGTATTTGAAAATGCAGCTATGACAGGGGAAATTCCAGTGTTGCTAACAAGCCCACAAGTAAGACGTCATGTTCGTGGCATTGTAGAGCGCTTCCGTCCTCAAACAGTTGTATTGTCACAAAATGAAATACACCCAAGAGCAAAGTTGAAAACTTTAGATCGTATTTAAATAATTTCTTTGGGTTTACAAACCTTGAGCCTAGGCTCAGCAACTACTAATTTTGTTCAATTCTGTTTGAGTTAAAAGTATTAAGTGGATAAAAATAAAGTGAAAGAATAGTTTTTCTATTGTTGAAGCTTTATTTTTGACAAATGATGCTCTTAACTCAAACCCACTTTTATCTTAAGCTCAATGGGCACCACATATTTACACGATGAATACGTCAAAAAAGCTTGAAATTACTAGTAGTTCCATCACTTTCTTTCCTGTTCATAGTGTAAATCTATGGTGCAGAATAGACTAAATTAATAGTTACTGAGCCTAGGTCGTTTTATGATAAGCGACCTAGGTTTTTTATTTTCTCTACTGCTTTGGCTCATAAGGAAAGTATTGCAGCTCAATATTGGTAGATCTGTGCAATTATGGATTTATCTTTATAGATCACTATAGCTCACTATAGCTCTCTTTCTTATAAGAGTGAGCGCTTAATAGCTTCATAAACCCATAAATGCCTATTATAGAAGACTTGCATAAAAGACGGTTATTGCTTCATATTTTTTCTTGTAAGGCCTGAATAATATCTTCTGCTGTATCATATACACAGTGAGCGCCCGCTTCTATAAGGCGTTCTTTATGCCATGGTTTAATATGATCTCCAGCTAAAAAGCCCCAAGCTGTCATTCCCGCTGCGACACCTGCCTTAATGCCTGTCGGGCTATCTTCAATAACGACACAAGATTTAGGGTCAACGCCATGGGCTTTTGCAGCTTTTAGATAGATATCGGGGGCAGGCTTGCCGTGAACAACATCCTGCGCAGCATAGACCATATCGCCAAATAGAGGGGCATAATCTTTGCCATTCAGCTTTTTTATGAGCGCATCCCGCCCACTATTGGAGGCAACTGCGATCTTAAAATGCTGTTTAGCAAAAGTTACCAGTTTATGCGCACCTTCTACCTGTGTTAGCTCCTCAATGTGATTTGTCCACATTTCTTGGGCATTTGTTATCATAAAATCATCCGCAATTGGCGCTAGCCCGCGTTTTTTAGCATCTTCTTGTAATAAATTGTTACAAGCCTGATCTGTTAGCCCAACAAATTTCTTCTCATAATCCTCATGGCTATAACCAAAGCCAAGATCTGATAAAATGCCCATGAGCTTTTTTTCATAAAGACTTTCAGAATTGACTAAAACGCCATCGCAATCAAATAAAACTGCTTTAAATGTCATTATGATCTCCTCGGTTGAGCATTTAGGTCGTTAATTTAGGCCTTTTTTCTACTGTAAAGGCCTTAGCCATAAATAAGTCGAACAATTCAGAAATTACAAATAGTTTTTATGTTTTTGATGATTGTTTTTGAATTATTTTCTATTTTAATAAAGTTTTCCTAATGTACATAACCCATTTTTTATCACATGAAAATTATCTGTTCATGAAAATTGAAATGATTAAAATTGGAACTGTTTATTTTTAAAACTCTTAATTGCTAGCAATGATAGTGTTTGCAACAATTTATGCATACAAATTTACATTTGTTAGGAGTTAACTATGAGCAATGCGTTTGACAACAGTGGGATTAACCAAGAGATTGAAGCTCAGGCGAAAAAGCTTGCCGAGGAAAATGCTCAATCATTAGATGTAAATATGCAGCAATCCAATGAGGCTGAAACTGATCAGAATAGTTTCAATAATGGGTATTTTGGTTCTGAGAGCTATAAAAAATCTGAAGATGTCGCGCAAGCACATTTTGAGCATCAGCTTTACGGGGAAATTGAAAAAACTGAGATGCTGGGTGCTGATGATGAAGAACTTAAAATTTTTGAGAAGCAAGTAGAGAAAAAGCTCTCAAAAGATAGTCAGGATAATAAATCCTCTGAACATCGTGATGAGATGGAAGAAGAGAAAAAGGGCGAAAATGATGAAAATGCGCAACAAAATACTGAGTTAAAAGCGCAAAATGAAATCGAAGTTAGCTTATCTGAAGG
>WTKA01000034.1:0-11561 GCA_011524605.1 Hyphomicrobiales bacterium | reverse complement strand
AACAAAATACTGAGTTAAAAGCGCAAAATGAAATCGAAGTTAGCTTATCTGAAGGGTTTAATGAAACTAGCTATGCAGATGCACATGAAAATTCGTCTACTGACCTAAGCCCTAAAGAAGCAGCAATTTACAAGGAAGCTTCGCCAGCAGAAGGGCAAGAAGCGAAAACAAGTGATGCGGATATCGATTTTGTACAGACAGAAGCTATCTCTGAAATGTTCAGTGAAAATGACGAGATGCAAGAATTTGTAAATGATAGCTCAACAACTGCTAACGGTTTCTCAAATGCAGATGAAACAGAGTTCAATACTGCTACTGAGATGTTTATTGATAGCCAAGACCAGCAAGATTTTATGAGTGATATTTCAGCTGTATCAGATGCAGTTGATATTGTAGATTTAAATTATGAAGACGCTGATATTCCAACTGTAGAAGATATTTCGCATGACATAAGTCTATCACTTGAAGAAGATATACTGCTCTCAGAAGAAAACTCACCAGAGATACAGCTAACAGAGAGTTTTGCTATTGAGGTTGCTGATAATAGTGAACAAGATCAAATCGTAGAAAATGAGATATGGTCGCCAGAGTTAAGTTATGAAGCGGTAGCGATAGATTTATTATCACAAAATGATGATATCATTGGTAAGATTGATCTTAATCAATTAGGCGAGAATGCTGATCAGCTTACATTCACCTTAAATGATCCGACAGGCGCTTTTGAAATTGATTTTGACACGGGTGTTATTCGCTTAGTTGATAGCAGTCAAATTGACCTGCATAATATGACAGGTCAGCTTGAGTTATCTATAAGCGTTTCTAATGGTTCTGATCAGGTAGAATTAACAATGCCGATTGAATATGAAGCTATTGGGCAAAGTATAGATCTTTCTCAAGATGTCAGTAATATAGGCTTTGATGGCGATGGTGTTGTTGTAGGTGAAATTAATCAAAATTTATCCGAAGTCTTTTTAGCGACAGATGGTGATCTTTCAAATATTTTTGCGAATAGTAATCATGATATGAGCGCATCTGAGATGTTCAATAATTTTGATTATCTCGTGTTTAATGACCAAATTTTAGACCTGAACGCTACGATAACTTCAGATTACAATCAGAATGTTACTTCACAAGATGATATTGTAATAGCTGATGGTAGAAATAATGTTATTCATGGTGGTGATGGCGATGACTATATCAACGGTGGTGGTGGTATCGACACTATTAATGGCGGTGCAGGTAATGATTTATTAGCTGGTGGCAATAGCCATGATACGATAAGCGGTGGGTCAGGTGATGATTTTATCATTGGTGGCTTTGGCAATGATATATTAACGGGTGGTTCGGGCAATGACATATTGCATGGTGATCATACTGATGACACAATACAAGTAGCTGAACATAATTTTGATATCGCGGTATTTTCAGGTCAATATTCTGATTATAATATCACTTATAATGAAGGGACGGGCTATATAAGAATCGAAGATATGCGAGACGGTCAACCTGATGGGATTGATCTTGTTTATCATGATGTTGAGCAGCTGCGTTTTAGTAGCAATGAAGGCGAATATGAATTTATAAATGTCAGTGATTTACTATCTAACGAAGTTAGCATAAATTATGACGCAATTACCTTTGAAACTTCAAATCATGGCGCTAATCTCCAGGAAAATGAAGCCATCATCAATGTGGCAAACTTAAGCGAGTTTAGTGAGCATTCTATGCAATTTAGCCTTTCTGAAAATATGCAAGGCTTTTCTATTGATGCTATGACCGGTGAAATTCAAATTACGGATATGCAACAAGCCCTATCCTTAGCAGTTGGAAATGATGGTATGCCATTAGAAATTATAATTTCTAGCGGTGATGAAAGCCATACGATAACATTTGATATAAGCGCAATATTTGAGCCTTATATGACACAAGGCAATTTCAATAGTAGCGCTATTGTTGGAGATGGAGGATTAAATATTGCTGTCTTTGAGGGCAGTATGCAAGATTATACATTTGGAAATCAGCAAGGTGATTTTGTTCGTGTTGGATTTAACGATGATCCAGGAAATTCAACCCATTTTGATCTCGTGCAGCTTCAGCAATATGAATATATAATGTTTGATGATATTGTTGTAAGCACAGAACAATTTATTTCTTTATCATATGATGATTATGAAATTTATGAAGCAACATCTCAGGCAGATTATATTGATGCTGAGCGTGGAGATGATATTGTTTTTGCAGGAAGTGGGGACGATAACATTAACGGCATGGGGGGTGATGATGCTCTTTTTGGAGAGGCAGGTGATGATGTGCTTGCTGGTGGTGCTGGTTCTGATGTGTTAATTGGCGGTGCAGGCAATGACACGCTTATCGGTAGTGGTTATGGATCAGATAATGATATTGATATAGCTAGTTTCTCTGGTTCAATTGATGAATATCAATTCCAATATAATGAAGAAACTGGTTATCTTTATGTTTCGGATACGCAACAAGATCGAGATGGTAATGACAGGGTCTTCCGAGATGTTGAACTGCTTGATTTTACAGATGAGCATGGTAATTCTTTCACGATCTCTATAGATGCATTGAATAATACAGATCAAGTTGTTCAGATCAATATGGATGGAGAAGATATGACACTTGTTGCTGTTGAACTTGATGATATTATTGCGCATCCGCATGTTGACGCAAATTCAGATGTTACATCGTCTATCTATGGTGATGATAGTGTTAGCGTTATGACCGATGATACAGTCTTGACAGAGACCTATTTACTTGGTGATACAAGCGGCATTGCAGCTTGATCTTAGATAGATTGCTTTTTTACAAATAAAAACATATATGTCGCCCTATTCATTTTCATTAAGGGATAGGGCGATGCAGCTACCATTAGAAGACTATTTATCCAATCGTAGATCCGTGAAAATTATGGATATGAAGGGTGAGGCGCCTTCTATATCAGAATTGCAAAAAATTATGAGGATAGCAAGCCGGACACCAGATCACGGCAAAATAGTGCCTTGGCGTTTTTGCGTTTTACCTCAAGAGAATAGATCATCTTTTTGCTCACTCGTTGAGAAAGCCACAAGAAATAGATATTCTGATCCTTCTCCTGAAACCGTGGAAAAAGAACTTAGCCCTTTTAAGAAAAATCTCGGTATTATTATTTTAATTTTTAGTCCCGTAGATCATTTTAAGATTCCATTATGGGAGCAGCAATTAACTTGTGGTGCGGTGGGTATGAATATTCTCCATGCCGCTCATGCTTATGGATATGTTGCACAATGGCTAACCGGCTGGATTTCTGATGATCAAACGATAAACGCAAAACTTGGATTGCAAGAACAAGAAAAAATTGCAGGATATTTTTATATTGGGAATTCTGATCAAAAGCCCGAAGATAGAGCGCGCCCTAACATGAGTGAGATAATAACTTCGTGGGAAGGGTAATTCTCATAATGCAACATTTTTAATAAAAAATTATGTAATTATTTACTTAATAGTAACCATATTTGTTAATAATCTGCGTGATAGTTTCTGGAGTGTAAAAAATCCAGCCCTGCGTTTTTTAGATGATTATGGTGAATTGAGATATGGCTGAAGCAAAACAATTTATGCCGATAAAGTGGCATCGTTATGCGGCAACACCCAAGCCAGCTGCGACAGCCAATACTCAAAATATATCTCGGAATATTTCGCCTGAAGTAAACTCCGCTTTGCGTAATGCAAGTAGGCAAACAGGAACACAGTATGATTATCTGGTAAAAACAGCTCAACGAGAAAGTTCTTTTAATCCGCAGGCGAAAGCATCAACTTCCTCAGCTGCTGGTTTGTTTCAATTTATTGAATCAACATGGTTGCAGGTCATGAAAGAGCAAGGTCATTCGATTGGCCTTGGTCATTATGCAAAATATATAGAGAAAACGCGTCGAGGCTATGAGGTGAAAGATCCTCAGAATAGAAAGTCAATTTTAGATCTACGCTATAACCCTAATGTTGCTGCAAAGATGGCTGGTGCTTTAACAAATCAAAATCAAGCTGTTTTAAGACAAGGGATTGGCCGTTCAGCTACGGCCGGCGAGTTATATATAGCGCATTTTTTAGGGGCAGAAGGGGCAACAAAACTCATCAAAACCGCATGGTCTAACCCTAATGTCAGAGCTGATAAATATTTTTTATCCGCAGCTAGAGCAAATACACCTATTTTTTATAAAAATGGCAAAGCTCGATCTGTTAGCGAAGTTTATCACCTGCTCACGCAAAAATTTGACCGTATGATTGAAGAGCGCCAAAATCTAAAACCTGCAGTGGCGCAGAAAAACAATAATCAGCTAACGATGCCAGTAGAGCCATCAAAAATTTTTCAAGGGCTCTTTTTTGAAGCTGCAGAAAAAGCGCGGCTGCAAATTCAACAAAACAAACAGCAATTGGAAAAAGCTGATCCGAATTCTTTATTCTCAGCCAAAACAGAGAATGATAAACCGACAAATTTACAATTATTCGCCCAAAATGATAATTCAAATATTGATAGTAAAGAAGCTTCTGAGTATTATGAGAAGCAAATTGAAAAGTCACAGCCTGCTAAGAACTTTTTTTCATTACTTCGCTAATCATAATTTAGCCGTAAAATAAAATCAGATTGTTTTTGAGTGAAGCAAATAGAAGATTTTCAAGGATATACTTACATTCTAATAGAAAAATAAATTATATTTTTTTGAAAAACTTATTAAAGTCATATGCTCATGATATATATCATGGTCTATAACAGCTTTTTGAAAGTAAAAATAATCATTTTACCGTGTTTGAAATATGTTTTTTTATTTATGCAATATAAGTAGAGTAGATAAGTATCATTTATATAATTCTAATGATAAATCACCTGTTTTTTTTGTGATTAATTACTTTTTTAGCTAGACTTTTCCGTATAATTGCTTCCAAAGGTAAGACTATAAGTAGAAATCTGTTTCAGCTGTGGATTGATTGCAAAAGGATGCTTTTTTTTCTTTAACATAATTAATAAACAAGTAAAACTTTAATTAGTCAATAAGATTCGGGCGGAAAGAGTTTAGGGTTCCAAAATGGACGAATTTAATAATACAAAAATAAAAAATTCAGAAATTTCTAGTGTTGAAATTGACGATATTGAAGTGATAAGAGAATATGGAACAATTAAGTGGTTCGATGCCTCAAAGGGGTTTGGATTCATTGTTCCTGATAGTGGTGGCGCTGATATTCTTCTGCATGTTACATGCTTAAGAAAAGATGGTTTCCAAACAGCCTATGAAGGGGCTAGGATTGCTGTCGATATAGCGAAAAAAGATCGTGGATATCAAGCTGTTAAAGTCGTTGAGATGGACGAAAGCACTGCTGTACATCCTGTTCAAATGCCAGATAGAAGTTATGTGGCAGTTGAAGCAAAAAGCGGTTTTGAAAGAGCGATTGTCAAATGGTTCAATCGACTGCGCGGGTTTGGATTTGTTTCCAGAGGCGAAGGAACAGAAGATATTTTTGTTCACATGGAGACGCTTCGTCGATATGGCTTTGCAGAGCTCAGACCTGGCCAAGTCGTTCTTGTGCGCTATGGTGACGGGCCAAAAGGCTTAATGGCAGCTGAAATTAGACCTGATGGGCCAACTTTAAACGCACCGCAGTCTCATTAATGCTGAAGTTATACAGCTTGCTAACTATGCAAAATTATAGTTGCGCCTATAAAAGATAAGGTATCAAAGTGATTAAACAAAATAGTTTTCGTCGTTTTGTCCTATCTTTAGGCGCTACTATTGTCATATTATTTACAATATTTGTTATTGTAACGCAGTCCCACCTTGTTAAAACCTTTGTATTTGGTTTTGATGAAGATGAGATTGAGAGAGTGCTGGTCATTAAGGCACAAACAGGTGATCATAAATTCACCTATGAACTTGCTGATGATGAAGATGAACAAGCTCGAGGGCTTATGCATCGTAAAACTCTTGATCAAGACCATGGAATGCTTTTTCTCTACAGTGATGAGAAAGAGCGCTTTATGTGGATGAAAAATACTTATATATCCTTAGATATGCTATTTATTGATGCAAAAGGTACCGTGGTTCATATTCAAAGAAATGTACAACCATTATCCGACGATATTATAACTTCCAAATTTCCAGTCGCAGCTGTTTTTGAAATTAACGGGGGCTATGCACGTAACCTTGGTTTATTCGAAGGCGATAAGGTTGAATGGTAGAATTTGATCGAACACATCTATCAATGCCTTGAAAAATGCTTATTGGTAGCTAGGTTTAGGACATGATTATTTAATCCATTCTGCACCAATAGATTTACACAATGAAGAGGAAGAAAAGTGTAATTGCTACTAGTAATTCAAGCTTTTTGACGTATTCATCCTGTAAATATGTGGTGCCCATTAGTTTAATTTAAAATTGGGTTTAAGTTAAAAGCATCACTTGTCAAAAATAAAGTTGCAATAATAACAATAGTATACTTTAACTTTATTGTTATCCATCTAACACTTTATATTCAAACAATATTGAACAAAATAATCCCGTCCTGAGCCTAGCCAATCTGCTAAATCCTCCTGAAGCTATAAAATCTATTGCAGTGGAGTTTATTGATTGTATTGAACGTAGATTCTATTTGGCCTTATATTTTTGGTTTTATGCAACATTAAAGCTATTATTTTTTATGGATATAAAATTTAACGCGAAAAAATCATATAATTCAACAAATAAACACAAGGAATGGTGCAGAAAAAGTCATTTGTTAGCACCTTATTAACCATAAACAGTCATATTCTATAAACCATAGTTTTTAACCTTTGAGTGATGAATATGCCTTCAGCTTCTGAATTATCTATTATGAATATGCTGCGCACGAAGATGCATTACCATCAGCGCCGTCATGGCTTGCTATCGCAAAATGTGGCAAATGCTGAAACGCCAACTTATAAAGCGCGCGATTTGAAAGAACTGAAGTTTCAAAAGCAATTTCGTGACCTTCACATGCGTGGCCTTGATAATTCTAAGACCCATTCAGGTCATATTCAGGGTAAGCCAATAGTTGCGCAAGGCCCTCGTTTTGGTGTGAAGATCGACACATGGGAAACAACGCCTGAAGGCAATTCGGTTGTTCTTGAAGAAGAAATGATGAAGTCAGCTCAAAACCAAATTGATTATCAAGCTGCAACGCAGCTTTACCAAAAAACACTCGGTGTTATGCGCATCGGGATTAGAAGTCCAAGATAGTAAGAGCAAAATAGTTTGAGTAGTGAGAAAGGAATAGCGAGCATGGATTTTTTTAACGCAATACAAGTGGCATCAACAGGCCTAAAAGCGCAAGGCGGTCGCATGCGCGTTATTTCGGAAAATATTGCCAATGCGAGTTCAACAGCAAAAGTGGCTGGGGGAGATCCTTATCGTCGCCGTATTCCTACTTTTAAAGCTCAGTATGACCGTGAAATAGCTGCGCATGGCGTGCAAATTGGCCGTATTAATAATGATAAAAGCGATTTTACATTGCGCCTAGAGCCTGGTCACCCAGCAGCAAATGAAGAAGGCTATGTAAAATACCCAAATGTAAATCCATTAATTGAAGCGATGGATATGAGAGAAGCTCAAAGAAGTTATGAAGCAAATATGAATATCATTTCTTCTTCAAGACAAATGCTAGCCCGCACTATTGATATCATGAGTGCATAACTAATTTAATAACACTGATTTATAGGAGCCAGAAATGCAAATATCAGCAACAGCATCCGGCGCATATGGCGCTGCTCAAGGCCTAAAAAATTCCACAATGCAGGAGCTTTCCGCTCTAAAGCCAACAAAAGTTGATAGCGCCAGTGCATCTCAAGGCTTTGGTCAGCTTGTAGACGCAGCTTTAGTAAAGATGGAAAACCAAGTGGTTGCAACTGATAAGCAGGCGGTTAGTCTTGCTAAAGGCGAAGCAGATATTGTTGATGTTGTAACAGCTGTTGCAGAAACTGAGCTTGCTCTTGAAACACTTGTTTCTGTTCGTGATCGTGTTGTCACAGCTTATGAAGAAATTATGCGTATGCCAATCTAATCTAATAGGATTAGCTAGATTTTACACTGAAGCCAGGAGGGCGATATGAGTGGTCAAGAATTGGTCGATTTAGGGCGTGAAGGACTTTGGACTTTAATCATTGTTATTGCGCCTGTAATGATTGTGGGGCTTGTTGTCGGTGTTGGTATCGCATTATTTCAAGCCCTTACGCAAATTCAGGAAATGACCCTTGTTTTTGCTCCAAAGATTGTCGCTATTTTTATTGCCCTAATGGTTAGCCTTCCTTTCATGGGACAAAGAATGGGTGATTACATGGCACTCGTAATGGAAAAAGTAGTGCAGGGTGGTCTCCCAACCGGACTTTAATATATCTCTCCAGATATCTTTGAGTGCCCAGAAGGGCACTTTAAGTTTTTTTAAAAAACGACTGAGCAGAATGCATGGTTTATGACATAACATCACAAGCGGTTTTAGCCTTTATCCTCGTTCTCTTCCGAGTTGGGGGTATGTTATCTGTAATGCCTGCTTTTGGTGAGCAAGGCATGTCAAGCCGTGTTCGTATTGGATTAGCTGTCTCCATGTCTTTTGTTATGCTTCCTCTTGTCGAAGCAAAGCTGCAGCCAATACCCCTTGAACCAATTCCACTGATTGCCATGGGCATCACTGAAGCGCTTATCGGGCTTATTATTGGCAGCATTATGCGTCTCGTTATGATGGCAACGCAAATGGCTGGAACGATTATCGCTTTCCAGCTTTCTTTAGGTTTTGTAACAGCAGTTGACCCAACGCAAGGAACGCAAGGCGCGATCATTGGTTCTTTCCTTGCTCTGCTAGCATCAGTTCTAATTTTTACGACAGGCCTGCATCACGTCCTAATCGCGGCTATTTATGATAGTTATGAAATTTTCAATCCCAGAACTTTGCCAGATATCGGCGATACATCGCAACTTGCTTTAAACACGATTACAGCAGCTTTTGTGATTTCAGTTAAAATGTCTGCTCCTTTTTTAGTATTTGGCCTCATTTTCTATGCAGGCCTTGGTATTATTTCAAAGCTAATGCCACAAATTCAAATCTTCTTTGTTGCTATTCCTGCTAATATTTGGATTGGCCTTATCATGTTTGCGCTATTGTTACAGGCGATGATGAGCATGTATATGGCGCATGTTGAAGATCAATTTATTCAGTTCACACAATAGGGAGGTTTTTTAAATGGCAGAAGAAACTGAAAAGCATGAAAAAACCGAAGACCCCACCCAGAAACGGCTCGATGATGCCCATAGTAAAGGGGATGTTGCTAAAAGTCAGGAAGTTTCGAGTTGGTTTGTTTTGTTCGGTTCTACATTGGCAATTGCCTTATTTGCCTATGCCTCTTCTGAAAAGCTTTATGTTGATTTACGTGGTTTTATGAATAATCTGCATGACATTAAAACAGACCCAGGCAATTTACTGATTCTAACAGAAAGCTTTGGCTTTACAATTTTACTAACGCTTGCTTTGCCCGTACTCGTTATTATGCTCATGGGTGTTGCTGGTAATATGGTGCAGCATGCCCCCGTATGGTCGACTGAGCAGCTTAAGCCTAAATTCAGCAAAATATCTCCCAAAAAAGGGCTTGAAAGAATGTTTTCTTCTCAAAGCTTGATGAATTTTGTCAAAGGTATTTTAAAGATAACAATTGTTGGCGTTATCATGGTCGCTATTGTTTGGCCTGAGCGGGATATATTAGATCGCTTGATGCATTCAGATGTTCGCGTTATTTTGCCCATTGTTTTTGATTTTATCTTAATGCTCATGGCCGCCACATTATTCATTATGTTTTTTGTCGCTGCTGCTGACTATATATATCAAAAGAATAAATGGTTTGAAAAGCAAAAGATGAGTATGAAAGAGGTTAAAGACGAATATAAGCAAACCGAGGGTGATCCACATATTAAGGCAAAAATTCGCCAGCTCCGCGTTGAAAAATCACGCCAGCGTATGATGGCTAATGTACCAAATGCTGCGGTGGTTATTACTAACCCGACGCATTTCTCCGTTGCCTTGCAGTATGATGATAACACACCAGCCCCTATTGTTGTGGCTAAGGGGGTTGATGAAATCGCCTTTAAAATTAGAACAATCGCACAAGCGCATGATATTCCCCTTGTTGAGAACCCACCCTTAGCGCGTTCTTTATATGCTATGGTGGAAGTCGATGATCAAATTCCAGAGGCGCAGTATAAGGCTGTTGCCCAAGTCATTGGCTATGTCATGAGACAGAAAAAACGCGCTTCTTGGAAGGCAGCGAGTTAGTGGTTGTAAAACTACTTAAATTGATATAATTGTGCTGACTAATTATAATTTTATGGTAATAATATCAACTTGCTGCTTGAATAGGGCGTAGTTTTATGGCGAAAAAATTCTTTTGGAGACGTAGTTTAGCTTATATCATTGATATTCTATTATCTATGATTGTTGCCTCGATTCTTGTCGTTATTTTAAATAGTTTTTTTTCTACCAAAATTTTGGCGCCTGATTTTATTAGAACCACTGGCTGTGAAATTAGAGAAGATCTTGTAACGCAAGATACTTTAAATCGATTACTCCCACTAGATGAAGGTGGAAGACATCAGCAAGTTTTATGTAAGCAAACAAACATGTTTGTTACGACCTTCTATGTAGTTAAGCTATATAAGACATGGCAAAAAGATGATACAACTTTTAATGCCAATATCTTTTATTATGCAGATGAAAATGGTCAACAAGCAGAATATATTTCATTCCAACCTTTTGTATATTTGTTGATGCCTTTCATATTTGCTTTATTTATTTCAAAAAAAGGATATACACCGGGTAAACGTGTTATGTCCTTGATTGTTTATAATGATGCTTTTGAAAAAATTGATTTGCGCTCTGCACTAAAACGGGAATATTTAAAGTCTATATTATTTGTGCTAAGTGCGATATTCAGCTTGTTTACAATGGTTCTGAGTACAGGTTTCGATATAGAGCAAGCTGCAAATACGCTTACTTCACTTTTAGTAATGTTAGAACAAATTAACTTTATGTTAGTGAGAATTTTAGCGATCATTATATTTGTTTTGATATTTGTATTTTACTTTGGCTCTTTTATTCGATGGCGTGGTCAAGCCTATTGGGATAAATTCTCTAAGCTTTATGTATCACATAGACAAGACTATTATATGCGTAAAAGCTGTAAAAAATAAATTCTATTTTCTCATGCTATGAGATGTGTCTTATTTATAATGCGCTTCCACTTTTCCTCGGGCTTGAAGCGGGGTAGGGTTGCATATATTTGCACTCACAACTATTCGCTCCGCTCATGTCTCCGTGGGGGCGGAGCATAAGCTCCGACGTGCAGTCGCACTTGTTTGAGTGTCTTGAACTAACATCATACTTTTCCCCGGACTTGATGCGGGTATTTGGGTGTGGGGCAGGAAATATCAAAGTGCCCAAACGTGAAAGATCCCGGATATTTCTAACGAAATTCCGGGAAAAAGCTTTTTGCTTTTATTTTTGATAATACTCTTTGA
>WTKA01000130.1 GCA_011524605.1 Hyphomicrobiales bacterium | reverse complement strand
TTTGCAAACTTAATAAATTGCTCCGCATCGCTGCGGATAACGTGATCCCACTCATCACAAAAATTCCTTTTCCATACCAGGTGTAAAAATACGACGTATGCCCGCGAATTTGACACCTAGAATTCTAGGCATCTTTTCTTGACACCTATAGGATTTACGATTTGAGTTAATGAGATGTTAAAAAAAAATATTCAATTAAATCAATAGGTTGATGGGCTTTTCAAGGTTTTGCGCAAAATCAAGTAAGACTTTGTTTACTAAATTGGAAAATTTTACCTATTAGGGTAGGCAATTATTACCTGATTTTTACACGAAGATGCATAAAAGAGAAAGGCAGCTGAAATAAGCTGCCTTTTAATTTTTATGAGATAGCTTCAAATGTGAGCGCTATTGTTGTTCCCTTATCGGGGATGGAAGTAATTTTAAAGCTCCCTCCATTTGCCTCACACATGCTTTTTGATAATGGCAATCCTAAGCCAGTACCTTTTTTGCGATTAACAAGCGTGTCTTGCTTTAACTGCCCAAACGGCTCTATTACCTTTTCCAAATGTTTTGGATCAATGCCGATGCCGCTATCTTTAATGTGTACCGTAATTTTATTATCATTACTTAGCTTTGTAGAAACAATAATCTGTCCGCCTGCAGGTGTGAATTTAATGGAGTTAGAGATAAGATTTAGGGCAATTTGCTTTATAGCCTGTTTGTCTGCAATTATATTTGGATTTAATGCATCAAACTGATGGCGCAATATAACTTTTTCCTCTGAGGCTTGCAGTTGCATCATTTCAGTAGCTTCTTGCAATACATCATTGATTGAAATTGTTTCGCGTTCATAGATATTTTTACCAGATTCTGCTTTTGCCAAATCGAGGTAATCATCTAAAATTGCTTTTGCATGTTCGCCGCTTTTATATATGTCATGGGCATATTCAACATATTTTTGCTCGCTAATTTCACCAAATCGTTGCTCCCTTAAAATATCAGAGAAGCCAATAATAGCATTCAGTGGATTTCTAACTTCATGAGCTAAAGTGGATAGAAAGTCAGTTTTATTATAGGATGCGACTTGTGCTTTTTCCCGTTCGCCTTCTAAGCGGTTGAAGTCTTGGACAGCATCGGTGATATCTTCAACAACGCAAAACACTCTAATTTGTTGATCTTCTATCTGCCCGCCAATCATTGTTATTTTAATTGGCGTTTTTATACCATCTTTTGCGAGCAGGTGTAAATTTAGCCGAACGCCTGTTTTATGAGATTTTTGTGCATTTTCTTCCACCTGAGATAAAGCAGTGAGAAATGCGCTTCTATCATCAAGCTCAAAATAGCTAACAAGCTGCTCACCGACAATTGAATAGCCATTAGGGGATAGTAGTCTTGAGGCTGCAGGTGTTGCAGCCAGAATGTGCCCTTCATTATCAAGTGTTACAGAGCCGTTAGCAGCACAATCAATAAGCTGCTTTAGCTCTCTTACTCTTAATTCAGCTCTTCTTGCTCTTCTTTCAGCGATTTGTAAATACGCTTCATTTGCTGATAGATTTTCTACTTTTAATTCTTTTATATTTAAAAGCGTTACAGGTCCGTTTTTCCAATTCAATGATTTTACTGATAGGCTAACTTGCCTTGTTATGCCATCCCCAGAATGGAGATTGATAACATCATTTTCAACATGGCTTTGTTGATCCATATGGGCGGTATTAAAGACACCCTCTATGCCGCCAACTGCACTGAATGTTTCTAGATCAGAGAATCCAACCATATCCAAAAACGGTTTGTTGGCATAAATCAAATGCTTTGCTCTATAAATTAAGATACCGTCGTCATTTGCTTCTAAGACAGAAAAAATATCTTTTTTCTTGATATCGGCTTCTGTTTCAAAACTATAAAATCCAGTATTAAGGGCGCTATCTTCATCAAGTTGGTTATCTGAAAGGCTTGCACTTTCTGGCAAATCAGCAATGCGGGCACCTAAGGATTCTGATAGCTTTTTAAAAGCTTCTTTATCTTGCTGTCCTGATAATAACCGAAGGGCCTGCGCATCTTTTGCTTGCCCAAAAGGAACAACAATATCTTCTTTATTTTCGCTGTCATTTTGATTGCTATCAGTCAAATCATCATTCTCACGTTGGTTGTTACTATCAAGTTGAGTTTCAAGTTTATTGCGAACTTCTTTGAAGATTTTTGCAACATCATCTTCTAAGCTATCATCAGAAGATGATTTTTCTTCCATATTTTGAGGGGTAAGAGATGATTCTTGAATGTCATTTTTTTGCTTCTCATCAGCTTGATAATCAAAAATACCAAAACCGTCTGAGATTATTTTAAAACTATTTGAATTTACCTCTTGATCTTTAATGTCTAGAGTATCAATTTCTTCCCAATCGTCTTCCTGATTAGTGTCATCTAATTGTTTGGCAGATACTTCATCTTGAGTAGCTTTATCTTGAATGTTGTTATCCTGAGTAATGGCATCTTTAATATTTGTATCTGCTTCTATTTCTTCAGATTGATTTTGTGAAATTACTGAAGAAACAATACCGCTCATTAGCTTTTTTAAACGGCTAGTCGTGCTTATATTCTTTTGATCAGAACTCTCATCTTCGTTAGTAATCTGTGTTACTTCATCTAATATTTCTTCTATCTGAGGAATATAGCTTTCAGGAAAATCAATAACGCCAAACCCATTCATGCCGCCAAACTCTTTGCCATTTTTATAAACTGGCAAGGCGGAGAGGCGCACGGGGATAACATATTCAGTACCGCTTTCAGGAATTAAAAGCTCAACCCCTGTGAATGTCTCTTTACTCTTAAGGAGTTCGAGAAGCTTTTCTCCATTCATAATATTAAGCTGATCAACAAAATCATGCCAGTTCATTGGCTTTTCTAAGTCAAAAGAGAATGTTTTTTGAAATGACTTTGCAATTTCAACCAATTCAAATTTCTCATTAGATTGCCAGTAAAAGCGTTTCGATTGTGTTGGACGCTTTATTTCAACTTGTTCTATTTCATTATTCAACGGCTGCTCTACTACTGGCTCAGAGATATCAGTTTGATTTACAGGGACACTATCTTGATTAAGCTCACTAGTCTCATGCTCGTTTAATGTTTCACTAGCTATGTCAGAAATTTTCTCTACGATATCTTCTTGCTCTTCTTCTGATTGATTGGCAGAAGATGTAACTTCTTTAAATCTGTTCATAATATGCTTACTATCTTGTGCTGGTAATATTTGATTAGCTGTTTTTTCCCAAAAAGTGTTATCAGCTTCTGGAGGGGGGAGGTGCTCTTCTTCTTTTGTACTTAATGCTATTTGCATACTGTTCGTTGATGAAGCTAATATAAGATGGCTATCCTCAACGATAACTGAGCTTATAACCCATTTATCGCTCTCGTAGACACGATTTTGCGCAAGTGTTGCGCTAATCATTGCCCATTCATCTTCATCATCTAAGATCTCATGAAGAAGGGATGTTGTCTCATTGGCAATTTGATTTGTATTAGTACCGCTTGTAGAAATGATTTTTCCATCAGCGCTTGCTATATAAAGTGTTCCGCTAAGGCCATCTGCAAGAGAAGCAATATCTTGTGATGTGCAATCCATATCGTTGAACAGCCGCATTATGGTTATTTGTATAACTTCCTGTTCTGTTGGAAACATAAATTTGCGACATCTTATGGGAAATGTCTTATACAGCCCATCAATTTTGAACTTTAACAGAGCAATTTGTGCATTTTGGTCTAGTTTTAAATCATTTGATAAAGTTTGGATCTGTTTAATGACACCTGAATTTTCTGGAATTGAAAAACCATGCAAATCTTCTGCTTCTTCTTGCCCCCAAAATGAAGCCGCTGCTTTATTGCCCAGTAAAATCCACCTACCATCGCTAGACATCACCCAAGTAGGGTAGTTATTTGCTAATATAGATGCTGTATTAGGGTGACTCAACAAACGCACCAATTCAGTCACATTCGTTAAACCTTTTTCCATAGCCATCTCAATTCTTAATTATTATCAGTTATTTTTAACTGTATTTGTACAATGAAGTCGCTAGAAGGTCGAATCCTTTTCACCGATCTGGGAATAAACCATTTTTTAACCTTAAAATCGGGCATTTATTTTAAATGTTAATGAATTTTTTTTGCGCTGCAGCATATTGCAATGCACAAAAAGCTGTGTTATAAGATGTTGCAGAAGCGAAAGGATAGTAGGATGACACAAGCTGAAACCCAAGTAAAAGCGACTAAGAAAACAAGCCGTAAAGCGGCAGCACCAAAAACAGAGACTGTAGCGCCAAAGGTAGAGACAGTAGAAGCAACAACTAAAACAGAAGCTAAAAAGGATTATATCATGGACATGAACGCATTCAATATGCCAGAAGCATTTAAAAATATGTTTGACGCTAACAATGAAACTTTCAAAAAGACAGTTGAAAATGCAAAGACTGTTGCTTCTGAAGCAACTGATCAAGCTGAAACAACAACAACAACGCTTTATAAAACAACTGAAGATCTTTCTACAAAAGCATTTGATATGTTCAAAGCAAATACAGAATCAGTATTTTCTCAAACACGCAAGCTAATGGGCGCGACAACACCAGCTGAAGCATTTGAAATGACAACTGCTTATGCTCGTGAAGCTGTTGAAACTGGCATTTCTCAAGCTAAAGATTTTTCTGAAGCAGTTCAGTCAAGCTCACAAGCTGTATTTGAGCCTGTTAAAGAAGGTTTTGACAAAGCGGTTGCTGCTGCTGCTGCAAAATAATTAAATTCTTCTCTTAGAAGATTTTTATAAGCCCTATTTTTGAAATAGGGCTTAATTTTTGTCAATATCAAATTTTTTGACAAACTATACTTGCATCTAAAAAAACGGTCTGATACAAGACTGTTCTGATTTGGTTATTCAAATTAGTTTTTTATAAATGTGCAGCTGTAGCTCAGTTGGTTAGAGCGCTAGATTGTGGATCTAGAGGTCGTAAGTTCAATTCTTACCAGCTGTACCATTTTTTATTTTTTATTTTCTTTCATAGCACCGCCAAGCCTCTCTAAGGCATCTTTAACTCTTGGATTAAGATCTTTATCTAGTTGAATACGCATTTTAGGTTGGGCATTGCTAAATTGTCTGCGTTTTTTCTTTTTCGGTGTTAAGGCAATATGTTTGATTCGAATAGATGAAATAGCTTGATAACCAAAAGCAGCATTTACCTTAGCGACAATCTCGTGATTTTTATGTTGAATTTCAGGGGCAAGCACTGCAGGACAAGCAATGTGTAAAATGCCATAAGAGCTTTGCTCTGCATTATCACTATTATAATCTGTATGATAATGCCACTTTATTGTGACAGGCTTTACAATTTCGGCGTAGCGTTGTCCGATAATTTCTGGCCAATTATTCAGAACTTGGCTTATCGCAAAGCCTCTGCGTTTTAAAGTTGGAGATAGCAAGCTTTGTGCTGTTTTATGAAGCGATTTAGCCACGAACTAACTTTCTGTTCTTTATTGATTTTCTATTTTTTTGTCATACATAATAGCATTATTATCTCTTCTATAGAAAATCCCATCTGCTCTTATGTTATCATCTTATATAAATTACAGCCAATTATCAATTGATCTTAGACAATGGTATCTTAAAAACCATAGGCTTTTGCCATGGCGTGCAGAGCCTGGGCAATGTGTTGACCCTTACAAGGTTTGGCTTTCAGAAATTATGTTGCAGCAAACAACAGTTGCAACGGTTAAGAGCTATTTTCTCAAATTTATAGAGATTTGGCCCTCATTAGACGATTTGGCGGATAGTTCACAAGAAGAGGTATTAGCGCAATGGGCCGGGTTAGGCTATTATTCAAGGGCACGTAATTTACATAAATGTGCGCAAATTATTCAAAATGACTATGGGGGGAAATTTCCAGAGACAGAAGCAGCATTATTGAAATTACCAGGGATTGGTGCTTATACAGCAGCTGCAATCACCGCAATTGCTTTTCAAAAAAGAGCTGTGGTTGTCGATGGAAATATTGAGCGCATAGTTGCCCGCCTCTTTAATATTGAAACGCCTTTGCCTCAAGCGAAAGTAGATATTAAATTAGCGACAGCTAATATAACGCCGGATAAATATAGCGGCGATTTTGCACAAGGCATGATGGATATAGGGGCAAGTATATGCACACCAAAGGCGCCTAAATGTTTGCTTTGCCCGATAAGCAGCTATTGTATGGCTAAAAAGATAGGGAAGGCGGAAACACTCCCCAAAAAAGAGCCCAAAAAGGTCAAGCCTGTTCGCCGCGCTTATTTTTATTGGATTGAAAATAAGGAAGGAGAGGTGTGGTTCATTAAGCGCCCTGAGAAAGGTCTGCTAGGTGGCATGCCAGCTTTGCCAAGTACAAATTGGGATAGTGCAAAAGAAAATGGCAAAAAATTTGAAGAAGCAAAAGCCGAATTACATCAAGATATAGCTATAAAAGGTATAGAAGCTAAAGGGCAAATAACGCATGTTTTTACGCATTTTAAGATGGAAGCAAAGCTAATATGCATAAAAAAGGAAGAGCTGAATGATTTTCCTAATGAGGGTTATTGGGTATCAGAAAAAGACGTTGACGGTCTTGGCCTACCTACTTTGCTTCAAAAAGTGATATCCTTAAAGTAAAATTAAGATGAAACTTTCTTGTAGAGTGCCGTGAGTATCGGTTGAGCTTTATTAAATAACCATTTAATAAGTCTTGTTAGACCTATACCAGATCTCATTTCAAATTCTTCAAATCTAAAGCGAGATATGCGCCCGCCATTTTGCCTGTACTGATTATAAAGTATTTTGCGCATAGCTTTTGGACCACAAAATGCTATGTTCATGTTTTTAGGACTAAGCTGGCTTTTCTGTAAAATTATATCCATATCTAATCGACTATTTTTATTCGATTCAATGAGATGAAGATGGAAATTATCAAAATGATCTGAAATTTTTTGAATTTCTTCAAGGTGAGGCGCTAAGTCTTGATTTTTGACGCAATAGAAAAGATAAACAGGCTCCGCTAATTCTTTCAAATCCTGCGCCCAACTGACGAAAGGGGTAATACCTATGCCGCCAGCAACCCAAATATTGGATTTTTTTGCGCGTGATTGAATAAAATGCCCATAGGCATACGAGACTTTTACTTCGCCATCGAGCTTAATAAAACTGGTCAATTTATGTGTAAAGTCGCCTAAAGCTTTGATAGAAAAACGAAGCGTTCCGTCGTCATTAGGCGCAGAGCTGATTGTGAAAGGGTGTATTTCTTTTTTAGGATCATTTTGAAACTGAATGAAAGCAAATTGTCCTGCTTGATGTTTAATTTTCTTTGAGGTGGGTGTAAGCGTAACTGCTGTTGCGCCGCCCGTATCTTTAAGAGATTTTATTTTATAAGCTGCATTACCCTGCACCATACCATAAGGAATAAGTGTGTAGAGATAGGATAAAATACCCATTATGCAAAAAAGGCCGACATATAAGCCTAAGGGTTCAAAATTTTCAAATGGCTTTTGTATTAGAAAATAATGAATTGCTCCCAATGTGAAAAAAGCACCAATAAATTTATGGCTTTTCTTCCAAAGATGATAGGGGATAATCATAGCGATTGACAAAATAACAAGAAAAATTAAGCCATTAAAACTCCATTCGCCTAAAGATTCCGCTAAATCATTTAACTGTGCATTACTACCTAGACCTTTTACCTCCGCATCAATATTCTCATGAAGAAATACGAATGCTAGCGTCATAATGCCAAGCCATTTATGTAAAATATACTGCTTGTCTAGGGAGCCAAATAAAGTCTCTAAAAAGCGCAAGCGCGTTGCAAATAGCTGAGAAATACCCATTAAAATCAGTGCAACAACCCCAATATACTGGCTGAATATTGCCTCAAAGCCATGCTGCAATGCTAATGGATAAAACCATAGGATAGGGAAGAGGCTGAATACTAGTAAAATTGAAAAGCCGATATATGTCATTTTAACTCTAACCTCTTAAAACTTATGCAGCTTATTTGTTGTGCTTTTTATCCAGCCGCCGCCAAGGACACGGGCATTTCCATCTAAATTTTCATAAAAAACACAAGCTTGCCCAGGTGAAACACCATTTTCTTCCCCGCTAAGGGCAATAACCGCTTCGTCATTAATCAATTTAATTTCCGCTTCGATCGGTGGGCGTGTAGAACGTACTCTAACGGCGATATTACGGTTTTCAGCTGCAGCTTGGCTAAAATCATCATCGCCAAGCCAATTAATATCCCTTAAATGGATATAAGAGACTGAAAGAGCAGATTTAGGCCCGACGTAAACAGTTTTTGTCTTTGGATCAAGTTTCACAACATAAATAGGCTCGCCCATAGCAATACCAATACCGCGTCGTTGTCCGATGGTATAGTGAATAATACCCTTATGTGTGCCAAGTTGCTCGCCTGTTGTGATGTGAACAATGGGACCTTCTTCCGCCGCTTCTGGGCGCAGCTTCATGATGATATCAGCATAGTTGCCATCAGGAACAAAGCATATATCTTGGCTGTCTGGTTTATTTGCAATATCTAATCCAAAATAACTTGCTAAATCACGCGTCACAGATTTCTCTAAGCCACCTAAAGGGAATCTTAGAAAATCAAGCTGTTCTTGGGTTGTCGCAAAAAGAAAATAGCTCTGATCCCGGTGGGCGTCTTTTGGGCGATAGAGGGCTTGTTTATTTCCCTTTTGCTTTGCATCTATATAATGGCCTGTCGCTAAAGCCTGAGCATCTAAATCTTTGGCGACTTTTAGGAGATCTCGAAATTTAACGGTTTGGTTGCAGCTAACACAAGGAATAGGCGTTTCACCGCGTATATAGGAGTCTGCAAAATTTTCGATGACGGAATCTTTAAATAAAGATTCATAATCTAAAACATAATGGGGAATACCAAATTTATCTGCAGCAACTTTAGCATCATAAATATCTTGACCAGCACAGCAAGCGCCTTTTCGAGCCAATGCTTCCCCATGATCATAAAGCTGTAATGTAACGCCTATTGTATCATAGCCTTTTGCAGATAAGATGCCTGCAACAACAGAGGAGTCTACACCGCCTGACATGGCTACTACAACTCGGGTATTTGCAGGGTCGCCAGAGAGGTTTAAATCAATTTCATCTATGATCGATTGCATTTAATAGCTACTTTCTGAT
>WTKA01000144.1 GCA_011524605.1 Hyphomicrobiales bacterium | reverse complement strand
ACATATTCTCTAATTTTTTCAGCAATAGCGGCTAGTTTATCATTATCTTCGACTTGACCCGTATGCGGTTTTAAAGCTTGGCCATCAAAACGCGGTAGAATATGAAAATGAATATGGAAGACAACTTGCCCGCCTGCTGGTTCACTAAATTGTTGCAAGCTAATACCATCCGCATTCATGGCCTGTTTCACCGCTTTTGCAACATGTTGTGTGCCAATGATAAGATTGCTTAAATTTTGAGGCTCTATATCTAAAAGATTGCGCGCGCCAATTTTAGGGATCACAAGGGTGTGTCCGTCACATTGTGGCATAATATCCATAAAGGCATAAACATGGTCATTCTCATAAACTTTATGGCTAGGTAGCTCGCCTGTTATGATTTTGGTGAAGATGTTATCAGCATCATAGGGAATGGTGGGTGTCATGTTGTTCTCCTTGATCGTGAAGCGCGATTATACTTTATGGCGATTTTTTAAAAGGGGTTCTTTGCGATAAATAGCGATTTTCCATTTCGATATGTTCTGTCTCTGACGTAACAAAATGATCAATAGCATTACAAAAACGGGGATCTGCGATATAATGAGCTGAATAGGTTTGGGTCGGGGCATAGCCGCGTGCGATTTTATGAGCGCCTTGCGCACCCGCTTCCACCCGAGATAGTTTATGGGCTATGGCATAGTCAATTGCTTGATAATAACAAAGCTCAAAATGCAGGGCAGGGCGAAAACAATTGCATCCCCAATAGCGCCCATATAAGCAATCAGAACCGATGAAATTAAGCGCTGCTGCTATTGCTTTGCCATTCTCATAGGCAAGGATAAGTAAAATATCCTCACTCATGCTTTGCCCTATCAAAGAGAAAAAACTGCGCGTTAGATAGGGCGTGCCCCATTTGCGCTCGCCTGTATCCATATAAAAGTCAAAGAAAATATCCCAATCAACTTCGGTGATTTCAGAACCCGTTTTCCATTGAATATCTATGTCTTTTTGAGCTTGAGCCCGTTCTTTACGAATATCTTTTCTTTTGCGCGAAGCGAGGCGCTCTAAAAAATCATCAAATTTCTCAAAGCCATCATTGTTAAAATGAAATTGCTGACCATGCCGTTTTATCCAGCCAAGCTGGTTTGCGATCTCAGCTTCTTGCTCCGTACAAAAAGTGATATGAGCAGAAGAAAAATCGAGCTTTTGCGTCATTTGTTGAAAGCCTGAAAGAAGCATTTTCTGTGTGTCTTCTTGACCATTGGCTAGCAAGCGTCGCCCTGTTGCTGGGGTAAAAGGAACACAAGCTTGCAGTTTGGGATAATAGTCAAGCCCATGCCGATAATAAGCATCAGCCCATGCATGATCGAAAACATATTCTCCTTGAGAATGATTTTTAATATAATTAGGTAAAATGCCAATGATTTCTTTTTCTGTATTTTCTGCAATCAAGTGGCAGGGCTGCCAGCCTGTCTCTTGAACAGCGGAACCGCTTTTTTCCAGCGCGTCAAAAAAATCAAAACGTAAAAATGGATTATAAGCTTCCCCTTTGGGGTTGGCTAAACCATCCCAAAGATCTTGCTCAACCGCAGTGGTTTTTTCTACGGTTCTGATTGTGATTGCATCCGTCATGGCATATCCAAAAATTCAAGAAGCTCAGGCCGTAAAGAAGTTTATCCTGAGCTTAAGGCTTAAATCCCTCAAATGTGGGAATTTTTTTCTTTTTCAAGAGGCTATGGGCAAGTTCTGCATTTTTTACAGTCCAGTAACATTCTGGAATGGGTTGAAAAAACTGCCAAAGTTTAAAGATAATATTATGGCGCGCTTTAACATCATAGGAAATGAAATCTGGCTTATTAGAAAAGCGACTAACCATAAACCGCCGTGATCGCCGTTGTTTTTCAGATAGGGCTAACCAATGCTTAGCCGTATAATCCCATTCTGCAATGAGGCCTAAAGGATGCACTATATCCATAGCTATCCCCATTTGATAAATTTGCGGGTTGAAGCTCATTATGGCTATTTTTTCTAAATTTGATTTTTTACAAATAAGTTCGATTTTTTCAATGATGGTTTTTATATATTTTCTGCCGTCGCGCGTTTCATCAACTTTTATTTCAATAAAGATAGGAATATTGATCGGGATAAGCGTTAGAACCATCTCTAAGGTCGGGATTGTGTTGGGGGTCGATAAAAGCTGTGTTTGTGTTAAGGTCTCGCAGTGCAAATCTCTGGGATGACCTTCATGCCCTGTAAGCCTTTCAAGATCAAAGTCATGAAAGACAATAACCTCATTATCTTGTGACAGCTGTACATCAATTTCTATCCCAAAACCATTATCAACCGCCGCTACAATAGCATCAACTGTATTTTCTATAATACCGTTTTTTGCATCATGTAATCCCCTATGGGCAACCATAGGGAGCGGTTTTTTAATCCATTCTCTATCTATATCCATATTATTTAATCGCAAAAACCGCATCAATTTCAACGGTAACATTTAAAGGCAATGAACCGGCTCCAATAGCAAAGCGCGTATGTCTGCCCTCGTCACCAAAAATCTC
Organism: Hyphomicrobiales bacterium; assembly: GCA_011524605.1. GTDB lineage: Bacteria > Pseudomonadota > Alphaproteobacteria > Rhizobiales > WTKA01 > WTKA01. The sequence goes on along the minus strand of WTKA01000144.1, from coordinate 6,710 downwards.
AACCATTAAGTCTGAAGCGCCATTAATCACTTGAGGGTGAGCGGAAAAATCATCTGTTGCATTAACAAAACCGCCAAGTTTTATGCATTGTTTTATGCGTTCTAGCTTGCCATCAAGGGCAGTATTGGCTTGCGCAATAATATTAATAGCGCAAAGGCGTGCAGCTTTAATGCCATCATCAATTGTTGCATCCACACCGATTTTCCCTGTTAACAATTGATCGCCTGCTCTTGGAATTTGACCTGAGATATAAAGCATATTGCCTTCTAGGAGATAGGGCAGATAATTCGCGGCGGGGGTTGGTGCTTTTGGCAAAATGATAGAGGCTTGTTCTAAACGGTCTTGGACAGTGGACATATTTTCGCTTTCATAAATTATTATTTTGCTTAGACTAGCTTTAATTTTACTCTATTTTCAATATTAATTTCAATCGGAGAGATGCTTTGAAATCATATTATAACCAGCTTGTAGCATTTCTTGCTTTATTTGTTGTTTTTTTTATCACACCTTCGGCTTTAGCAAAAATAGTCAAAGCACCCAATGATATACTGATTGGACATAAAGCAGCCTATGAATTTTCTTTAAAAAAGCGAAAAAGTTCAAGTGATATTGTCGGTGTTCAAGGTATTATGTCTATGAGAACAGATATATCATGCGACACTGTGGCAACCCGTCAAACCTTGTTATTAGACTATGAAACGTCTCAATCAGGTGTGATGCGCTATGAAGAAAGCAGCCAAACAGTCGAGAATTTAGAAAATGGCCTCTTTTCTTTTATAAATAGCGTAAAAGTGAATGGTAATATAACAAAATCTGTTAAAGGAAGCGCGCGTAATAATGGTACTGGTTCAGCCGAAGTTAAAAGAACTGATGCAAGTGGCGAGCAGGTTGTTTTAACATCATCAAAAGCTTTAGAATTTCCAGCAATGCAGATGAACCATGTTTTACAAGCTTTTTCAAAAGGCGAGACACGCTATCAATCGCGCTTTTTTGATTCAAGTAATGGGGCTGAAACTTTCTATGATGTTATTGTGACAAAAGAAACAGGAAGCGGTGTAAATATACGCCCTGATTATGTGACATTATCAGATTGGGAAAAAGGCCATCAGCTGCAATTTACTTTTTTTGAAGCGCAAGAGGGTGACATATTCAGTCCTGAATCTGTCATGACTTCAGTAATTAATGATCAAGGCGTAACTTATGCAATTCAGGTAGATTTTGAAGATTATAGCTTATCAGCGCAATTAATCTCATTAGAAAAATTTAGCAAAATACAATGCGATAAATGATATTAATTATATCTAAAGGTGTTTTTGGCTGATTTTTTCTTTATTTTGTATAATTTTTGACAAATTCCTACAAGAATAGAGATAGTTTTATCTATACCCTTTTAAAAAAATATAAAAGTTAATGGAGGGAAAATTATGTCTTATTCTATAGAGTGTGTCATAGATGCTCGGGCTGAACTTGGCGAAGGGCCAAGTTGGGATGCCGTGCGGGGTTGCCTGTGGTGGGTTGATATTGCTGGTGGCTTTATCCATCAGTTTGACCCAAAAACAAAAAGCGATAAAAGCTGGCAAGTTGGCGATCATCCATCTTTTATTTTTGCAAGACCGAATAAAGACATAGTGGTTGGTACGCGATCTGGTTTTGGCCAGTTTAACCCCGAAACAGGGGAGGTCGTAGTGATTTGTGATCCTAAGCCAAAAAGTCGCGATATTCGATTTAATGATGCTGCAATGGATTCAAAAGGGCGTATTTGGGCTGGAACAATGAAAGACAAGGGGGAGCGCGAGGATGTTGGCGCTTATTATTGTCTGGATTTAAACAATATGGTTACCCTTGGACCTACGCGATATAAGGTTACAAATGGCACAGCTTTTTCTCCTGATTATAGTTTAATGTATACAGCCGATACGGACGCCTCTTCACGTAAAATTTTTGTTTCTAAGTATAATGTTGAAACCGCAACTTTTAGTCAGCAACAAGTCTTTTTTGATACGGAGGGCTTAGATTGGCGGCCTGATGGTGCATGCATGGATAGTGAAGGTAATTTATGGGTTGCTGGTATTGGAGGGGCTAAGCTTGTCCAAATTTCTCCTAAGGGGAATATTTTGCAAGAAATTAAGCTACCTGTTGAAAAGCCAACTAAGCCTGTATTTGGTGGTGAAAATTTAGATATTTTATATTTCACTTCATTAAGGCAAGGGTTAAGTGATGACTTTGATCAACCTCAAGCTGGATCTTTATTCGCAATTCATGGTCTTGGCTTTAAAGGTGTGTCTGCTTAACGTAAAATCAGATTGAATAAGGGTGAATATGCTCAATGCTTTTCCAAATATAGAAGAATTGATCTTCATTCGCCACGGGGAAACAGATTGGAATGTCCAAAAACGCTTTCAGGGGCAAACAGATATTCCAATCAATGCCAAAGGTGAATCTCAAGCCCTGCGCAATGGTGAAGCTTTAGCGCATTATTTTCAAAGTGAAATGATAGATAGATGGCAATTTTTATGCTCGCCACTCTCGCGAACAAAACAAACAATGGAAATCATTAAGGGGCAATTTTCTCAACCGATCAATATTGAGTATGATGAGACGCTAAAAGAGTTACATTTCGGCTACCTTCAAGGACGGACCTTAAAAGAATTAGAAAAAGAAGAGCCTGAAACTTTAGCCAAACGAGAAGCTGATAAATGGAATTTCTTATCTGAAGGGGGAGAGAGCTATGCTCAAGTCTCTTTGAGAATAGAAAAATGGATGCAGCAACAATCAGGCAAGCTTGTTATTATTAGCCATGGGGGGATAGGCCGTATTGTCCGTGGCCTTTTATATGATTTACCAGAAAAAACACGGCCTATGCTCACACCCCACCAAGATAAAATTATGGTTTACGCAGCCGATAAACGAATATTTTGGCTTTAAATTTTTCAGCCTTTTGCAAAAATATTAAAAATAACTTCTGTCTTGGTTGCGTATAAAGTGCATTTTTTAATGTGAAGCCCTATGCATTTCTAAGGTTTTACGCTAAATGCTATTTAAATAATATTTTTACGGGGAAAGAATAATGTTTGTAGACTTATTCACGTTAGATAATCTTTGGACACTTGCAATGCTGATTTTACTGCAAGCGGTTCTGGGTTTTGATAACCTACTTTATATTTCAATTGAATCAAAACGTGTAACAGCAGATCGTCAACAATTTGTGCGGCGTATTGGTATTGCATTAGCGATTATCTTTCGATTAATTTTGCTTTTTGCTATCGTAAGTGCCATTGAATATTTCCAAGATGTTTTATTTGGCTTTAAAGTTGAGGGCATTGCAGAAGCTGAATTTAACGGCCATAGCCTTATTGTATTATTTGGCGGTGCGTTTATCATTTATACAGCCTTTAAAGAAATTTTGCATATGATTGCGATAGAAGATTTAGAAAAGGCATCTGAGGGCAAAAATAAACGCTCTGTTTTAACGGCGGTTATTTGGATTGTTTCTATGAACCTTGTTTTCTCCTTCGATTCTATTCTTTCTGCCATGGCGCTTACAGAAGTCTTCCTTGTGATGGCAACCGCAATTGTCATCTCTGGCATTATGATGATTGCTCTTGTTGACCATGTGGCAGAATTTTTAAAAACAAATCGTATGTATGAAGTCTTAGGCTTATTCATTCTTTTTGTTGTGGGCATTATGCTTATTTCAGAAGGCGGGCATCTCGCTCATATCAAGATTTATGATGTTGCTATTGAGCCCATGTCTAAATCAACCTTCTATTTTGTAATCTTTATCATGGTTCTTGTTGATATTGTGCAATCTCGTTATCAAAAGAAAATTTTTGCAATGAAACAAGCTGAAAGTGCAAAAAAAATCGATGATGAAAATACACCATCATAATCGAATTTTTGTTTAAATTAAAAAGAATGGCGTAGTTTATGAGTCATAATAGTTTTGGACATCTTTTCCGCTTTACAACTTGGGGCGAAAGTCATGGCCCTGCCATTGGTTGCGTTGTTGATGGATGCCCTTCCAATATTGAATTAAGCGAAAGTGATATTCAACACCACTTAAACCGCCGCAAGCCCGGTCAGTCACGCTTTACAACACAACGTAAAGAGCCTGATGAGGTCAAAATATTGTCTGGTGTTTTTCAAGACGATAGGCTAGAAAAACAAGTCACGACCGGTACGCCTATTTCTTTGATGATTGAAAATGTTGATCAAAGATCTAAAGACTATAGCAATATTCGGGATCAATATCGCCCCGGGCATGCTGACATAGCCTATGATCATAAATATGGGGTAAGGGACTATCGCGGCGGTGGGCGCTCATCAGCACGAGAAACAGCTATGCGCGTAGCCGCTGGTGCGATTGCAAGGAAAATTATTCCAAATGTTAAGATTAAAGCAGGTGTTGTCCAGCTTGGCCCCCATAAGATTGATCGCGCTCGGCTTAACTGGGATGAGGTGGATAATAACCCATTTTTCTGTCCAGATCCTGTGGCAGCAAAAGAATGGGAAAGCTATTTAGATGGCATTCGCAAGCAGGGGCTTTCTATTGGTGCTATTATCGAGGTCGTTGCAGAAAATGTTCCCCCCGGTCTTGGTGCACCTGTTTATGGAAAGCTTGATTCAGATCTTAGTGCTGCGATGATGACAATCAATGCGGTTAAGGGTGTTGAAATTGGTGCAGGTTTCCAAAGTGCAGAATTTACAGGCCTTGATAATGCAGATGAAATGACATGGGATGGCGACAAGCTTGACTTCTCAAATAATCACGCTGGCGGGGTTTTAGGAGGTATTTCCACAGGGCAGCCACTTGTGACGCGCTTTGCAATCAAGCCGACGTCTTCTATGCTCTCGCCTGTGAAAAGTATCAACCGCTATGGTGAAAGTGTTGAAGTGGTTACGAAAGGGCGTCATGACCCATGTGTTGGTATCCGCGCTGTTCCTGTTGGAGAAGCAATGATGGCGATTGTGTTAGCAGATCATTATCTTCGTCATCAAGCTATTGTAGGTCATGTAGATGAACATTGGTCGCCAAAAATAAAATAAGCTGTTTGCAGGAGCACTAAAGATGCAAGAGGTTATAAAGCGTGTTGAGGCAGCCCTAACAGCCATAAAAAATGGTGACATGGTCGTTGTTACTGATGATAATGATCGTGAAAATGAAGGCGATCTGATTATGGCAGCCTCTCTTGCTACGCCAGAAAAAGTTGCCTTTATGATCAGGCATACCAGCGGCATTTTATGCACGCCCGTGACTAAAGATGAAGCGAAGCGCCTAAAGCTTGATCCCATGGTTGCGGACAATGATAGTCCCCACTCAACCGCGTTTACCGTTTCGATTGATTATAAGCCTGATCTAACAACGGGTATATCCGCTGAAGAAAGATGTAATTGTATCCGCGCCTTAGCAAATGCTAATGTTGCGGCAGAGGATTTTGTCCGCCCGGGTCATATTTTTCCGCTCATTGCACGCGATGGCGGCGTTTTAATGCGTTCAGGCCACACAGAAGCAGGCATTGATTTAGCGCGTCTTGCAGGCCTTCCACCCGTAGGGCTTCTTGCTGAATTAGTCAATGATGACGGAACGGTGCAAAAGGGAGGGCAAGTCACAGCCTTTGCAAAAGCGCATGATTTGCACCTTGTTTCTGTCGCTGATTTAATTGCTTATCGTCAAAGGCGGGAGCGGCTCGTCACTCGTGAAGCGACATTTCCTGTGAAAACAGCAATCGGCGATATGCAAGGATATGCCTATTCAACCCCGTTTGACAGCGTACAGCATCTAGCATTGGTTTATGGAGATATCTCAACTGGCGAAGATATCATGGTACGCTTACATACAGAACAAATTTTGGATGATGTCTTCTCTGGTGGTGGAGACCTTATCTCAAGTCTAGAAAAGATCAAAAAGCAAGGTTCTGGCATCTTAGTTTATTTGAGGGAAGGGGGCAGCGGTGTCCCTGCATCTGCGTTATTCTCTAGCGAGAGAGAAGAGCATGAAAGCCAAAAGGTAAGGGATGATGCCTGGCGTGATGTGGGGCTGGGGGCTCAAATTCTTAAAGATTTAGATATCAAAACAATTTGCTTGCTCTCTTCAAAAGAACGCACTTATGTGGGGCTTGATGGCTTTGGCATTCAAATTAACAAGACAATATCATCTGCATAATATTTTCATATCTAGGCTCAGATAGTTGCTAGGTTAGCGATATAGGTTTTTTCAAAGCAAGTAAGATGAGTTTAGTAAGGCTCTTGATAGATAGAAAGTCGTTTTAATTTTTTTCGTTAACCTATTGAAAATATTGTAATCACTCATGAAAAATTAAATGATATGTTAAAACTAGAATATAAAATATATTCAAAATTTACATGTTAAGTTTATATTAAGCATCTGCTTTAAAGCAAGCCTAGATTATGGTAATTATATTTTAAGTTCATAAGATAAGGAATTTAAAAGTGAATATCAAATCAGATTTTATCGCATATTTAAAAGATGAAAGTGGCGCAACGATGATTGAGTATTCACTTATTTCTGCACTAATCTCAGTTGTGGCTATTTCTGCTCTGGGAGAAATTGGTGATAGTACAGACCGTGTATTTCGATGTACACGTAATGTATTAAATGGCGTTTTTGTCAATGATGGACGCGGCCCTTGCGCTCCATGGGAAGATTGATAATCATTAGCTACCGTGAGGTTATAGGCTTTGATCGGCTT
>WTKA01000078.1 GCA_011524605.1 Hyphomicrobiales bacterium | reverse complement strand
ATGAGGCCAAGCGGAGTGAAACGAGCATTGATAAGCCGAAGAGCATCAGAAAAAACTAACAAAAAATTAACTTTATAATTTAGATAAAATTTTATCTTTTTCTTTCAAAATTAAATCTGAAAATTATATATTATTTTTAAAAATTATATTTAGAAAGAATTCTAAATAATGCCATCTATAGTATTAGACAGTTTTTCACGTGCCAGCATTCGCTTTGAGAAGCTTGCGACTAAAGAATCAGATCGACTAGCAGATCTGCAAATAAGCGGTGAAATAGACATAAAAGAAGCACGAAGCGTGCCTTTTAAGGCGGGTGCTGATCGTCTAAACAATAAAATTTCAGAAAATAAATTCGAAATATCAAAAGCTGATAAATATCTAGGCTCTTTAGAAAATTCTCTCAATGCCATTAATCAAATGCAAGATATAGTGGATCGCATCAAAGATTTAGAAGAGGCTGCATCCGCTGAAGAGAATGTCGCTTTAAGCACTTCTTACACAGCGCAAGCTGACGAACTGAAAGAACAAATGATTACTATGGGTGAAAATGCCTCTTTTAGAGGTATGAACCTCTTTTCAAGCTGGGGGCAAGAGACCTTTCAAATTGGCGGACAAAGCTTTTCAGCGCAATCTGTTAATCTCGACGATGTTATTTCTGGCTTTGCCTATCGAGGTGGTAATGTTCTAGGCATTGAAAATGGTGATTTTGATACATCAGCCTATTCAAATTTAGTCGCAGCTTATGGTCCTGATACAATAAACAATAGCTACAAAGATTTTACAGGCAATTACCAAGATGCGATGTTACAAGGAGCAGCAACGATTGATGCAACAGGTCCAGGCAATATATATGGTGTGCATTTGCCTGATAATGCGTCAAGAGCTGACGATGGCTCCCATGCTGAGATAGAAGAAATTACTTTCCCAGATAGTTTTTCCATTGGCGTTTGGTTTAAATTTGATAATGTGACACAAAATGATCGTATTTTAGCCATGACAAATGGTGGCCTTGATGGCCTTTTGCATTTTAATGCAATGGCAAGCAATAATATGCGCGTTTTATATCAAGGTACAGATGGTAGCATTCAAAGACTAGACACACCTGCCGGCACTGTACAAAATGATGAATGGGCATATTGGATGATGACGCTGGAAACAGATGGCACGGTAGAAATATTTAAAAATGGTAATTCCCTTGCTCAATCGACCTTAGGCGCAGGGCCAAAGACAGGGCTAAGAAGCGAGGTCTATCTTGGTGCAGCGAGAAGTACAACTCAAAATTCAACTGAAGGTGCTGTTGCAGATTTTGCTGTATTTGATGGTGCGCTCAGCCAGGCAGATGCAGAAAAATGGTATAATGATGTCGCTCAGACGGGTCTTGAAGAAAGTTTTTTCACCATGAATAGTGAGAAAATGCAAGATGCCTTTGAAAAAATGGAAGCGCATTATGAAACACTGAAAGTCGGTATTGAAGCACAGCGAGATCAAATGGTTTTCAAAAATGAACTTTACGCTGATGAAGTGACCAATCTTATGGGTGTTGATAGCGAAGAGGTCGCCATTCAATCTAACCTTGCGCAAATGCGACAAACGCTTGCTGTAACCTCTTTAAGCATTACATCATCTTCACAGGCAAATATTCTAAATTTATTTGGATAAGCACCTATGAAATAATATTAACTTTCAATTTCTTCACGGAGCATTTCAAGTTCAAGCCACTGCGTTTCAGCTTCCTCTAATCTAGTTTCAGCTATTGAAAGCATTTTTGAATATTTTTGGAAATTTTCAGGATTTTTTGCATAAAGGTCAGGCTCGGCAAGCTTATTTTGTAACTTCTCAATATCATTCTGTAATGCCTGCATTTTATTAGGCAAACTTTCTAACAGATGTTTCTGTTTAAAACTCAGCTTTTGTGTATTTTTTTCAAGCGGGTCTTTTTCTTCCTGCTCTTGTTTTTTAGCGCCTCCTTGTTGCGCGTTTTTATTTTTAACAAGAGTAGATTTTGTTTTAAGTGTTGATTGCCCTGCTGCCTTTAATTGAACAAGCATATCTGAATAGCCGCCTGCATATTCAGTCCAATTGCCCTTACCATCAGGATAAAGTACAGACGTGACAATACGATCTAGAAAGTCCCGATCATGGCTGATTAACAATATTGTGCCTGTATAATCTGAGAGCATTTCTTCTAAAAGATCTAATGTCTCAAGATCAAGGTCATTGGTGGGCTCGTCCAAAATGAGGAAATTTGAAGGGGTTGCCAATGCACGCGCTAACAAAATTCGCCCTCTCTCCCCACCGGAAAGAACATGAACGGGTGTATTCATTTGCTCAGGTTTAAAAAGATATTCCTTCATAAACCCCGCTACATGGCGTTTTTCATCGCCCAAAATGACATAATGGCCATTACCGCCCGTTAAAGCATCGGCCAAAGTCATATCATCTTTCAGCTTTGTACGACTTTGATCCAAAGTAACCGATTCAAGGTTTTTACCAAGACGGATATGCCCACTATCTTGCTCTAGCGCTCCTGTTAACAAAGAAATTAATGTTGTTTTCCCTGACCCATTAGGACCAACAATACCTAACCGATCCCCTCTTTTCACACGAATGGAAAAATCTTGAACAATAGGACGACCTTCATAGGATTTATTGATATTTTTTGCTTCAATAACAAGTTTTGCTGACTGATCAGCCTCCAAAGCAGTCATAATAGCATTGCCTTCAGGGCGAGATGCCGTTTTTCTTTGATGGCGCAAATCATGTAAATTTGCTAAGCGCTTCACATTTCTTTTGCGCCGCGCAGTCACACCATAGCGCAACCAGTCTTCTTCCATGGCAATACGCTGTTTTAATTTATGCTGATCCCGCTCTTCTTGTTCAAAAACATCATCGCGCCAACTTTCAAAATATTTAAACCCTTTTTCCATTACCCGTGATTGACCGCGCTCAATCCAAACAGTTTTACGGGATACATTTTCCAATAAACGCCGATCGTGGCTGATTAAAACAATCGCAGACTTAAGCCTAATTAGCTCATTTTCCACCCACTCAATCATAGGCAAATCAAGATGGTTTGTTGGCTCATCCAATAATAAAATATCTGGCTCAGGCGCCATAGCCTGTACTAAAGCAGCTCTTTTTGCTTCCCCTCCTGAAAGGGTAGAAGGATCTTCGCCTCCATTTAATTGAAACTGCTCTAGTAATATTTGGGCATTATAAGGATCATCTGTAGGGCTAAGTCCTGCTTTAACAAAATCAAAAATCGTTTCATAACCGCTAAAATCAGGCTCTTGCGGCAAATAACGTATTGTCACCCCAGGCTGAACAAATCGTTCGCCATCGTCAGGCTGGATCATGCCCGCAGCAATTTTTAAAAATGTCGATTTACCCGAGCCATTACGCCCTACTAAACAAATTTTATCCCCCGGCTGAACATAAATTTCTGCTCCGCTTAACAAGGGTGTCACCCCAAATGTGAGATGAATATTCTGTAATGTCAGTAAAGGTGGCAGCATGGATAATCCGCTAAAAATAGGGTCGCATTTATAGATGTGTTCATATGCTATGTTAGAAAAATTTGCAAAAAAAAACCAATAAAACAATGTAAATTAAATCGATGACAATACTTTAATCACTTTTATCATATATAAGCAAAATAAATCATAGGATATTCAGGAGCATAAAATGACTTCTCAAACGCTTCATAATCAAGTTGATGACTGGATAGTAACTGCCCTCCCCCTTTGGCTAACAACAGGTTGGGATAGTGAAGATGGTGGTTTTTATGAAAGCTTAGATCTTGAAGGCCAGCCTATAAAAAATGAAAATCGGCGTATTCGCGTGCAATTTCGTCAACTCTTCTCAGCGAGCTACGCAGCGCATTTTAACCTATGGGATGGCGCGAAGCAAAATGCAGATCGCAGCTTTGACTTTATCAAAAATACATTATGGGGCTGCGATGGGCAAAAAGGCTTCCCCCATATTTTAGACCCAAATAATAAACCAATAGATAGCCTTCGAGATAGCTATGATCATATGTTTTGTCTTTTGGCTTTAGCTTGGTATGCACGCATTGAAGATAAAGACGATGTTATCTTATTCATTGATGAGATTATTTCTTTTCTTGATACAGATTTGCGTGCAATCAATGGCGGTTGGCTTGAAGGACAACCCAATACCCTGCCTCGACGACAAAACCCTCACATGCATGGCCTAGAGGCCTTTATGGCGCTTTATGAGGGCACAAAAAATCCCAAATATCTATCGCGAGCAGGCGAATGCTTTGGCTATTTTGCAATGCATTTTTATGATAGTAAAACAGGCACTATTCGTGAATTTTTTAATGAGGACTGGACGCCCCACTGGGCTAGCCATGATGAGATCGAACCAGGTCATATGGTGGAGTGGGTTTGGCTATTACATAACTATCAAGCATTAACCGATACCCCTTGCAATCTAATCATGAAGCATTTGTATAATACCGCTCTTAAAATTGGCGTTAAGCCCAATAGCCGCTTTTTAGTTGATGTTACAGATCCAACAGGCGAGATCATTAAAAAATCAAAGCGCTGCTGGCCTCAAACAGAGCTCGTAAAATCATCCATTGCTCTTTATCGTGATGAACCTAATCTTGAAAATAAGATAAGTGCCGATAAAGCTGTGCAAGCTTTATTTGATGGTTATTTAACAAAGTCTATCGATGGGGGATGGGTTGATAAACTCACACTAGAAGAAAAGCCTGATGTTGATCGCATGCCAGCGAGCACTTTATATCATATATTAGTCGCTCTTAATGAATATCGCTTATTCATACCTCAATAAAATTTTAAATATATTATTATTTTACTTTAACCAAAAAACCAAAAGTAAGAAACGGTTTAAGAGTTATCATACCCCAATTTGATATAAATATAAAAATTATATTTTATTAGGGATTTCGGCCGTGTATCAAGATTCAAAATTATTTTTAAACCAAGCTGTCATTAAAGACTGGGAAGAGCATTACGCTGAAGTTTTTGGCAAACATATATTATTACTACAACATAGCTTGCACGAACTTCCTATTTTCAGAGAAGAGAATTTAGAGCGTCTTATTGAAGGCTGCCCAACCAAATATTATGATTTTGTCAAAATGGGCAAACAGGGCGAGCATAAAAAATCATGGCGCCGCGGCAGCATTAAAGATGTAAAAGGATCGGATGTTCTAAGCGCAATTGAAAAAGGACGCTTCTGGCTTTCCTTACAGTCATTGCAAGAATGGGACGACACCCTAAAAGCTGTTGTGGATCATATATTTGATGATTTTTCAGAAAAAGTACCTGGCTTTAAGCCTTATAAGTTAAAATTGGGCATGCTTATTTCATCACCAAATGCACAAGTCTACTATCACTGTGATTTACCCGCTCAATCTTTATGGCAAATTAAGGGTGAAAAGGATGTTTATATCTATCCAAATTCAGAGCCCTTCCTTTCTGATCAAGAGCTTGAACCGATTTTCTTAGGCAAGAGTGAAGAAGAAATTAGCTTTCAGCCTTGGTATGATCAATTTGCCTCTAAGACAACCCTAAAACCAGGTGAAATGACACACTGGCCTTTAAATGGCCCTCACCGCGTTGAAAATCATGACTGCATGAATATCTCTGTCACAACATCTCACTTCACCGATGAAGTCAGAAATTTTTACGCACAAACATATGCAAATGGCTTGTTACGAGAAATGGGCTTCAATCCGAAACGCAACTCTGCTGGCTTGACTAAATATTCCAAAATAGCTTTAGCGGCTGGGCATAAATTTGTTTATAATAAATTTTTTGCAAAACCAAAATCGCCAAAGGCTCCAATGGATTTCACTGTTGATCTCTCTGCTAGTGATCTAATGAAAAATATTGAACCCATTAGCATGTAATTATATTAGGCTCAAAGCTTAGGCTCAGGACATGATTATTTTGTTCAATTCTGTTTGAATTAATAGATCCTAAGCCTAGCCTGCTTGTTAATTTTATGAATTGGCAATTGACGGCAGGCTTCTCATATATTAATGGCTTGATGGCTTACTAAATTATAGGATACCCCATGCGCGCACGAATTTACCAACCTTCAAAAACCGCTATGCAGTCAGGTAAAAATAAAACCAAAGCATGGCTTTTGGAATATGCGCCCAATAGTGCGAAAAAAGTTGACCCACTTATGGGATATAATTCTTCTAGCGATATGCAACAGCAAATTAAATTAAAGTTTGAGGATCAAGAGAGCGCTATTGCTTATGCAGATAAGCATAATCTAGCTTATGACCTTATCGAAACAAAAAAAGTAAAAAGACAACCCGCTTCTTACCCTGCCAATTTTGCACATAACCGCAAGGGCACTTGGACGCATTAAGAATCTTTTTGCACTTTACATCGCTTTAAATTTTCAAGCGCACTAAATCAAATGCCGCGCTGTTAGAACTGATTTGATGTAGAATTTATAAAAACGCAATATTTCATAAAAAACCCATATAAAGATCATTATATGGGTTTTGAGCTTTTATAAGATATAAGAAAAATATCTAATTATTCATTTTCAATTTCTTCGGCAGCTTCAATATAGAATTCTGTCATTTTTTGACGAATATCAATTTCACCGATAATGAGACCTACATTAGCCACATCAGCGCGCAATTTTCTGATAACATCTTCTCCGCCAGCCTCTTTTAAATCTGCTAAAACAACTGTCTTTGCATATGAGTCAGCCTCATCACCAACCTTACCCATGGCATCAGCCACCCAAAGGCCTATTTTTTTATTCCGTCGCGCTTCAACTCGAAATCTCAAAGCCTCATCATGTGCGAATTTATCCTCAAAAGCTTTTCTGCGCTCATTTAATCCAGACATGTATTTCAGCTTCCTCTATAATAGTTTTTTTCAAATATTTTAATTCAATAAATTGCATAATTTAGCCTATGCTAGCAAGGCTAAATATCTAATTTAAGATAAATTTAAGCGATTTATATACTCATGGCTAATTTTTATTTACCAAATTAAGCTGTTTTACGTTGATAATTTCGAATGAATAATTTACATGGAAACATTCTATTCATAAAGCTTTATAATAGATGATTCAATTATCTATGGGTAACAAAAGCAAATCTGCTGCAATAGCAACTGGAAAATAACATGAATCGACGTCGCAAAATTTATGAAGGCAAGGCTAAAATTTTATATGAAGGTCCTGAAGCTGGAACACTTATTCAACATTTCAAAGATGATGCAACAGCAAATAATGCTGAGAAAAAAGATCAGTTTGATGGCAAAGGTGTTCTCAACAATCGCATCTCTGAATATTTATTCACACGCTTAAGCGAAATCGGTGTGCCTACGCATTTTATTCGCTCTATGAATATGCGTGAACAGCTGATTAAAGAAGTTGAGATCATTCCTTTAGAAGTTGTTGTTAGAAATATTGCGGCCGGCACTATCTGCAAACGCTTAGGCGTTGAAGAAGGCAAGCCTCTTCCGCGTTCTATCATTGAATTTTATTACAAAAATGACGAGTTGGGCGACCCTCTTATTGCAGAAGAGCATATCACAGCTTTTGGCTGGGCTAATCCGCAAGAAATTGATGACATTATGTCTCTAGCCATCCGTATTAATGACTATCTATGTGGGTTATTCACGGGCATTGGCATTCAAGTTGTGGACTTCAAGTTAGAATTTGGTCGCCATTTCCAAGGTGATATCATGCGCATCATATTAGCGGATGAGATCAGCCCTGACAGCTGCAGGCTTTGGGATATTGATACGAATGAATCTTTAGATAAAGATAAATTCCGTAAAGATGAAGGCGGTCTAATAGAGGCTTATCAAGAAGTAGCTAGGCGTCTTGGTATTCTATCAGACAATGAGCGTGTCATCACGAAGGGGCCTGTTTTAGTGAAATAATCACAGGCTTCACCTACCAACAGTAAATTATTTTGTGCCATAAGAAAGACATAACTATGCCGCTAAATGCAAGAATTATCATTACGCTTAAAAATGGTGTATTAGATCCTCAAGGCGTTGCTTCAAAAGGCGCGCTTGAACATATGGGATTTAGTGATATTGGCGCTATCCGCCAAGGCAAAGTCATTGACATTGTTTTTGACCATGATGACAAAGAGCGAGCAGAAAATGATGCTAAAGATATGTGTGAAAAACTTTTAGCCAATACAGTCATTGAAAGCTATGACATCACATGGCCTTAATTGGGCGAGAGCGGATTAATAAAGCTTGAAAATAGCTTTTTTCCGATCATTAATGGCTGTGGACAAGAGATACATCTTGACAAAGACCTGAAAACTTTGAAAAAGAACAAAAAATATTGAAAGCGCGCAGATGAAAAGTGCAATTGTTTTATTTCCTGGTACCAATCGTGAAAATGATATGGCACGCGCCTTAAAAATGGCAAGTGGGATCGAACCAGATATTATTTGGCATAAAGATCAACAGCTTGAGAAAGACTATGATTTAATAGTTTTGCCTGGCGGCTTCTCTTTTGGGGACTATCTTAGAACAGGTGCTATTGCTGCAAATTCTCCCCTGATGAAGGAAGTTGTTGCAGCGGCAAATAAAGGCGTGCATATTCTAGGCGTATGTAATGGTTTTCAAATTTTAACTGAAAGTGGTTTACTCCCTGGTGCTTTACTCAGAAACAAAGACCTAAAATTCATTTGTAAATCTGTTAGTTTATCGATAGAAAATAATCAAACAGCTTTCACAAGCCAGTTTGAGCAAGGCGATATTTTCAAATGTCCTGTCGCTCATCATGACGGTAATTATTTCGCAACACCTGATCAAATTGAAAATCTGGAAGCGAATAACCAAATCATTTTTAAATATGCTAATCAAGAAAATCCAAATGGTTCTATTTCAGATATTGCAGGCATTTCAAATGAAAAAGGCAATGTTGTAGGCCTTATGCCGCATCCTGAAAATGCGATTGAACCTTTAAACGGAGAGACCAGAGGACGAGCTATATTTGATAGTCTTGTTGCGAAGCTAGGGTAAGTAAATCAATGGATAACCATCCTCAAATAACATCAGAACTCATTGAAGAACACGGCCTGAAAGCTGATGAATATCAAAAGATATTAGATTTAATCGGGAGAGAGCCAAGCCTAACGGAATTAGGTATTTTCTCTGCTATGTGGAATGAGCATTGTTCCTATAAATCATCAAAATTATGGCTAAAAACCTTACCAACTTCAGGACCTCAAGTTATTCAAGGCCCTGGTGAGAATGCTGGTGTTGTTGATATTGGAGATGGACAAGCTGTCATCTTTAAAATGGAAAGCCATAACCACCCTTCTTTTATTGAGCCTTATCAAGGGGCAACAACAGGTGTTGGTGGCATTTTAAGAGATGTATTTACAATGGGCGCACGCCCAGTTGCAGCACTTAATGCCCTTCGCTTTGGCGATCCTAGTCACCCAAAGACAAAACATCTTGTTTCTGGTGTTGTGGCTGGTGTTGGCGGTTACGGTAATAGCTTTGGCGTGCCGACAGTTGGTGGAGAAGTCAACTTCCATTCTCGTTATAATACAAACATCCTCGTCAATGCTATGGCAGTTGGCATTGCAGATACAGATAAGATTTTCTATGCTGAAGCCTCTGGCGTTGGCAACCCGATCGTTTATCTAGGATCAAAAACAGGCCGAGACGGCATTCACGGCGCCTCTATGGCTTCAGCTGAGTTTGATGATAATTCAGAGGAAAAACGACCAACAGTACAGGTCGGTGACCCATTTGCAGAAAAAAGACTTTTGGAAGCTTGTCTTGAACTTATGCAATCAGATAGCATTATCGCCATTCAAGATATGGGTGCTGCAGGTCTAACTTGCTCAGCCGTTGAAATGGGTGCAAAAGGCAATTTAGGGGTTAGACTAGACCTTGAAAAAGTTCCTTGCCGTGAAGAGGGCATGACACCTTATGAAATGATGCTATCAGAAAGCCAAGAGCGTATGCTTATGGTTTTGCAGCCTGGAAAAGAAGATATAGCTAAAGCCATCTTTGAAAAATGGGATCTAGATTTTGCAATCGTTGGAGAAACGACGGATGATCTAATGTTTGACATTCGTTTCCACGGCGAGCAAATGGCACATTTGCCGATCAAAGAACTTGGTGATGAAGCGCCAGAATATGACCGCCCCTATACAACACCACCCAAGCCCCTCCCGCTTCCTGCAAATATTGATCATGATGAAAACACAGAGATTGCTGCAATCCTTGAAACAATGATGGGATCGCACGCTTTAAGTTCACGTAGATGGGTCTGGGAACAATATGATAATCTTGTGCAAGGCAATACAGCACAAATTCCTGGCGGTGATAGCGGCGTTGTTCGCGTTGACAGAACGCAAAAAGGCCTTGCAATGACGACAGATGTTAACCCACGCTATTGTGAAGCAAATCCTATTGAAGGCGGCAAGCAAGCAGTTGCAGAAGCATGGCGAAATCTAATATCCGTTGGTGCAACGCCTTTAGCATGTACAGATAATTTAAACTTCGGCAACCCTGAGCGACCAGAAATTATGGCGCAATTTGTAGACTGTATTAAAGGGATTGGTGAGGCTTGCGAAACACTCAAATTCCCAATCGTTTCGGGTAATGTGTCCTTATATAATGAAACAAATGGTAAAGGCATCTTACCAACGCCTTGCATTGGCGGTGTTGGACTGATCAAAAATATCGATGAAATGACAACAGTTGCCTTTAAGCAAAAGGAAGAGTTTATTTTTGAAATTGGCGGCGCAGGTTCACACCTAGGCCAATCCATATATTTACAACTCATGCATTCGCTAGAGGCAGGTGATTGCCCTGAAGTTAATCTAGACATTGAAGCAAAGCACGGCGCCTTTATTTTAGAGGCAATTGCAGCAAATCTAATTACTGCAGTGCATGATATTTCTGATGGCGGCCTACTCGTGGCTATTGCTGAAATGGCACTTGCAAGTAATATTGGGGCAAAAATCTCTTTAGACGACGACAAGCTTTATGAAAGAGCTTTTGGTGAAGATCAAAGCCGCTATGTCATTACATGCTCTGCTCAGCATGCTGAAAATTTAAAAGAATTAGCTGTAAAATTAGCAACGCCTGTTAAACAAGTTGGAACAACAGGTGGTTCAGATATCACCATTAATACAAATAGTGTTATTTCATTGGAGAAATTGCGCCATACTAACGAACGCTTTTTCTCAGACCTCATGAATGATAAATTATCATTGAATTAATTACGGACGAATGGAATTAAATTATGCCTATGAATTCAGCTGATATCGAAGCAATGATCCAAAAATCAATTCCTGATGCGATTGTTGAGATAGAAGATCTTGCAGGTGATGGCGATCATTATGCAGCAAAAGTCACTTCATCACAGTTTGAAGGTAAGACTAGAATTCAACAACACCAGATGGTGTATGATGCTATTAAAGGGATGGGGGATGAACTTCACGCCCTAGCCTTGCAAACACAAACACCTAAGTAACCCTTGATTGAAATAAGTATTATTTACATAACTATACTTTTGTCTAATGAATTAAAATCAAACTAGCAAATATATACCAAAACAACCAACTAGAAATATCAAAGTAATCATAAAAAATCTAATAATAACTTGCACTTATAAAATCATTTATTATTTAAAATAATTTATAATTAAATTACAATTATTAGTATTAACAATTTTTCAAAATAAATTACTGTCAAAAACATATTGACGGAATATGGTTTCTATCTACACTTTGTGATGTGTTTAGGGGAAAGCACATTGGGGGGGGATAAATAGAGGAAACGCTTTGCCATGGGCGATAATAAATATTTTACAAAAATGACGCAAGAATTTGAATATTTTGGTTCAAATTCAAACCTAGCACGCTCATATAATGAGCGTATAATATTAAAAACAATCCAAAAGCATCGGAAATTAAACCGTAAGCATATATCAGATTATACAAAATTAAGTACACCTACAGTATCAACGATCACGGCTGACCTTATTCAGAATAAAATGGTGCAAGTTGTCGGGAAATCTCATGATGGTGGTAGAGGGCAGCCTAAAATCAACCTTGCTCTAAATCCAGCCTTCAGTGCCTCTATTGGCATTGAAATTACGGATGATATTCTGGATATCTATAGTATTGATTTCTCAGGTAAAGAAAAAAAGTCTTTAGCAGACCCTATTGAAATAACTAGAACTAACAATATCAGCCTTATTCTTGATAAGCTATCTACACTGATTAAAGACAAAGAATATTTTACGCCTAGCTTGGGCTATCTAGGCCTTGCTCACAACTATGATGAACAAAAACACCAAATGCCAAGCTATGTAGAGTCTATATTAACAAATATATTAGAGCGCTTTGGATCTACATTTTTATGTGCCTCGCATGCGCAATGTGCTGCAATAGCTGAAGAACTTAAAAAGACAGATCAAAATAATAATGATAAAAACGCTCTCTATATATGGGTTGGCAATCAGCTAGACAGTGCCATTATATTAAATGGTGAAGTCTATTTTGGTCAAAATGGTCGTGCGGGTTCACAGCTTTTTTTATCAAAATCTAATATTGATTTTAAAATACAAGAAAATAAATCTACCCAACAAAATTATGTAGACCCCAATAGCCTAAAGAACTTATCTCAACAATTATCAAAATTGTTCAATATCGAAAATATGCATGATTTAGTAGAGAATATTCAGCAAGAGCAAATTGACTATATAGAAAAATGGGTAAAAAAGACTGCGATATCTATATACCCAACTCTTTATGCCACAGCGCAAATGCTTGATCTTAAGAAAATTATAATCGGCTCAAGCCTACCAGAAAACTTCACCGTCTTAATCGTAAAAGAGTTGATGTCGATATATTCTAAAAATCATATCAATGATTTTTCTATTGAGTTTTCCACCGCCTTTGCAGGCCCAAAAGCGCCGCTTATTGGCGCCGCTTATTTACCTATTTTCTATAAATACGCGCCAAGAAGTGGCCATTTGCTTAATGGCTAAAAAGTTTTAAAAAAATAGCATAAATATGAAAAAACAGCTTGTCATATTACAAAAGACTTGATATGTACAAGTTCTGTTAGGGCGGTTAGCTCAGTTGGTAGAGCATCTCGTTTACACCGAGAGGGTCAGGAGTTCGAGCCTCTTACCGCCCACCATATTCTCTCTAAAATGAATATTTTCTAACATATTAATATTGAACATATTGTTGTTATTATTGTATTTTTACACAAAATCAGAAGATTAATATTTTGACAATATAAATCATTAAACTTCTGTTTAGCATGTTAAGCTTTAATATCGAAGAAAACATAAAAGCTATCTGTTTGTTTACGCAGTCTCGTTAAACTTCTATTCAAATATGAAAGAAGAGGCAGAAATTGCTACAGGCTGCGGAACAAAAACCGAGTATCTATGAAGAACCTATGGAAGAAACTGGTGGTGGGATTTCCATTGGTGAGCTTATTGGTGTCCTTCGTCGCGGCATATGGGTTATCATTGTTCTAACAAGTATATTTGTTGGGCTTGCCATGTTTATGATCAAATCAACGCTGCCTACTTATTCAACATCTACTTCTTTGATCATTGATCCAAGAGAGCTTGTTGTCCTTCCCAATGAAGAAAAGCAGCCAAGTAATCTAATGAAAGAAAATTTGATTATTGACAGTCAAATTGAAATTGTAAAAACCAATGATCTTTTAAGACGAGTTATGGATCGCCTTGATATTATGAATGATCCTGACTTCATGGATATTGGTTTATTCGATCGCTTAAAAAGAAATATACCATCATCACGTGGCGACTATACAGATCGTGATGAGAGGTCTGTTTTATCAAGATTTAAAAAGAAAATATCGACACGTCGCAAAGGTTTGACACACGTCTTTATGATTAGCTATTCTTCCATTAATGCAGAGCGAGCTGCCTTAGTCGCCAATACAATTGCAGATGAATATATTAAATATCAATTAGAAATTAAATTAAAAACAGCCTCTGATGCAAATTTGTGGCTTGAAGGACGTCGTGTAGAGCTAAAAGAAAAAGTTTTAGAAGCAGAGAAAAAAGTTGAGGCTTTTAGGATCGCACATGACCTAAGCGATCTTAACAATCTTCAAGTGTCAGAGCGTAAGGTTACTGAATTAAACTCTCAGCTTGTCAATGCTTCCACACAAGCTGCAGAGGCAAAAGCTAGATATGAGCGTATACAGTCCTTTTTAAAGGGAGAAACTTCCGATATTACAGTAAAAGAAGTACTCAACAACTCTGTTATTATCGAGCTTAGAAGAAGCTATGCAAAAACACGTCGTGTTATTGAAGAGTTAGGACGCAAATTTGGCGACCAGCATCAAACCGTAATTGACGCCAAGCAGAGATTAGAGCAAACAAATGCGCTTATTAAACAAGAAGTTGAACGCATTGCAGAAACCTACCGTTCAGACTATGAAATTGCTTTAAGCAGGGAAGAATTTGTTAAGTCTAATCTGCAAAATGCAAAAGATGAAGCTAATATTTTAAGTCCAAAACTTGTAGAACTTGAAGAATTAGAACGGGAAGCGGATTCAGCACGTAATGTTTATAAATCAATTCTTAGCCGCTATAATGAGACTGTGGAATTAAAAGAATTACCTACAAATAACATAAATATTATTGAAACAGCTGAAATTCCGAATAATCCAGGCTCACCTTCTAAAGCTATGTTTTTAGCACTTGCTATTATTTTTGGCGGTGCTGGCGGCTATGGATTAGCGTTATTAAGATATATTATTGATAATCGAGTATGGACAAAAGCAGATCTAGAACTTGCAACAAGACGTGGGTGTTTAGGTATTGTACCAGATCTACAAGGCACATTTTTAATTGCAAGAGATCGTGAATTTGCACAAGCTATTCCGCAAGCATTTAATCATTTAGCAACAGCGCGAACGCCGCATAGTTCGGTGATTCCACTTAATGTCTTAAGGCCATTCCATCGGGTTATTGCAAAAAAGAATGAATCAACTGCAGAAGTCTTAAGAAATACTCAGCTTGCAATGCGCCTTAAAGATGAGCATATGAACAGCTCTAAAAAAGGTAAGGTTATTATGTTTGCTTCAACCGTTACAGGGGAAGGCAAAAGCTTTTTATCAATTATCAATGCCCTTCATTTAGCGCATTCTGGTGCACGCACTTTACTTATTGATGCCGATTTTCACAATTGCGAATTAACACGCGCTTTAACGCCGCAATCAGCTTATGGCATTGAAGAGCTGATCCAAACACGCAAATTAAAATTAAGTGAAGTGATTACCCATGATCAAGCAACACAATTAAGATTTTTACCTGCACGGAATTTATCACGCCAACCTTCAAATATTGATATCGTTGTTACAGGCGTCTTTAACGAGTTCATCGACAGGGTAAGAGATTATTTTGATTATATCATCATTGATGTTCCGCCTTTATTGTCTTTACCTGATGGACGGGGACTAGCAGCTATTGTAGATCATGTCATTTATGTTGGAGACTGGGGGCGCATCGAAAAATCCGCGATTAAACGCGCCTTAGAACATTCACCAGAACTAAGCGATAAAGTAACTGGTTGTGTTGTGAACCGTGTGAATATAGATAAATTTGCAAAATATGGCGAGGGCGCTCTTATTGGCTATCCAGCCAACAAAGCTAAGAGCAAAAACATCCCTGCCCGCTTGAGGAAAAAGCTTACTATGTTGCATATGCTTGTAGACAAGCTAACACGTTCCTTTATCCGAGAAAGACGTACAAATCTTAGATAGAAATTTAAGGTATAAGCAGGATATCAGTATTTTTATAGAATTTACCTTTAATCAAAAGCAAAGGATCACAATGCATCCGCAAACAGCGCCTTAGCGCTTGCGAGACAACAATTTTTGATCTCAATTAAACAGGCAATGCTCAAGGTGAGTAAAAAAATAGCCATTTAAGAAAATGGCTATTGTTAAGATGAATGATGATTTAGAATAATTTTTGAAGTGATAATAAAGACTATCATCTTCGCGTAAAACTATACTCTATTTTTTCTTTTCTCGTTTCTTTGGCGCTTCAGGCTCAGCGACATCACCGTCGCTATTCTCATCAACAGGATCGCCTTCTAATGCATTTGCAACAAGTCCAGCATTTTCCTTAATTGCCTGCTCAATAACATTTGCAACATCAGGATTGTCTTTTAAAAACTTTTTAGAATTTTCACGTCCCTGCCCTAGGCGTGTACTATCATAGGAGAACCAAGATCCTGATTTTTCGACGATATTACCCTTCACACCTAAATCTAATATCTCCCCTAGCCGTGAGATACCTTCCCCATACATAATATCAAATTCAACTTCGCGGAAAGGCGGTGCTACTTTATTTTTAACAACCTTGACGCGGGTGTGATTACCAACAATTTCATCCTTATCCTTAATGGCGCCAATGCGGCGAATATCTAAACGGACAGATGCATAGAATTTAAGCGCATTACCACCCGTTGTTGTTTCAGGGCTACCAAACATAACGCCAATTTTCATTCTAATCTGATTAATGAAAATGACCATACATTTAGATTTTGAAATAGACGCTGTTAGCTTTCTTAAAGCTTGGCTCATCAAACGCGCTTGCAAACCAGGTAGACTATCGCCCATTTCGCCTTCTAATTCAGCGCGGGGGGTCAAGGCAGCAACAGAATCGATAACAAGCATATCAACGGCACCAGAGCGTACCAGCGTATCTGCAATTTCTAGAGCTTGCTCACCAGCGTCAGGCTGAGAAATAAGTAAATCTTCTAAATTAACACCCAGCTTACGCGCATAAATCGGATCAAGAGCATGCTCTGCATCAACAAAGGCACATGTACCGCCATTTTTCTGACATTCCGCAACCGTATGTAAAGCAAGTGTTGTTTTACCTGAAGATTCAGGGCCATAAACTTCAATGATACGCCCTTGAGGCAAGCCGCCTATCCCTAGGGCAATATCAAGACCGAGAGAACCTGTTGGAATTGCTTCAATTTCAACAACTTGTTCACTTGATCCAAGGCGCATAATAGAGCCTTTACCAAAATTACGCTCAATTTGCCCAAGTGCTGCTTCTAAAGCCTTTGTTTTATCCATGCCGTTATCCTCAACTAATCTCAGCGAAGCTTGTCCCATACCTAATTCCTTTTGTAATGGATATCTTTATCAACACCTATAGGCTTGGCTCTTTATCCCCAAACTCTTAACATGTTTTTCACATTGCCTTAAGCATTTCCTTTTTTGTTCATACTATGTTCTTACTATGTTCTTATCTCTATGTCAATCTGATTTTCATAATCATGCATTACAATCCAAGTCTGTTTCATAACTCACATTCAGCGCAAGACTTTATTTTTTTATAGTCTCAGCATAAATTTTAGTGTAATGGCTATCAACCTTCATTTAATGAGCAGAGTTTATGTCTGGAACAAATTCTACAGCAAATCTAGTTTGCATAGGCCCTTCTATCATTCTAGTAGAGCCGCAGCTTGGAGAAAATATTGGCATGGCCGCGCGTGCTATGGCTAATTTTGGCCTTCACGATCTAAGACTAGTGAACCCAAGGGAAAGCTGGCCAAATGAAAAAGCCTCTTCTGCTTCATCTGGCGCTGATCATATCATTGATAAAGTTCAAGTATTTGACAAGTTAGAGGATGCAATTGCTGACAAAAACTATGTCATTGCAACAACAGCGCGCGCAAGGCATATGGTCAAGCCTGCTTATGATGCTGAAATTGGTGCTGAAGAATTGAGAAAAAGAGAATTATTAGGCTCAAACTGCGCGGTTCTCTTTGGTCGCGAAAGATGGGGACTAAACAATCATGAAATTGCTTTATCTGACGCTATCATGTCCTATCCCGTAAACCCTGGATTTGCCTCTTTAAACATTGCGCAAGCTGTCTTGATTTTCAGCTATGCTTATATTCGAGCTCATGATCAAGTCCCTGAACCAACGGGCGGTAGTTTACTGAATGATGTTGCTGCGCCCAAACAAGATCTTATTGGCATGTTCAATCATTTGGAAGATGAATTAGATGAGGCTCACTTCTTCAAAACTGCTGAAAAAAGAGAAGGTATGATCCGTAACCTGCGTAATATGTTCTCACGTGTAGAATTTACCGCACAAGAAGTAAGAACCATGCGAGGGGTGATAAAAGCCTTAACCCATTACCACCCCAATCGCAAGAAAAATGAAGGTTAAGCCCTTGTTTCTAAATAGGAACGGATCATTTGAAGCTGGCTGACAAGCATATTGATATCTGGTTGAGACCATTCATTAAATATCGGTTCCAAAGCGCCTTCCAGTGTTGTTGAGGCATGATCATAAACATCGACCCCTTTTTGTGTGATTTTCAGAATTTTTGACCGTGCATCATGCGCTGTAGGGTAAGCAGCGATAAGGCCTTTTTGTAAAAGCTTTTGAACAATTTTAGAAATTGTTGGCTGATTTTGATGTAAAGCATGGGAAATGCTCGTTACAGTCCTGCCTTCTTCTGGTGAAGACATGAATAAAGATAGCAAAACATATTGGCTTAACGGCAAATCATAAGCGCCCAAAAGCCTGTTGGATATGTTAGAGCTATGTTGATAAATATTTATAACATTCCATAAAATGCCTAAACTTGCATTTTTTTGCTTTTTAGAGTTACCTGTATATTGCTCATTCATCTGATATGCTACGTCCATGATCGCCCTTCCTGGAGAATGTGTTGTGAATACAATTACAATCTATAGTATATACGATTAAATAACAACCACTATTTGCATTTTAAGATCATAGTTCTATTAATAAGTGTTTAATATATGCTTTAAATATATTTACCCAGAAATGATTTCTTTAAAATATTGTTTTTATTATATAATAAAAAAAATCTTTTGCACTTAACAAAAGATAATATAGTAGTTTTAGATCAAAAATTTTCTAAAAATATTTTTATTAACAAAAAATATTTTCCTTAATTCCCGTATTGCGAGCATACGATCTTCTCTAATTCTATATGTAAAAGACATGATTCGAATTATAAAATTCCAGCACGATTCTCTTTTTCAAAAATACAGTCGAGGAAAACATGAAAATTCATATAAAGACATTGTTATATCTTTAAAATACTATATAAAGAAATCTACGATAGATGACTTGTAAGGACAGTATAATGAATGCACTTGAAAAGCTTTTAAACGAAAAACAAATCTTACTTGCTGACGGTGCAACTGGAACGAATCTATTTCAAATTGGTTTAGAATCTGGCTACCCACCAGAATTATGGAATGATGAACACCCTGAAAAAATTGAATGGCTGCATAATGGCTTTTTGGATGCAGGCGCTGATATCATTTTAACAAACTCCTTCGGCGGTACAAAACATCGTTTAAAACTTCATGATGCCCAAGACCGCGTCCATGAATTAAATGTCAAAGCAGCACAGATTGCAAGAAAATGCGCCGATCAATATGATAGGGATATTATTATTGCAGGATCAATGGGGCCAACAGGTGAATTGTTAGAGCCTGTAGGTGCGCTTTCATTTGATGAAGCTGTTGAAGCTTTTACAGAGCAAGCCAATGCCTTAAAAGAAGGCGGCGCTGATATTGCTTGGATTGAAACCATGTCAGCTGAAAATGAAGTGCGCGCTGCCGCAAAGGCTGCTCAAAATGCAGGGCTTGATTATGTTTTCACCATGAGCTTTGACACAGCAGGTAAATCTATGATGGGCGTTGCACCTGATGCTATGGTTGAGTTTGCAAAATCTATGGATCCAAAACCCCATGCCTGTGGCGCAAATTGCGGTGTAGGTGCATCTGATATGGTTGCTAGCGCACTTGTTATGACGGATGTAGAAGACGCACCCATTATTGTTGCAAAAGGCAATTGCGGCATTCCTGAATTTAAAGAGGGCGAGCTTATGTATACAGGAACGCCAGAAGTTATGGCTGAATATGCGCGCACGGCAATAGATTCGGGCGTACGCATTATTGGCGGCTGTTGCGGCACGTCATTCGAACATTTAAAAGCAATGCGCGATGCTATTGATAGTCATGAAAAAAGAGATAAGCCAAACTTAGAAGAAATTGAGCAACGCCTAGGGCATTTCACATCCCAGCCATCAAAAACACAATCAAAAGAATCGGATGGTAAAGAAGCCCCTGCCCGCCGCCGTCGTCGCAGAGGATAGTTTTTCGCTTTCTGATTTTGCTTTTGCAAAAGCTCCTAACTGCAGTCGCAGGCTTAATTCTTCATAATCAAAACACTTTTTTCCCGGAATTTGTTTTCTCTCACGCCAATTTCACTTTGTTCAATGGCTGCGAGGCGCGCAAGTCGTCCGAAGTGCCTATAAAATCTAAATCAAAAAAGCTTTTTCCCGTACAAGCGAAGCGCGATACGGGATCGCTATCGTTTTATTTTATAATGCTCTTTAAATCGGTTCAATTTAGCCAGAACTAACAAAGCACCTTTCCCCTGACTTGATCAGGGGTCGGGCAGCGTGGTGCGCAAAATATCAAAGAGTTTAAAACTCTTGTGCCCCACACTAAAATACCCCGCATCAAGTGCGGGGAAAAGTGTATTATTAAATCTGAGCAAGATAAGAAGCTAATTATAGGCAATAAAAAGCGTGCGACTGCACGTCGGAGCTTATGCTCCGCCCTCACGGAGACATGAGCGAAGCGGATTGTCGTGAGTGCAAATTAACTAGCGGGGGAAAGTAAGGTGTAAGTTATAGGCACGCGATGAGAAGTTAAATTTGCTCTCCCGCCAATTTCACTTTGTTCAATGGCTGCGAGGGAGCGCAACCAAGGACTAGCGAGCAAAGCCGAGCGCAGCCTTAGCGGCGCATGAGCGTATTTCAAAAAAAGAAAAGCAGAAAAAAAGCCTCTCATAATATAATGAGAGGCTTTTTGTATTTAAATTGATGAACAGCGATTAATGATCGTCGTCATTACGCTCACTTGGTGTGATAATACCAACAACGCCATCATCGTCATCATCATCCGTTTCTAAGAATGTATCGCTATCATCAGCTTCGATACTATCGTCATCTTCAAAATCTGGAATATCATCTGGAATATCATCATCATTATCTTCAGCATCTTCTAAAGAAATAATGTCAGGATTTGTGTCCAAATCATCATCATCGTCATCATCTGAATTGATTGGATTTTTATCTTCAGGCTTTTTAGGGCTTTCTTCTGGGATAACAGTGTCTATAACAACAATTTCAAAAACACTGCCACACTTTGGGCAAATAATTGGATCTCTGTTCAAATCATAAAATTTTGCCGAACATGATTCACAAATTCGTTTCGTACCTAATTCTGCTTTAACCACGTGAAACCCCTAAGTTTAGGCTGGATAATACCATAAATTTAAATTGCTAAGAAAAGCAAATATTTGATCATCTTGAATGACGTTTATGCCTTAAGCTGTCAATAGGGTAAAGTGAATAAATAACATAGATAGCAGTAATATTTAATATTTTCGCGTTTTCCCTCTTTTCTTTTTGCTTCTAAGGGCATAGTTATCTCTCTTGTATTCACAACAGCCAAGCAGCGAGGGTCTTATGGGACATTCAAAAGAAGATATGCAACAATTTGAATCATCATCTATTGTATCTGGACCAAAAGGCTTGAATGTTAGCATCCCGGGTGACAAATCTATTTCCCACCGCTCTATGATATTTGGCTTATTATCACGCGGCACGACAACTGTTAAAGGCTTGCTTGAAGGAGATGATATTCTTGCAACAGCTGAGGCTTGCAGAAAGTTGGGTGCAAAAATAATCCGGCGCGATGACGGTGTCTGGGAAGTAACTGGCGTTGGCGTTGGCTGTTTATCAACACCGCACAGCGCCCTAGATTTTGGCAATGCGGGTACTGGTTCACGGCTTATGATGGGCGTTGTTGCAGGCCATCCCATAACAGCCACATTTGATGGCGATGCCTCTTTAAGATCACGCCCTATGAAGCGCGTCCTTGACCCTCTTATGGAAATGGGCGCAAGCGTGGAATTTGAAATAGATGATCGTTTACCCTGCAAGCTTTCTGGCACACTCAATCCTATGCCCAAAAGCTTCAAACAGAAAAAAGCATCCGCACAAGTCAAATCAGCCATTTTACTTGCTGCTTTAAATACACCTGGCGAAGTCACCTATATTGAGCCGATCCCCACACGCGATCATACGGAGAATATGATGCGCGGCTTTGGCGCTAATATCACCGTAACGCCTTTAGAAGGTGAGGAAGGACAGCAAGGCGGGAATAAAATTGTTGTAACAGGTGAGAAACAACTTACCGCTCAAGATATTCAAGTCCCCTCTGACCCAAGCTCTTCAGCCTTCATCATTGCCGCAGCACTTATCGTACCAGATAGTGATATTATCATTGAAAATGTACTGATGAATGAAACACGCATCGGTGTTATTACCACTTGGCTTGAAATGGGTGCAAATATTGAAATCATGAATGAGCGTCTGTCTGGCGGTGAAAAAATTGCAGATTTACGTGTTCAATACTCCGAATTAAAAGGCGTGAGCGTGCCTGCGGAACGCGCGGCTTCTATGATTGATGAATATCCTATCTTAGCAATGACAGCAGCCTATGCTACTGGCAAAACCCATATGCAGGAACTTGATGAATTGCGCGTAAAAGAATCAGATCGCCTGTCCGCCGTTTATAATGGTTTAATTGCAAATGGTGTGAAGGCTGAAATCATTGGTGATGATCTTATTGTTCATGGCGGCGCTGTACAAGGAGGCGGTATTGTCGAAACTCATCTTGATCACCGCATTGCCATGTGTTTTTTAATTTTAGGCTTACAGGCGCAAACAGCTGTTGCAATTGATGATGGCACAATGATTGCCACATCTTTCCCTGAATTTTTAGATGTCATGAACGCATTTGGCGCAAAAATAAAAGGCATTTAATTTATTATAGACGAAAAGATGAGATCTATTCAACATAGTCTGTAAAATATAAGATGTGAAAAACCGATAAAACACTTGCAAAAAGTCAGAAATCTGCTACCCAAATAAGTGGGACACCTTGCCCCAACGCAAGGCTTCTATCTGAAAGGGTAGCTTATGACAAAGCAAAATACTGCACCGGCAGTGAAACCGGTAAATACACCTGCGTGCCCAAATTTTTCTTCAGGGCCATGTCCGAAAAGACCAGGTTGGGATATTTCAAAACTTAAATTAGACACTATGGGTCGCTCCCACCGCGCCAAAGTCGGTAAGGATGCGCTTAAAGCTGCGATTGATAAAGCAGCTAGCACTCTTGGTGTACCAGACGATTGGAAAGTTGGCATCGTACCAGCTTCTGACACAGGTGCCTTTGAAATGGCAATGTGGTCTATGCTAGGCGAGCGTGGCGTTGATGCCCTCGCATGGGAAAGTTTTGGCTCTGGCTGGGTTACAGATGCCCAAAAACAGCTAAAACTAGAAGATTTACGTATTTTAAAAGCTGGCTATGGCGCATTGCCAAATTTAGATGAAGTTGATTTTAGCCGTGATGTTTTATTCACATGGAATGGTACGACTTCAGGCGTAAAAGTCCCTAATGGGGACTTTATCCCAAGCGACCGCGAAGGCCTTGTCTTTTGTGATGCGACTTCTGCCGTTTATGCACAAGACATGCCATGGGATAAACTTGATGTTGTTACATGGTCTTGGCAAAAAGCATTAGGCAGTGAAGGCGGTCATGGCATGTTAATGCTTAGCCCACGCGCTGTTGAACGTCTTGAAAGCTATACGCCTGATCGCGCTCTACCGAAAATCTTCCGTCTTACAAAAGGCGGCAAGCTTATAGATGGTATTTTTAAAGGCGCAACGATTAACACTCCTTCTATGCTCGCTGTAAGCGACTTTTTGGATGCGATTGAATGGGTTGAAACTGTTGGTGGCGCTCAAGGCACGATTAAACGGGCAAATGATAATTTTGCCGTTATCGAACAGTGGGTCGCGCAAACTGATTGGGTTGACTTTTTAGCAGAAAAAGAAGAGACGCGTTCAAATTCAAGTGTTTGTCTCTCCTTTGTATCAGACAGCTTCACTGCCCTAAGCGAAGAAGATCAAGCAGCTTTTGCGAAGAAATTTGTGAAACTTCTTGAAGAAGAAGGCGTTGCTTATGATATTGGCGCCTATCGTGATGCTCCTGCTGGCCTTCGCATTTGGTGTGGACCAACTGTTGAAGCAAGCGATTTACAAGCGCTAACGCCTTGGCTTGATTGGGCTTATTACGAAATTGCCTAAATTGATTATAGCCTAAGACTTGACCCAAAAGTGGCTTCTTAGGCTATATGACCAAGCTTCAACTTAATTTCAAATTTAAAATCAGCTCTTTTTTCAGAGCATATACCCCTATTTAAAGGAAATGATTATGGCTCCTAAAGTATTAATTTCTGATAAGCTTTCTCAGCGTGCTGTTGATATTTTTAAAGACAATGGCATTGATGTTGACTTCAAACCTGGCCTTTCTAAGGAAGAATTACTTGAGATTATTGATCAATATGATGGTCTTGCGATCCGCTCTGCAACAAAAGTCACTGAAAAAGTGCTTGAAAATGCAAAAAATCTAAAAGTCGTTGGCCGCGCTGGTATTGGTGTCGATAATGTTGACGTACCAAAAGCAACGGCAAGTGGTGTTATTGTTATGAATACGCCTTTTGGCAATTCAATCACAACAGCAGAGCATGCCATTGCGATGATGTTTGCTTTAGCACGCCAAATCCCACAAGCGAATGAAAGCACCCAACAGGGCAAATGGGAAAAATCTAAATTCATGGGTGTTGAACTCACCTCAAAAACACTCGGCATTATCGGTTGCGGCAATATTGGCGGCATTGCAGCGTCACGCGCCATTGGCTTAAAAATGAAAGTGATTGCATTTGACCCCTTCCTAACGCCTGAGCGCGCTTTAGAGATTGGCGTTGAAAAAGTTGAACTTGATGAGCTATTAAAGCGTTCTGATTTTATTTCTCTACACACACCTTTAACAGAGAAGACAAAAAACATCATTGGTGCTGATGCTTTCCCGAAAATGAAAGACGGCATTCGCATTATCAACTGTGCCCGTGGCGGTCTTATTGACGAAGCTGCTCTTAAAGAGGCCTTAGACAGCGGCAAGGTTGCTGGTGCGGCATTAGATGTATTTGAAGAAGAGCCAGCAAAAGAAAATATTCTCTTTGGTCATCCAAATGTAATTTGTACGCCGCATCTTGGCGCTGCAACATCAGAAGCGCAGGAAAATGTTGCGCTGCAAGTGGCTGAGCAAATGTCTGACTATTTGAATACTGGTGCAATCACAAATGCGCTTAACTTCCCATCAATCTCAGCGGAAGAAGCACCAAAGCTGAAGCCATTTGTTGCTTTAGCTGAAAAGCTTGGTCTTTTCGCAGGCCAGCTGACAGAAACAGGCCTAAAAGCTATTCGCATTGAATATGCAGGCCCTGTTGGCGAAATGAATACAAAAGCCCTCACCTCTGCTGCTGTGACGGGTGTATTGCAGCCGCTTCTTTCAAATGTAAACATGATCTCTTCAACATCTGTTGCAAAAGATCGCGGCATCACAATTGAAGAAGTTAAGCGTGAGCACCCAAGCGCTTATGAGACTTATATCCGCCTAACGGTGGTGACAGAACGCCAAGAGCGCTCTGTTGCGGGTACTGTTTTCTCTGATGGCAAGCCGCGTATCATCCAAGTTAAAGGCATCTCAATGGATGCTGGCTTCTCAGAAAATATGCTTTATGTCACAAATCTAGACAAGCCAGGCTTTATTGGCAGCCTTGGTAGCGTGTTAAGCAAGCATGGTATCAACATTGCCACATTTGCGCTTGGTCGCACAGAAGAAGCTGGCGATGCGATTGCTTTAATTGGTGTGGATGGCGAGCCTGCCGACGCAGTTGTTGAAGAAGTACGCGGCTTAGAAAATGTTGTTCAAGTGAAAACATTAAGTTTCATCTAGAGCTTTTATATTACTTATTATAACTATGTAAAACCCGTTTTTTAAAAAAAGGCGGGTTTTTATTTTAAGTTTATTCTTGCTATATCATTTAAAATTCTTTGATATTTTGTGTCCCACGCTACCCTACCCCGCATCAAGTGCGGGGAAAAGTATTAGGTTAATTTAAGGCACGCGATGAGACCCGAAAAGTGGG
>WTKA01000047.1 GCA_011524605.1 Hyphomicrobiales bacterium | reverse complement strand
GCCTATAATGTATAAGGAACAGAGCAATGCTGCAAGCTAGACTCAGAGCCTAGCCTCGCCCCCTATAGGAAGGAACATCCTGATCTGGGATCCAAACCCCTGAAGGCCGTTCACAAGTTTGCCAAAAGACATCAATAGGTATACCGCCGCGAGGATACCAATATCCGCCAATACGCAACCATTTTGGGTGTATAAAATCTGCTATGGTGCGTCCAATTTGTATGGTACAGTCTTCATGAAAAGCCCCATGATTACGAAAAGAGCCTAGGAACAACTTCAATGACTTGCTCTCTACCAGCCATTCTCCAGGTACATAATCAATCATAATATAGGCGAAATCAGGCTGAGACGTCATAGGGCATAAAGATGTGAATTCTGGTGCCGTAAAACGAATATTATAGTCAATGTCAGCTTGCGGATTCTGCACGCGCTCTAAGACAGCTTCTTCGGGGCTTTGCGGCATAATTGTTGCGCCACCAAGCTGTTGAAGATCTTTATAGATGGAATCTGTCATAATTATTATCCTCAATAAAATTATACACCACGCTTATTGCCCCAAAGCCAAACATGTAGCTGCGGCAAGACATGGGCGTTATACCATTTTTTATCATTCACCTTATTGACCAACCATTCATATTTATGCTGATTTTGCAAAAGGTCAAAAGAGGAATCTGCTGCTACATCATCATTTCCCGGCTGTAGGTAAAGCGACAAATGATTGTATTTTTGTGCTACTTCATAAGCCCAATCAAAATCAACATCATCAAATACAACAATTTTCAAAGAGATGTTGGGTTTATTCGCTGGCTGGCTCAAACAATTATCAAAGACATCCCAATTGACTTTGTGTCCGCTTGAAGGCGGTTTAGGACTAAGGACAAGCATATCCAATGCATCAAACCAAGGGGCAGCAATCGACCCTTGTGTCTCGCAAGCAAAATGATAGCCCTTTTGTTTACCCATCTTGATGACAGTAGAAAAATCTTGAATAGCGGGATTGCCACCAGAAATTGAGATCAGAAGCGGCACCCCTGATGAAAGCGCGTCAACCTCATTCCAAACTTCATCAGCTGTCATTTTAAGCCATTCGTGACGATATTTAGAGTCAACTGCATGCAAACTATCACACCAAGAACAGCGATAGTCACACCCCCCTGCCCTGATAAAAACAGTAGGACGACCTATTACAGCCCCCTCCCCTTGAACTGTGGGGCCAAAAATTTCCGCAATTCGTAAATGTGTCATGGACGATATTCTGCCCAAGTTTTGGGGGTTTCGGAAACTTTTACAGCACTTGTTTCAGGCCATCTTTGCTTGCACCATGTGTAAAAATGATAAGCAATATTTTCCGCAGTAGAATATTCTTCTAATATATCATTCAAATGGCGATGATCAAAATTGTCATCTATATAAGTTTTCAACTCTTTTAATTCACCATAATCCCGAACAAAACCATCTTGATCTAAAGTTTTACTAGCAAGTTCAACAACCACAATATAATTATGTCCATGCATACGAGCGCATTGGTGATCTTCATGAAGATGATCTAACTGATGGGAAGCAGAAAAATGAAATTCTTTGCAAATTCGAAACATTATAGCCCCTCATCTTTATGAATTGTTTTTTTCCAAAAATGAGTATCTTCATACTGTGTTGGGTCTACAACACCAGCTAAATGAAAGGCCTCAGCACGTTCAACACAAGTGCCGCAACGACCACAATGATGCGCCCCGCCTTTATAGCATGACCATGTTTGCTTAAATGGCACATTCACTTTTGCACCTTCCACCACAATATCAGCCTTTGTGCGGTTCACAAAGGGCGTATAAAGAGATATATCAGCATAGCCATCTAAGGCCGCCTTTTGCATGGCGTCAAAGCTTTGCGTGAAAAGAGGACGGCAATCTGGATAGATAAAATGGTCTCCGCCATGCACCGCCGTAGCAACCCGATCATCTTTTGTAGATGCAGCTATGCCATAAGCTATACTTAGCATAATCGCATTACGATTAGGCACAATCGTTGTTTTCATTGTTTCTTCGGCATAGTGGCCATCAGGCACATCTATATCATTGAGCAATGCCGAGCCTGTGAGAGCATTACCGACAGATGTTAAATCTATAATGTGAATTGGAACATTGAGATTTTCAGCGCATTGCTTTGCAAATTCAAGCTCTTTGTTATGACGCTGACCATAATCAAAAGAAATAAGCCGAGTAAGATTACCCTCGCTTGCTAACATATAAGCAAGGCATACGCTATCTAACCCGCCTGAGCAGATAAGTGCAGTTTTCATTAATCTAAAATCCTTGTTTTAAATAACCGGGTGAGCTGCGACCGGCATATAAAAGGTTTATTCAATAGATTAGCACTTGTCAATCAGATGATGTTATTAAACAAATAAAGCGCCCAAGCAAAAGCTAAGGCGCTTATTAATATTACAAATTAAAGTAAAAATCACATTTGAATACGTATAGCTGGCTTTCCATCAGGGTTTAGCGCATAAATTCTTACCGTGACACGTGGACTATCATCAATAAACTCGTCCTCAAGGCCAACCATGTAACGCAATAAATCAGACTGAGAGCCCGTGGTTGCTTCAAAAAGGGCGTTAGCTTCCTTCTCAAATTTTGATGTTTTAGACAAAGGAAATTCAATTAACTCAAACGACTTATTTGCCATAAATTCGGCTCCTACACATTACTCAACTCTACAATTAAGGCTTGATACACACTTCAAGCTATTTAATTGCGTAACAACTAATTTCTTTCTTTTTCATATTTTCACAAAT
>WTKA01000129.1 GCA_011524605.1 Hyphomicrobiales bacterium | reverse complement strand
GTTTTTTTTGCTACTCATGGTGTCGCAAGTGACATTAATGAGCTACACACGCAAAATTCAGGCTCTGATTTGCATAAGCTAGAAGATGAGTCACTAAAACTGCTTGAGTTAGCTTTTGAGCATATAGACCGTGTTGGCCTTGGTCAGGCTCTTATCGATTTTAGAAACAGCCCATGGAAGCGAGAAGCAAATCAATTACATATTTGGGGCATGACAGACCAAAAAGTAGATTGGTATGATGCAGGTCATCAGGAATATGAAGGCATTAGCTTTGATGGCGTGCCAGATTTAAACGGTTTGATGTTTGCAGATGAAGTTTTGAAGCATGTGCATGAAGAAAAACCAATGATAACACATATGGTATTTCCCCATCCTGTAACAACAATTCCATCAGACGCAATGGTTGTATGCAAATTTTTATTAGATGATAAGCATTTATGTACAGGAGCATTCCTGGAATAGGGCGTTATTTCTAACATCTTAGCGTAGTTATGAAGTATTCTTGTCTTTAAGTTGTAGAATGTCAAAATATTATGCACTTAAGGACTTGCTCATATCATTTGCTGTCCTATGATTATGTCTTAGTTTTATTGAAATATAAAATATGATGAGGAATAGAAATTCCAATGTCTATAAGTTTACGCATATATATAGTTATTACAATTGTATTTATTATACTTGGAGTGGGTACAAAAATTGTATTTGACTCTATAAATCAACTTAATACAAGCGGCAGAACGGCTGCTATAGAGTTACGTAAACAAAATGAAACTTTATCTGAGGTAATACAATCAGCTCAGTTTTTTCAAAAATCTTTTTTGAAACTAACCCTTCATGCATCTTTAAAATATCAGCAAAGTAGAATTAGTGATCAAGCTTTTATTGCAAGACAGTCTCATAATAAGCTGCTTGATAGTATTGCCGCTGCAAATGATGTAATTTCACTCTATCCTGATGAGTTAGCTGCCATCAATAATCAGTTAGAAAAGCTAGACCAGCTATCAAAAAGTTCTTTCGTGCTTGTATCACGCAGGCCTCAGGTCGCTTTGCCACTTTTGCAAGGTATTGATAGATATTCAAAACAATTGCTAGAGACTATTGTCTCATTAAAAGAAAAAAATTTAATAAGAGCGAATAAGGATATACAACTCATTCAAGATGAAAGTGATAAAAGAATTGCACAGTTTTATCAATTTGCTTCTCTTTTATTTATAATCTTATTTTTTGCGCTCTATTTGACCATCTTTTCTATTATTAGGCCAATAAAACGCGTTACAAATGCCCTACAAAGCTTGGCAGGGTATGATGTGAATATTGAAATACCAAATATAATGCATGGAAAAAATGAAATTGCAAAATTATGGCGTTCAACTTTTCATTTAAAGGGTGCCCTTATTCAAAAAAAGAAAGATGAAATAATAAAATTAAAGCGCGCAAAGGAATTAGAACAGGCGCTTAAGAGAGAGCAGAAGCTTTCAGAACTTCTTAAGTTTTCAGCCCATAATGATGCATTAACAGGGCTTTTAAATAGGCAAGGCTTTGATTATTATTTAGAAGAGCTTCATCTTGATGAAAATTATGTCTATGCGATTATTGATCTGAATATGTTCAAGCCAATTAACGATACTTTTGGACATGCTGCTGGCGATGCTGTTTTAAAAGAAGTTGGCAAACGGCTTAAAGATGTTTTGTGCGATAATCATATATGTATTAGAAATGGTGGCGATGAATTTAGCGTTCTTGTCAAAGGAGATGGAACGAGAGAATTCTCAAAAAAATTGGGCGCAGTTTTAGTTTCAATTTTTAATGAGCCTCTGCATTTTAATGATCGCGATATTAAAATAAATGCAGCTATTGGCATTGCGCAATATAATGACAGGTTTAGTGATATTGATCGCATGTTAACTGCAGCAGATTCAGCAATGTATTTGATGAAGAAGTCAGCTGGCACTAATTTTAAAGTTTATAATGACAATATTGTTGTAAAAGTTTCTGATCCCAGTCAAGGGCGTGAAATTGCACTCGCTATTGAAAATAAAGAAATTAAGCCTTGGTTGCAGCCAAAATATAATATGATTACACAAGAGTTAATAGGATTTGAAGCGCTCGCACGATGGGAAAAATCACCAACAGAAATTATTTCACCGCATAAATTTCTCATGAATATTGCAGACCATGGGCTTCAGATGGATTTTACAATGCTGATTTTAAAATCTACTTTGGAACAAATGAAAGAATGGAAGGCTAAAGGTCTAAATTTTGGAAAAATTTCCGTAAATATTTCTGAGGAAACCCTTGCTTCAGAGAGTGGAAATAATGAAATTATTAAAATACTGCGGCAATACCCAGATATATGCCAATATATGATTTTTGAAATTACCGAAAATGTTTTCCTATCGCGCATATCGGATGCTGTGAATAGAGCTATCTCAAAGATTATTGCTGAGGGCGTTGAGATTTCTATGGATGATTTTGGTACTGGATATGCATCATTCCGACATTTAAATGAATTTATTTTTCATGAGATAAAAATAGACAAATCATTTGTTCATGGCATCGGAAAAGATAAATCGTCAGAAATTATTCTTTCGGGTTTTATGTATATTGCCAAAGGGCTGGGAGCTCGAGTTATTGCTGAAGGAATTGAAACGCAAGAACAGCAAGATTTCTTAATCTCTATTGGCTGTGAGTTTGCGCAAGGTTTTTATTATGGCAAAGCACAAAATTTCGAACAAACAGAATTAATCCTCTTTGATAATGTAGAACTGTCTCAAAAAATTGCGTGATAAAAGCAAAAATGCTTGAAAATAGGTTGTGAGCCT
>WTKA01000163.1:20773-26673 GCA_011524605.1 Hyphomicrobiales bacterium | reverse complement strand
GTTTCAAGAACAGCGCCATCTTCAAGGGGGAATTCATGCAAAGTAAGCTGCTCTAAACGGGAGCTTACACTGGTGTTGTCACCGGGCAAAAAGCTGGCACGAATGCGATAAGCCTTTTTGCCTAAGCGCAAGTCAACACTCGCAGGCTGAATTTGCTTTTCTATGTTGCCTATGGTGCAGGATAAATGATCATGATCAGCTAATATTTGAATATAACTATCGTGAAGGAGGCCATTTGAGAATTGCTCAATTTTCTTACTCATGACGCCATAGTCCCTTGCTTATTGTCCTCATTTATCTTTAGCGAACCTATTTCATTTTTTCTAGTTACATGCGGCAAAAAAGATCTGGAGAGGTCATTTTCCTGTTTAATACTATGTGTAAAGTAAAAATTTAGGTCTTTTTGCAAATCATTCCGAATTGCATTGACTTTGTTGCAAATCATTCGCATAATCAAAAAGAAGAAATTTATAGGTTATAGGTATGTTTTTACATAAAGTGTTTTTTAAAGTTGTAATTTCATTTTTTTTAATATTTTCATTTTCAGCTCGAGCTTCTGAGACACTATCTATTGTTACAACTACAGGCATGATTGCAGATAGTGTCAAGCGTATTGGCGGTGAGCATGTCGCTGTAAAAAACATAATGGGTGCCGGTGTCGATCCTCATTCCTATCGCCAAACGCGCAGTGATGTTATTGCGCTTTCAAAGGCAGATCTTATTCTATGGCACGGCCTTTTTCTTGAAGCACAGCTTCAGCCATTAATGAAAAAGCTATCAAAATCAGAAAATGTTTATGCCGTAGCAGAAAGCTTGCCAAAAGATATTTTACTATCCCATGATGAGTATAAAAATAAATATGATCCGCATATTTGGATGGATCCTGATTTATGGATATATGTGGTTGAGCATATTAAGCAGATATTGATAGAATATCAGCCTGAAAATAAAGCAATATTCATTGAAAATGCACAAGCTTTTAACGCTGAGTTGAAGCAGCTTAAGCAATATGCCAATACGCAGCTTGATCAAATTTCAGACGATCAACGCATATTAATTACCGCTCATGATGCATTTAACTATTTTGGCGATGCTTTCAAGTTTGAGGTGTTGGGTATTCAAGGACTATCAACAGAAAGCGAAGCGGGTATTAACCGTATTAGCGAGCTAGTTGATTTTATTGTTGTTCGTAAGATAAAGGCGGTTTTTGTTGAAACATCAGTTTCTGATCGCAATATCAGAGCTTTAATTGAGGGCGCGGCAGCGCAAGGTCATAAATTGAATGTTGGTGGATCTTTATTTTCTGATGCTATGGGCAGACCTGGCAGCTATGAAGGTAGCTATATTGGCATGATCGATCATAATGTCACGACAATTTCATCTGCCTTAGGGGCGCAAACTCCAGAAAAAGGGATGCAAGGCAAGTTAAACCTTGAACAGAGGAGCTGAGTATGGTTATAGCTGCGCAGCAAAAATTTGAAGTTGCCACAATTTCAGGTCAAAATATTGCCCATATTAAACGAGGACAAGCTGCATTATCCGTGCGGGGATTATCCGTTTCTTATGGTGAAGCGCCGGTATTATTCTCTGTGGATGTTGATTTTCCAAAAGAGCAAATGTGCGCTATTATAGGTCCAAATGGTGCAGGTAAATCCACTTTAATAAAAGCTGTTTTAGGCATTGTGCCTAAACTGTCCGGCGATGTGATGTTGCATGGTCAGAGGATTGGTAAAAATAATAAGAATATAGCCTATGTGCCGCAAAGAGCCTCTATTGATTGGGATTTTCCCGTGACGGTGAAAGATGTTGTGGAGATGGGGCTTTATCAAAAAGTTGGTTTATTAGGACGGCTCTCTACTAAGACCCATAGAAGCAAAGTGTATGAATGTTTAGATCATGTTGGCATGGCTGATTTTATGGATAGGCAAATTGGTCAACTTTCAGGGGGACAACAGCAGCGTGTCTTTTTAGCACGTTCTTTAGCGCAAGATGCAGATGTTTATTTATTAGATGAGCCTTTTGCAGGGGTTGATGCGGCAACTGAAAAAGCAATTGTACAGGTTTTACAACGTTTAAAGCAAAAGAAAAAAACAGTGATAGCCGTCCATCATGACTTGGCTAGTGTTGATCAATATTTTGATCATGTCACTTTGTTAAATACGCGGCTTATTGCCAGCGACCAAACAGATGAGGCCTTTACAAATGAAAACCTCCACCATGCCTATGGTGGTGCCTTATCCTTAACCCAGCTTGATGGGTATAAGCAGCCCTCATAAGGGGAAAGCCTATGATTGAAAATTTAATCGAGATTATCTTATTTCAAGCAGGCTATAATGTGAGCCTTGTTTTATTTGGCGCAACAATATTAGGCTTTGTTGCTGGCATGGCAGGTGTTTTCATCTTTTTGCAAAAAAGAGCATTGGTTTGTGATGCGCTTGCTCATGCGACATTGCCAGGGATAGCAATCGCTTTTTTAGTGATGACATTTTTGGGCGGGACGGGCAGAAGCCTGATTGGCTTATTGTTTGGCGCGGCTTTAACAGCGGCACTTGGACTTTATTGTATTGACCTAATCAATCGTTATACACGTTTGAGCGAAGATGTCGCGATTGGCGCTATATTATCCGTTTTCTTTGGGGCAGGGGTGGTGTTGCTGACCTATATCCAAACGTTATCTTTTGGCGGGGTTGCGGGACTTGAAAGCTTTTTATTTGGCGCTGTAGCAGGGATGTTATTAGAAGATGCCTATATCTTAGTGATCGGTAGTGGTTTTTGTTTGATGATTTTATTATTATTACAAAGGCCGTTGACACTCATCTCTTTTGACCGTGTTTATGCCCATAGTTTGAGGTTAAATATTCGCTTTTATGACCTCTCCCTTATGATGCTTATCATGGGTATAACTGTTATAGGACTGAAAATTGCAGGGCTTATTTTAATTGTTGCTTTATTGATTATTCCAACGGTCGCGGCGCGCTTTTGGTCTGATAATATTGGATTTATTTTATGGGCATCCGCTATCATTGGTGGTTTATCAGGATTTATGGGAGCCGCTTTATCAGCTCTTTTACCAGATATGCCCACAGGGCCTATCATTGTTTTGATTTGTTTTATTTTTTTCTTATTGTCTTTTTTATTTGCACCTTTTAGAGGCGTCCTAGCGCAATTTATGAAGCAAAGACAATTTCAAGAAAAAGTCCATAGGCGCCAAGGATTGCTTGCTTTAGGGCATAATGAAAAAATCTATGATGGGCTGACACTCAAAATTTTATCAAGAGAAGGCTATTTGCGTAAAGATGGTATGGCAACCCCTTTAGGTCAGTCCGCAGCTGGCAAAGCATTGCTAGAAGAAAAGAGATGGCAAATTTTTCGCCAAATGTCTGTTCATAATAGCAATGTGAAGGGTTTTGATGAATTAGAAGATATTGCCAATTTTCTAACAAGCGACGAGTTAAATCAGATCGATATAATCATTGATAAGCAAAATAGGGTGATATGATTTT
Source organism: Hyphomicrobiales bacterium (assembly GCA_011524605.1). Lineage (GTDB taxonomy): Bacteria > Pseudomonadota > Alphaproteobacteria > Rhizobiales > WTKA01 > WTKA01. The sequence continues at coordinate 23,170 of WTKA01000163.1, read as the reverse complement.
GGGCGCTGATTTTATTCAATTTTCATTAATTCCGATTTTAATTGCATGTTTTGCCTCGATTGCTTGTGCTTTACCCGGCAATTTCCTAGTCTTAAGACGGCAAGCGATGGTTGGAGATGCGATTAGTCATGTTGTTTTGCCAGGTATTGTATTTGCTTTTTTACTCACAGGGACGGTCTCAACATGGCCTATGATTGGCGGAGCCGCATTTGCAGCTTTATTTGCTGTTTTTGTGATTGAACTGATCCATAAGCTTGGTCGAATAGAATCGGGTGCGGCTATGGGGGTGGTATTCACAACCATGTTTGCTGTTGGTGTTATCTTATTAGAGCAAAGCGATACAAGTGCTGTGAATTTAGATGTTGAGCATGCTTTATATGGTAATTTAGAAAGCCTAATTTGGTTGCCTTCTTTGGCTGAAAATTCTTACCTCTCTTATGCGGCTTTAGCAGAAATACCGGCGGAACTCTGGCGCATGATAGGCATATGCGTTATTTTCTTAGTCTTACTGGTTTTATTTTGGCGTCCTTTAAAAATTTCAACCTTTGATGAAGGCTTTGCTGCAAGCATAGGGCTTCGGGTGGCAACTATTCGCTATAGCCTTGTTGTTTGTGCTGCTTTAGCCGCTGTTATGGCTTTTAATGCGGTGGGGTCTATCATTGTGATTGCTATGTTTGTTTGCCCTGCAGCTGCGGCAAGGCTTATGACTAATCGCTTACTGTCACAAATCTATATCAGTGTGGTGATTGCTGTGGCTTCAGCTATGCTAGGCTTTATCCTTGCAAGCCATGTGCCCCTATGGTTTGGATATGTAAATACATTCAGTTCAGCGGGCATGATTGCGGTGGTATCAGGCTTATTGCTAGCGCTTGCATGTCTATTTGGTCGCTACAAAATGCGTTCATGAAGGGGTGCGGCGTAGATGCTCATCTAATCGGGGCATGATTTCAACAAAGTTACAAGGTCTATAGCGATAGTCCAGCTGATATTGTAAAATACCATCCCAAGCATCTTTGCAAGCCCCTGGTGAGCCCGGTATGCAAAAGACAAATGTTGTTTTGATTAGTCCAGCTGTTGCGCGCGATTGGATAGTTGATAGACCAATTTTTTCATAGCTTTGCATATGAAAAAGGGTGGAAAACCCATCTATCCGTTTATCAAAGAGAGCTTCTACGGTTTCTGGGGTAACATCTCGCCCTGTAAGGCCAGTGCCCCCTGTTGTGATGATTGCATCTATATTGGGATCATTGACCCATTCTAGGACTTGCTTTTCAATGGCCGTTTTATCATCAATAATAATTGCTCTACCGACTAAACTATGACCATGATTTGTGAGGCGATCTGCTAAGATTTGACCTGACTTATCATCCTCCAAGGATCGCGTGTCAGACACAGTCATCACGGCCATGCCTATGGAGATAAATTCTCTATTTTTATCAATATTTGCCATAGCAGCTTTTTCCAATATTATTTGAGGCCGATGGATAAATTATCAGGATTATAAATTGTTGCTGCAGCTCTTCTTTCGATCAATCTAAAATAGGCTGCAATTCTTTTTCTATTCGCGCCAAAATCATGCTGTCCAATGCGAGAAGAGGATCGGGCATTGATATGAATTCCATTTTCTTTTTCTTCTAAAACAACAATGATGTCATCTTTGAAAAATAGCGGAAAGCTATTGTCAGTTGCTTCAAATTTAAAATTCTCAGTGACAATATCTGGAATATCCGTTGCAAGCGACCAACCCATATCAAGCTGAGCAGTTAGAACAGCAAAGCTAACGGCTTCTTGCATAGAAATATCCATGATGACAGGGAGAGGAGGCGCTGGCGGTGCTTTAAGAAAACCACTTTCTTTCACCCGATCTGGAATGGCAGCACGATAGATATGTTGAGAGCGAATAAGGGCAAGGCTTTCATAGTCAGGCTTTGTGATGCTCTTACCTGTCCAAACATCATGGGTAATCTGTCCTTTTGAAACATTCATGATAGCCAGAGTAAGTGTTATCACTAGGGGAAGCATTAAAAAGCAAGCAAAGGATGCGCGCTTCCCGCCCTGATATCCTGTGTTCCAAACATGAGCCATGCCCCATAATGCTAAGATGATGATAAACACAGGGGCAATAAATAATAGGGCTAGTCCAGCCACATAATGCTTAGGGCTGACATATCCCAAAAGCCAAGCTGAAATGAGCATAAGAAAGCCGAAATAAATGCCAAAAGCGAGCCGTCCACTCCATTTTGCAGGGGCAGATCGCCTTTCTAACAAAGCTTTAATTAAGGGCTGTTTTCTATCTATCATTTTGTGTATTTATAGGTTGAAAATACGCCATGGCTATTAATTTAATAGATTGGCATCATTTGTAAAGGGAGCGAGTTGGCCGCATATATTTTTCAA
>WTKA01000163.1:11054-20673 GCA_011524605.1 Hyphomicrobiales bacterium | reverse complement strand
CCTAAAAGGGTTGAAAAAATAAAGCTATAGCCCAAGCTAGACATGAGCATTTTCATTGAGTGGCGATGTTTAATATGTCCCATTTCATGGGCAATAACAGCGGCAAGTTCGTCCGATGATTTCATTTTTTTGAGAATATCCGACATAATCACCATATAGCCGCCTGGTAAAGCAAAGGCATTGGCGATGGGCGATTTTATAACGATAATATTTAAAGGGACATGCAAATTTTGTGTTGGCTCAATTTGAGCAACCATTTTGCGTAACGCTTGCGCACCTGCTTCCGCTTCGCATATATCAGCGCCTTTATTGAGCGTGAAAATACCTACAATTTGCCCTCGAGTTGCTTTGCCAAGTCTTTGTTCAACACTGGCAGGCACAAAGGGAGCGAAACGTTCTGCTGCAAAGGGGACACCCCAAATACCAATTAAAATAAGACAAGCAGCAGCTGCCATAGCATAGGCTACGACTTTACCGCCCATTTTATTTTGTTTTTTATAATTTTCTTCAAATTGAGGAAAGCGCTTTTCAATATCCGCCATCAGCTGCTGATCACTGATCACAAGCCTTGCATCAGGGGCAAGCTTTAGCGAGCCTAAAATCAGGTTGGGATTATCATCATCGCTATATTTTTCAATGTCCTGCACTGGCCAGCTTTGCGTAATACCATTTGCAATGAAGCTGATATTTTCATCGCTAATTTTTAGGGATACAGCGTGTGCTTTTGATGATTGACCATCAAAAAATCGTGCGACAAGAGCTGCATTTTCATGCAGCCCTTGCTTTTCTTGTTGTTCTATATGATCGCTCATAAATAATCCTAAAAGCCAAACTCCACATCAATAGCATCGCCAATGCCTGCGGCAGTGCCAGAGACATCTTCCCCTTGTACCGCTTCTGCGACTAAGTCGGCATGATTATAAACCGTGATTGTTGTTACAAGATGGCGCAAAATAGCAAATCTAAAAATTCTAGAGTAGAGATAAACAGATGTGAAAATGAAAGCAAGATAAGATAAAACCAATGCTCCAATAAGAACAGGATTAGACATAGCCATAATCAAAGCCATTTGAGGATCTTCTCTAAACATATCTAACGATAAGCTTGAGCTGCCAATTAGAGTAAGGATAATGCCTAAAACAATCATAACTGCGAACAGCGCTAAGATATAGGCTAGCAAGCGAAGATAAACTTTGCGCGCTCTAAAATCCGAAATAGCATAAGCGCTACCAAGCTTGATTTTTGATGTAAAAATTTTAAATTCACGAGCCGCTAGATAGGGGAAAGAGAAGTAAATAAATAATACAGCACCTAAGATTATGCCTTGCCATATAGCTGATGTGAGAATTAATGAAATGGCTATGCCGATTGCAAAGGCCGCGAATAAAGCTTTTAAGTAAGGCTTTAAAAGATCTTTGCCTTTTGCTTCCAAACTTGCTTGTTGCGATCCAAACCATGTATTGTTAACACGATAATTAATTTGCCATGCGCGCATCCACGGGTAAGCAAAGCCTAAAGTTGGCATAAGAAGCATCATCCATAAAAATGATTTGAAGGCATAATGCCAACCATTCCCTGTCTGATGAAAACGAATGCCCCTATAAGAGGTACGTGATAGGCGATAGGCACGACCGCGATAGATGGCGAATTGAATGAAAAATAAGAAAAAGATATAATATATACTCAAAAGGCCAAGGAGTTGAGGGGCGCTGTCTGCAAAAACTGTTGCGGCAAGCTGTGGCACAACAATGATGGGCAATGTCAACACTACGGCAATGATAAAGCCAATAAGCAGCTCGCGCCCTGTGCCTAGATATTCAAACTGATCGCCATCAAAAGACGTGTTTGTCCAAAGATATTTGCGTAAATTTGTTGTGAACCAAGCGCGATAAATACCAAAAGTGATTAATGTAAGAAAAGTCCCGATTACATTTTTTTTAGCATAGGTATTGGACTGAGCTGTGAAAACAGGTGTAACGCCGCTTGTTTTTGGCTCGTTTGCTCCATCCTGCTCATCAATGATTACATCATTCATAATATATTCCTTAAATGATAGGTAGTAAATTTAAAGGCACCATATAGAGTTTTATTTAGTTATCAACCCTGATTGAGGCTCAATATTTGATATGCTTAATAAAAGGGAATATTATTGTTTTTCACGATAAATTGTATAAATGCCCGCGCTAATGATAATCGCTGAGCCTAACATCATCGCCATGTCTGGAATTTCACCAAAAAAGATAAAGCCTAATATCAAAGCGAAGATAAGGCGAGAATAGCGATAGGGGGCAATGGCAGAAATTTCACCAAGGCGCACCGCTTTTGTAATGCAAAAATAGCCTAAACCGCCAAAGCAGCCAATCAAAGCCATATGTGCATAGATCTCTAGCGGGAAAAGCCAGCTATTATCAAAAAACAAACTAATGATAAAACCTGCAATAATTAAGGCAAGACTATCTAATAAAGAGATAGAAGAATTGGCTATATTGGTTCTAATGACCCGCGTAGCTAAGTCCCGCGTTGCCAACCCAATAACTGCAAAGATCACTAAAATAGATGCGCTATTAAAGCCATTTAGGCCAGGACGAATAATGATCATAACACCAATAAAGCCGATAATAATGGCACTCCAGCGCCGCCAGCCAACTTTTTCGCGCAAAAACAAAGCCGCACCCATCGTCACCACAAGCGGCTGAAATTGTAAAATAGCCGAAGCATTACCAAGGGGGAGGAGGCCAAGGGATATGACCATACAGCTTGCGCCAAAAACATCGCCCAAAGTTCTGATTAAAATAGGGCGTTCCAACATGATCTTAAATTGAAAGTCATCTTTATTATAAAAGATAAGGACAATGAAAATAAGGGAAGATATAATGCTGGCAAGAACCATAATTTGCCCTGCATTTGCCTCTTCAGAAACCAATTTGATAAAGCCATCGGTAATGGCAAAGCAGAGCATGGACACTGTCATCAAAGCGATGGCCTGCATATTAGTCTTTGCCATTCTTTGTCTCCAGCATATTTACATTATTATAATCATTTTTTTTAGGGGTATTAGGCTCAGGACCTAATACTTTTAATTCAAACAGAATTGAACAAAATAATCACGCCCTGAGCCTAGTTGTCATAAGTGACATTCTCAAAAATTACTGGAAAAAGTCTTTTACGCGCGTAAAGAAATTTTCGCTATCAGGACTATTATCCGCACTGGAAATTTCTTGGAATTCTTCAAGCAGTTCTTTTTGGCGTTTCGTCAGCTTTTGTGGTGTTTCCACAACCGCTTGAACATACATATCGCCTTTATTTGCTTGGCGTAAAATGCTCATGCCTTTTTGACGTAAACGGAATTGTTTACCGCTTTGTGTCCCCGCTGGGATTTTTACACTTGCACGTCCGCCTTCAATGGTAGGGACTTCAAATGTGCCGCCTAAGGCAGCAGTGCTCATGGAGATAGGAACACGGCAGAATAGATCAGCCCCATCGCGCTGGAAAAATTCATGGGGTTTAACGGAAATAAAGAGGTATAAATCACCTGATGGCCCGCCTTGAACGCCCGCTTCGCCTTCACCAGAGATACGAATGCGTGTGCCATCTTCAACACCTGCAGGAATATCAACTGATAGAACGCGTTTTTTGGTAACGCGGCCAGCGCCATGACAATTGCCGCAAGGATCTTCAATAATTTGACCTCTGCCTTGGCATGTAGGGCAGGTGCGCTCTATGGAGAAAAAGCCTTGCGCCATACGAACCTTGCCGTGGCCACCGCATGTGCTACATGTAACAGGGCTTGTGCCTGGTTTTGCCCCGCTTCCATCACAAACATCACATTTGACTTGCGTTGGCACATTAATTTCAGCTTCTTGGCCGTTAAAACAGTCTTCTAGGCTAATTTCATAATCATAGCGAATATCAGAACCGCGTCCTCGGGACGAACCCCTGCGACCGCCACCAAAAGCATCGCCAAATAGATCTTCAAAAATATCAGACATGGAAGAAGAGAAGCCCTGATCAAATCCGCCTCTGCCGCCCATGCCGCCTTGTTCAAAGGCTGCATGACCATATTGATCATAAGCGGCGCGCTTGTCTGCATCTTTTAAAATTTCATAGGCTTCACCAACCTCTTTAAATTTAGCTTCTGCTTCGGCATCATCTGGATTGCGATCTGGATGATATTGCATTGCTTTTTTACGAAAGGCGGATTTGAGCTCTTTTTCCGAAACTCCGCGTTCGACACCTAAAAGTTCATAATAGTCGCGTTTAGCCATAAGCGATACTCACTATATTTGTTTTTCAAGCCCTGCTAAGGCCAAAATTTCGTTAATTTTATGATCCCATAAGCATGTTTTGCCATAGCTCGTGCAATTTTCACGCATAGATTTATGTAGATTAGGATCGGATAATATCTTTAATATTGCTGCTGATATATTTTGTGGGTTAGTGGCATCGACAACAAAACCTGTTTTGCCTTCAACCACAGCGTCAGGAGCGCCGCCTGCATTGCCAGCAATCGAGGGTAGGCCATGTAACGCCGCCTCAGCATAGCTAATGCCATAACCTTCCTTTTCGCCTTTAACATCTCTTCCTGGCTGCAAGAAAATATCAGCTGAACTTAAAAAGGCTGATTTTTGTGTTTCACTTACCCAGCCAATAAATTCTATAGATTGGCTAAGATTTAAATCACGAATAATTTCTTCAAGCCGCGTTTTATCATCGCCTTCTCCGCCAATTAAAAAGCGTGCTTCTGGATAGTGCTGTATAACCTCAGGTAAGGCTTTGAGCGCATGATCAATACCCTTCCAATCAATTAAGCGGCAAAAGCTAACAAGACGCGGTTGAGTTGTCTGCCATGCTTGTTCAGTATTTGCGTTTTCTTCAGCTGTAGGCGTTTGAATTGGATTTGGACTTGGATGGATAAGCGCTAACTTTTCATCTGATCCTAAAATATTCGCGACTGTGTTATAGGTATGTGAGGAAACGCAAATAATTTTATCAGCGCGTGTTAATGCTGCTTTGATGCGGCCTTGTCTTTTACCCATATCATTGACATCATTGCCATGTGTCCAAACAATGAGGGGAATATCAAAGTCGCCTTTTAGATTTTCTAAGCTCTTCCATGTGTCAAAATATATAGCTTTCACATCATGTTGGGTAGTCGCTTTTTTAATATGTAGAGATTTAACTCTTTGCCGTATTGGCTTCCAACCTGAGAAGCGCTGGATTATAAATGGATGGTTTTGCTCTTTGTCCCATTGGCCTGCTTGTTTATTGCCGTCGGCAAAGACTTTTACATCATGACCTGCATTGCACATTGCTTGTGCTGCACCAAATAATAGGCTTTGGATACCGCCTTTACGCGGCGGGAAGGCTTGTGCGGATACAATGATCATTCTAGCTAATGTACCATCAAAGGGAGCGCTTATGTCTCTTATCTATAAAGTTACAAAATAGCTGGCCATAAATATAGCCAGCTATTAAATGCATCAGCCTGAGATTAAGCAGACTTTTGTGTATCGTCTTTTTCGTCAACTTCTTCAAAGTCAGCGTCTAAGATATCATCATCAGCAGCGCTGTCAGCTTCAAAATCAGCCTTTGCAGCTGCTTCTTCATCACTCATATCGCCTGCTTCATACATTGCTTGACCAAGCTTCATAGAAGCTTCTGAAAGCGCGTCACAAGCAACTTTAATGTCGTCAGGCTCTCCGCTTTCAACAGCGCTGTTCACATCAGCAATCGCAGCTTCTATCGCAGATTTATCCGCATCTGAAACCTTGTCACCAAATTCAGAAAGCGATTTTTCTGCAGAGTGAACAAGTGCTTCAGCTTGGTTTGTTGCTTCGACTAGCTCACGACGCTTTTTATCTTCTTCTGCATTTGATTCGGCATCTTGAACCATTTGATCAATCTCATCATCTGATAGACCGCCAGAGGCTTGAATGCGAATTTGCTGCTCTTTATTGGTTGCTTTATCTTTTGCAGAAACACTAACGATGCCGTTTGCGTCAATATCGAAAGTGACTTCAATCTGTGGAACACCGCGAGGTGCAGATGGAATGCCAACAAGATCAAACTGACCTAACAGCTTATTATCAGCAGCCATTTCACGTTCCCCTTGGAAACAACGAATAGTCACCGCTTGCTGACTGTCTTCTGCCGTTGAGAAAACTTGGCTCTTATTTGTCGGAATTGTTGTATTACGATCAATAAGACGTGTAAACACACCACCAAGTGTTTCAATGCCAAGAGATAGTGGCGTTACATCAAGAAGTAAGACATCTTTCACATCGCCTTGTAGTACGCCTGCTTGAATTGCTGCACCCATCGCAACAACTTCGTCAGGGTTGACGCCTTTGTGCGCTTCTTTGCCAAAGATTTGTTTTACAACTTCTTGTACTTTTGGCATCCGTGACATGCCGCCAACAAGGACAACTTCGTCAATTTCGCTAGCGCTTAAGCTTGCATCTTTAATTGCCGCTTTACAAGGGGCAACAGTACGCTTGATAAGATCTTCTACAAGTGCTTCAAATTTAGCGCGTGTTAGCTTCATTGTCAGGTGCTTTGGACCTGAAGCATCAGCTGTGATGAATGGTAAATTGATTTCCGTTTGCGTTGAAGAAGAAAGCTCAATTTTTGCTTTTTCTGCTGCTTCTTTTAACCGCTGTAAAGCGAGTTTGTCATCGCGAAGATTAATGCCATTTTCTTTTTTAAATTCATCAGCAAGATAATCAACAAGACGCATATCAAAATCTTCACCGCCTAAGAAAGTATCACCATTAGTTGATTTTACTTCAAAAACGCCATCGCCAATTTCCAAGATAGAAACGTCAAATGTACCACCGCCAAGGTCATAAACAGCAATTGTTTTACCATCATTTTTATCAAGGCCATAAGCAAGTGCCGCTGCTGTTGGCTCGTTAATGATGCGAAGTACTTCAAGACCAGCAATTTTACCCGCATCTTTTGTTGCTTGGCGCTGTGAGTCATTGAAATAAGCAGGCACTGTGATAACAGCTTGTGTTACTTCTTCACCTAGGAAGCTTTCTGCTGTTTCTTTCATTTTTTGCAAAATGAAAGCAGAAATTTGTGAAGGAGAATAATCTTCACCTTGAGCCTTAACCCAAGCATCGCCGTTAGACCCTTTTACGATCTCGTAAGGAACAAGCTCTTTATCTTTTTTAACGGCTTTATCATCAAATCTGCGGCCAATAAGGCGTTTTACAGCAAATAATGTATTTTCTGGATTTGTAACAGCCTGACGTTTTGCAGGTTGACCTGTTAGACGCTCACCGTCTTCTGTGAAAGCAACCATTGAAGGCGTTGTACGCGTGCCTTCAGAATTTTCAATAACGCGTGGTTCCTTGCCTTCCATGACAGAAACGCAAGAGTTGGTCGTCCCAAGGTCGATACCAATTACTTTGCCCATTTAATCTCTTCCTTTATTTAATATAGGCGGACATGCTAAGTCCAAAAAGCTACTCAGCTTGGTAAGTCAAAATATAATATTTAAACCTACTCCCCAGTCTTATGAAACTTTCGTTCCATAGCTTGAAACTGATATAGAAAGGAGTTTCCATGCTTGCAAGGGCTTCTCCTTGTTTTCATGAAAAAATCCTCAAAAAATCTTCGAAAATCAATATTTGCTGTTTTCTCAGCGCGTTTATTGATCATCACTCATAAAGATAAGTTCTTTAAAATAAGTCCTTTAGAATATTGAAATATAAAAAACAAATCAAAAACAGCTTGATGCCATATCATAATATCTATTTTTGAGCAATAATAGTGACGGGAGATCTTTACTTTTTTCTCAAGGATGCTTATCGATAGCTGGGAAATTACAATTTTGATGGAGTTTATACAAGATGGGTCGCACATTATACGACAAAATTTGGGATGATCATTTAGTCCATGAAGCAGATGATGGCACATGCCTGCTTTATATTGATCGCCATCTTGTTCATGAAGTAACAAGCCCACAAGCTTTTGAAGGGCTTCGTATGGCAGGGCGCCAAGTGCGCGCGCCTGAAAAAACGCTTGCTGTCGTAGATCACAATGTGCCAACAACAGATAGAAGCCAAGGTATTGATGACCCTGAATCAGCTTTACAAGTCGCTACCATTGCTAAAAATGCTGAGGAATTTGGTATTGAATATTATTCAGAGCTCGATAAGCGCCAAGGGATTGTGCATGTTGTTGGCCCTGAACAAGGTTTCACTTTACCTGGCATGACAATTGTTTGTGGCGATAGCCATACATCAACCCATGGCGCATTTGGCGCATTAGCCCATGGTATTGGTACATCTGAAGTAGAGCATGTATTAGCAACACAAACGCTTATTCAGAAGAAAGCAAAAAATATGCGTGTTAATGTCAATGGCCAAGTCAAAGACGGTGTAACGGCTAAAGATATTATCCTTGCAATCATTGGTGAGATCGGGACAGCTGGTGGTACAGGCCATGTAATCGAATTTGCTGGCGATGCGATTGAAGCTTTATCCATGGAAGGCCGGATGACGGTTTGTAACATGACAATTGAGGGTGGCGCTCGTGCAGGCTTAATCGCGCCTGATCAGAAGACTTTTGATTATATCAAAGGCAAGCCTCGCGCACCAAAGGATGAGGCTTATGATATGGCTGTTGATTATTGGAAAACGCTTTTCTCTGATGAAGATGCCGTTTTTGATGTTGAGATCAATATGAATGCAGCGGATATTGCGCCGACATTAACTTGGGGAACGAGCCCTGAAGATGTTGTCTCCATTGCAGATGTTGTTCCAGGTCCTGAAGCGTCTACAGATCCAAATAAGCAAGAAGCGATTAAGCGTAGTCTTGCCTATATGGGTTTAGAAGCAGGTACGCCAGTGACAGAGATCAAGCTTGATCGTGTCTTTATTGGCTCTTGTACAAATGGACGTATTGAAGATTTGCGTGCCGCGGCAAAAGTTCTCAGAGGACATAAAATTGCAGACCATATGCATGTGATGATTGTTCCAGGCTCTGGTATTGTGAAAGAGCAGGCCGAGCAAGAAGAGCTGGATAAGATCTTTACAGAAGCAGGCTGTGAATGGCGTGAAGCAGGATGTTCCATGTGCTTGGCAATGAATGCCGACAAGTTGAAGCCTGAAGAGCGCTGCGCATCAACATCAAATCGTAACTTTGAAGGACGTCAGGGCTTTAAAGGGCGTACGCACCTTGTATCACCAGAAATGGCAGCAGCTGCGGCTGTTAAGGGCTATTTTGTTGATATTCGTGACTGGTCTTATAACTAGCATCTCGCTTTTATTATTAGAGATATAGTAATTTTAGCCCCGCATTTTATGCGGGGTTTTTTGTTATCTAGCATAGAGCTTTGAGCGATAGTGATCCCGCATCGCGTGCCCTAAATAGGCAAAGTGTAAAAAATAAGGTTAGTTATAGGCACTCAAACAAGTGCGACTGCACGTCGGCTGGTCAGGCCGCCCCTCGGAGGCGTTGCCATTTATGGCAACTGCCGTGAGAGCAAATAAATTAATCTCTCAAAACATTATTTTCCTAGTAGTTATGAAGAATATACATGACCTACACAAACATATCCCGCATCGCGCTTCGCTCCGTCGGGTCTCATCATTTATTTGATAATGCTCTT
>WTKA01000163.1:8563-10954 GCA_011524605.1 Hyphomicrobiales bacterium | reverse complement strand
ATCCCGCATCGCGCTTCGCTCCGTCGGGTCTCATCATTTATTTGATAATGCTCTTTGACTGATCCGTACTCGCTTCGCTCCGTCGGGTCTCATCGCGTGCCCTAAATAAGCAAAGTGTAAAAAGCTAAGGTTAGTTACGGAGACATGAGCGTAGCGATTTGTCGCGAGTGCAAAATTAACACAAAAATACCCCCAGATTATAAATCAGGGGGTATTATTTAATATGAATTTAGACTTTTAAAGACTATTCGCGATTGCCTAATAGCTGAAGGAGCATCATGAACATATTGATGAAGTCTAAGTAAAGACGAAGTGCGCCGTTAACTTGCTTATGCTTGATAACTTCGCTGCTGTCGCCTTCAAAATACATGTTTTTGATATCTTGCGTATCATAGGCAGTAAGGCCTGCAAAGAGAAGAACACCAATCACATTAATAGCAAATGATAGCATGCCTGAGCCGAGGAAAATATTGACAATGCTCGCGAGAATAATACCAATAACACCCATAATAAGGAAGCTGCCCCAACCAGAAATATCTTTCTTTGTTGTGTAACCCCAAAGGCTTAAGCCTGCAAAAGCTGCTGATGTAATAGCAAAAATTTGGACAATGCTGCCTAGGTTAAATACCATGAAAATCCAAGACATGGAAACGCCCATAACGCCAGCAAAAGCAAAAAAGACAAGACGCGCTGTGTTTGCTTTCATTTTATGCGCTGTTGCACTAAATAAGAAAATGAATGCAAGAGGGGCAAACATTAAAACCCATCTTAATGGTGATGCGTAAAGCGCATTTGCAACAGCTGGGTTAGCCGATGCCCATGTTGCCATACCAAAAGAGGCAATTGCAGTGAAGGCAATACCAAAAGCCATATAGTTGTAAACACCAAGCATATAGCTGCGTAAACCTTCATCGACCGCTACGCCAGCTTGAGCCTGTGTATTATAACGCTGAAAGTCAGACATTATGAAAATCCCTCATAAGATAAATATAAACACACTATATATATGGTGCTATTTTGCGGCAACTTCAAGAAGAAAATATATTTTTATAGGAAAGGCTATAAAAATTGACTGGAATTAGTTAAATTTCACTATATTTATATGACCCATTTTTCGGCCAGGGCGCGCCTCAGCCTTGCCATAAAGATGAATATGCGCATTTTCATTCGCTTGATAATCTGTGACTTCTTGCTCAAAATCTCCAATGAGATTGAGCATTTGTGTCGGTGCTAGCAGCTTTGCTTCAAGCAAGGGCATGGTGCTAATGGCTCTAATATGTTGGTGAAATTGGCTGATATTTGAGCCATTTTGCGTCCAATGACCTGAATTATGTACACGCGGCGCAATTTCATTCAGCAATATGCGGTTTTCTTTTTCCAAAGCAAAAAGCTCTAAGGCAAAAACACCAACATAATCAATTTCTCGCATCAATTTTTCAGCCGCTTCATTTGCTTGCACGCTCATGCTATCTGATATGCCTGTCGCTGGAATAATACAGCGTTTTAAAATATGATTTTCATGCTCATTGCGAGAAATAGGCCATATTTTTATTTCCCCATCAATGCCGCGTGCAGCAATGATTGAAAACTCAAAATCAAAAGGAATAAATTCTTCTAAGATTGCGGGCTGTTCACCAATAGCTTCCCATGCTGCTTCTGCTTCGCCAGCAGCTTTGATAATGACTTGACCTTTGCCGTCATATCCCATGCGACGCGTTTTTAAAACACGAGGCAGGACAGCATTGCTAAGTGCTTTATTTAAGTCATCTAAGCTATCAATTTTGTCAAAATGGCCTACGGGTAAGTTTAGATCTTTAAATAATGTTTTTTCATTTAAACGATCCTGCGCGATCTCAAGGGCTTTTTTCGGCGGATAAACAGGTTTTGCTGAAGAAATTGTCTCTACACTCTCAACTGGGATATTCTCAAATTCAAAAGTAATAACGTCACAGCTTTTAGCAAATTGCTTTAACTTGTCTTGATCAAGATAGTCGCCAATAATAGTGACATCGCTTACTTGTGCCGCTGGGCAATCAGAAAAATCGCTATAAATATGGGTTTTATAACCATATTCAGAAGCAGCAAGGGCTAGCATGCGTCCCAGCTGCCCGCCACCTAAAATGCCGATAACATGATTTGCCTTCAACTTTTTTTCTGATTTAGACATTGTAACAACTCATATCTTTTTTAGCGCTCATTGTGGTTCGTCAGTGACCGCATCTGTTTTTGCTTGCATCCATACTGTTAGACGCTCATTCAAATCTTTATCCGTCGTTGCAAGCACGCGTGCAGCTAATAGAGCGGCATTTTGTGAGCCAGCAGCACCAATAGCTAAAGTGCCAACAGGAATACCTTTTGGCATTTGTACGATAGATAAAAGACTATCCATGC
>WTKA01000163.1:0-8463 GCA_011524605.1 Hyphomicrobiales bacterium | reverse complement strand
GTGCCAACAGGAATACCTTTTGGCATTTGTACGATAGATAAAAGACTATCCATGCCAGAAAGAGCTTTTGACTCGATCGGGACGCCAAAAACGGGCAGTGTTGTCATCGATGCCACCATACCCGGCAAATGCGCTGCCCCGCCAGCACCTGCTATAATGACTTTATAACCTGTTTCTTTTGCTGTTTTAGCAAATTCAACCATGCGATCTGGTGTGCGGTGGGCAGAAATAATTTTCACATCATGAGATATTTTTAGCGCTTCGCAAACAAGCGCAGATTCTTGCATTGTTGGCCAATCCGATTGGCTTCCCATTATGATTGCAACATCAGCAGACATGTAACATCCTCATTTAAATTATCTCAATAATAAGAGAAAGAGCTCTTTTGCCTTATATATGATGAAAAAGCAAGATTATATTTAAAATGCCGTCATGATGACTGAAGGTTTAGGTTCTGAGCCTAAGCATATCTTTTCTTGATGATTTTTTCAGTTTTTATTTTTCTTTATAGCCATTTAGGAAGAAGTTATGCAATCGTTTTTCATCGTTTTTAAATTAAATTGTCTATAAAATTCAAAGCTTTGATTTGCCATCGGTAGAACTTTCCCACATTGAGTATGAGACATAGTATAAATTTATTGGACATAAAAAAGATATTATGGAACACTAAGTTTGTTCATATGCAATTTTATTGTGCTAAATTTATTTTATATAAATTCGTTAAGCGTAATTTAAAGTTGTTTTAAACAGAATATTATATGGTCACACTATTGAAACACAAATCGGTAAAGGAGAATTACATGTCCCTTGAAAATCATCTGCATAGCCTTAAAGAGCGCCATCAAGATATTGAAAAGCAGATAACTCAAGAAAGTCAACGTCCCGTCCCTGATGCAAATCGTGTCTCAAGTTTAAAGCGTCAAAAATTATTGTTAAAAGATTCTATTGAACGCGCCAAAATTAAAGTTGCATAGTTTAAAATAGAATATAATTATTATTAGAGCCCATCAAGTTTACTTGGTGGGTTTTCTTTTGCTCAAAATAGGTCCTGAGCCTAAGATCAAAACTTAACCTTAGAGGCTTTTAATGACATCACATAATTCAGATTTTCTGATCATCGGCGCAGGTATTTTTGGTTTAACAATTGCAAATGCAATTCTTGAAACAGGCGCAACGGTTAAAATTATTGAAGCACAGCATGTTGGAGCAGGGGCAAGTGGGGGTATTTTGGGCGCTCTGATGCCGCATATGCCAAATAACTGGAACCCGAAAAAACAGTTTCAATTTGAAGCCTTACGTGACTTATCAGATTTTGTAGCGACACTTGAAAAAGAAACAGGGCTTGCCACGGGTTATAGGCGTGTTGGCAGGATTATGCCAGTTGTGAAAAATGGCTTTTTAAAGCAAATGCAAACATATGCAAAGCATGCTCAGGTAAATTGGGGCTCCTCTTATGATTTCAAATTAGAAGAGATGGATTTTTTTGATTCTTGGTTGCAATCAAGTGCGGAAAATCCATTATTAGGTTTGCTCTATGACACTTTATCGGCTCGCATTCATCCAAAATCATATCTTGAGGCTTTAAAAAGAAAATTTATGAGCAAAGGTGGGGAGTTGATTGTTAATGCGCTTGTAACTGATATTGATCCCAATCAAAATTTTATCATGTTAGAGAATGGTGAAAAAATTGGCGCAGAAAAAATCATTCTAACAGCGGGCGTGCAATCTTTTCGATTTTTAGAAATGCTCCATATGCCTGATTTAGGTGGCGGTGTATTTGGTCAGGCGATTAAGCTTAGCTCTCAAAATGACTGTTCAAAATTTCCAATTATATATGATAATGGCTGCTATATTATCGCTCATGATGATGGGACAATCAGTATTGGAAGTTCATCGGTTAATATCGCTAATGGAGATATTGATCCTAAAAAAGATCGTTTATTAAAACAAGATGATGAAAAGCAAGCATCGCTTTTGCAACAGGCAAAGTGTTTATGCCCTAGCTTGGAAAGCGCTGAAATTATTTCCTCTTGGTCGGGCGTAAGGCCAAAAGCATGGGCAAGGGATCCATTGCTTGGCTATCATCCTAACTATGATAATTTATATGTTGCAACTGGTGGCTTTAAAATCGCTTTTGGGATTGCTCATAAAGTTGCAGATTATGTCGTCCACGACCTTGGCTTGGCGCTAAGAAATGAAACAATAATACCTGACAGCTTTTTAATGAACCACCACCTCAATCCATAATTTAAATTATGCATAAAATTTGACCTAATAATTGTGCTATGCACAAAATGCATGTCTGATATGTTTAATCTATGCTTTTATTAAGACTATAAAAACTATATATTTAATTTATGAATTTCCTCCCGGGTTCATAGAACCCATTCCCTCCTTATGGCCAGCTTTTGCTGGCCTTTTTTTTACATAAAAAGTCTTTCATTTTGTAAATTTTTATATAAATCAGCAACTTCTTCCCCATAGCCATTATATATTAATGTGGGAATGCGTTCGTTACTTCCTAAAATACGTTCTGTTTTTTGGCTCCACCTTGGATGATCAACCGCTGGATTGACATTAGCCCAGAAACCATATTCCTTATCTGCTAGCTGCTGCCAAAAGCTTATCGGTCTTTTATCCGTAAAGCGGATAGAAACAATAGATTTGATAGATTTAAAGCCATATTTCCATGGCAGAGCAAGACGTAATGGCGCGCCAAATTGCTTTTTTAAATCCTTGCCATAGGCACCGGTTACCATGAAGCCCAAATCATTTTGCGCTTCTTCAATTGTAACGCCTTCTAAGTAAGGCCAAGGATACCAGCTCTGGCGATGACCAGGAGCAACTTTAGGATCGAAAAAAGTTTTAAACTCTAAATATTTTGCGCTAGAAAGTGGGCGAGCAAGAGAAACAAGTTTTGATAGAGGGAAACCAGACCATGGAATTGTCATAGACCATGCTTCAACACAGCGGTGCCGATAGATGCGCTCTTCTACGCCCATTTTTAATATTAGATCGTCAATTGCTATGGTTTGCTCTTGTTCTACAAGCCCTTCAATTTTGATTGTCCAAGGGCGCGTATTTAAACTTTGTGCCCTGTTTGATATTTCCTTATGCGACCCAAACTCATAAAAATTATTATAAGTTGAATTGACCATTTCATCAGTGATTTCTCTGCCTGCACTAGCATAAACGGGGTTTGTTTGGGCAGGATAAAGGTGATGGGTAAGAACTTTACCGCTTGGCTGATTAGGATTTGCAATGCTTGCTTCTGCATTTGCCGCTGTATTAGAAGCTGAATAGGCATAGCTTGCAGTACCAATCGTCAAAGCAGATGCTTTTTTGAGAAAATTACGGCGGTTCATAAAAATATGCTCAGGTGTTACTTCAGCTTCACTGAGTTGCCATCTGGGGCGTTTTATATAATTCATCCTAATCTCCTCAGAAAATATAACGAAAACAAAAAGATATAATTTATTTGTGTCGTTATAATAAAAGATAACACATGTATTGACATTTATTTATGCTTCATTGATGTTCTCATCAAAATATAGGTTACAAAATTTGGTGTAAAAATGAGTTTAGCTTTGCTTCTTACTTTCATTCAATTTCAAATCGTGATGGCTTTTACCCCAGGTCCTAACAATATGATGGTAGCAGCTTCTGCTGTCAATTTTGGTTTTAAAAAGACAATCCCACATATGTTAGGCATTGCCTTTGGCTTTTCTTTCATGTTCTTTGCAGCTGGATTAGGCTTTGGGAAAATTTTTGAAACATTTCCAATATTATATGAGATTTTGAAAATAATCGGTTTTATATATTTGCTCTATCTTGCTTGGAAGATTGCTCAATTTAAAGCGGATGTTGAAAGTGAAATAAAAACAGACGAGGCTGCCTCTCAACCATTTAGCTTTTTGCAAGCCTTAATGTTCCAATGGGCTAACCCAAAAGCTTGGACTGTTCTTATGATTTCAATAACAACTTATACTTCACTGAGCCTGTCGACGCCTTTATGGCTTCAAGTCACAATCTTAAGCTTTATTTCTTTTATTGTTACTTTGCCAGCAGTTTGTACGTGGACATTTTTTGGCTCAGCAATTTCTCCCTTATTACAAAATACAAAGCTGCGAAAGATTTTTAATATTACTATGGCGCTCTTGATTGTCATGTCTGTTGTCATGGCTAACTATTTTGCGGGCGATTTTTAAAATATGCTTTGAAACTATCTATTGAGGCCAGTCCTTAAAATTTGAATTTTTCAATGAGTGTTGCAGGCAAGCGTGACGCTCTTCCATTTGCCCCTAAAAACGCAATTTTGACTTCTGCTGTCGTGATCACTTCTTCACGACTTGCTTGTTTTATTATTTGCTGATTTAAAAGCATAGAAGCGCCTTTAACTTGCTTAAGACTTGTTTTTACAAGAAGCAAATCATCTATTTTGGCAGATTTTAAAAAGTTTAAATCCATATGCCTCACAGCAAAAGCAAAAGGGCCGCCTTCTGCTTTTAAGAGTTCGCTATGATGAATACCTATATCTCTTAATAATTCCGTGCGACCGCGTTCCATAAACCTTAGATAAGAGGCGTGATAAACGATACCGGAAAAATCAGTGTCTTCGTAATAAATACGGATTGTGATTTGATTTACTTTTTCAGATAAATTTAAAATGGCGGCCAATTTTTTCTCACTTCATAGTTATGGTTTACTAATTGTTACCATTTTTGGCTCAAAATTAAACAATATTCACGAATCTTAGGCGTGAATATTGGGGCGGAACAGGGAATTATGGTTTTTAGAGTGTAATTTCCCTTTTAGAGTGTAAGTTTGTTAGTGTGCAGCTTATAATTTTAACTTAATTGTTTCGAAAACAGGATTAAGTAAGTTAGGAAGTTTATATTTATGTCTCCTTGTGTTTTGATAGTAGAAGATGACGATACGCAATTAGAATATCTAAAGAAGCTAGTTGAGCATATTGGCTATGATAGCTTGACAGCTGGGGATGGCGATCAAGCGCTCAAAATATTAAAAGAACAAGGACATAATGTTGACGTTGTCATTTTAGATCTTATCTTGCCGGGTAAAGATGGGCTTAGTGTCATCGCTGAAATGAAAACTATGGGGCATAAAGCACCCGTCCTCGCGCTGACAAGAATAGGCGCTATGGACATTGTCGATCAAATTATGAAATCTGGTGTTTATGATTTTATCGTAAAGCCAGCTTCGTTAGAGCGACTTAAAATTAGTATTAATAATGCAATTAATCATGCCTTTGCCTTGAAAAAGCTATCTTTCATAAAGTCTGAACAAAATAATACCCTAACATTGGATATGTTAACCGCTCATTCTTCTACCATGGCGGCAACGGTTGAAAATGCCAAAAAGGCTGCCGTGACAATCGCGCCCATTCTGATTACGGGCGCTGAGGGAACGGGAAAAACAATATTGTCAAAAGCCATTCATGGCAGTTCAAAAAGAGTTTCTTCACCTTATATAACTGTTGATTGTGCAGCTTTTGAAGAAAATGAAATAGTTGATAGTTTATTTGGAAAGTGTATCACGAGCGATAAAATATCTACGCAAGCTCTGGAAAAACCCGCCATTAAACAAGCGCATAATGGAACATTATATATTAAAAATATTGATGCTTTATCGCTTAAAGGCCAAGCGCTTTTGATAAATATGTTGCAAACAAACGAAATCTATGACCCTCAATTGCAAAAAAATGCCAAAGTCAATATCAGGCTAATTTCAAGCTCATCAAAAGATTTGATTCAAGAAATTCACAAGGGCAACTTCCGAGAAGATCTTTATTATCGTCTCTGTGTTTATCCGATTGAAATGCCAGTTTTAGCAAAGCGCATAGAAGATATTTCAGATTTAGCAACGGATATTATTGCATCCTACGCAGCTGAATTTGAACGCCCTGCGCGTAGATTATCTATGGATGTTATCAAAACACTCGCGCGGACGGATTGGACTTGGAATATTAAAAGTTTAAAGCAGTTGCTGAAACGCGTTGTTATGATTTGTGATAGTCATGAAGTGACAAATATGCATATTGAAATGGCTTCCAACCTTTTTTCACAAGAGGTTTTTCAAGGCTTAAGCCATAAAATTGATAGGTCAAAGCAAGGCTCGACCTATGCAGGTAAGACAAATGAAAAAGTCTTTAACCATCCCCCTTTAAGGGAGGAAAATCCTAATTCTCCCTTCATTGGCAAAGCGATTGAAAGCCCAAAAAATAATGCTAATGTAACTAAACTGCCTGTCAGTTTTCAAGAAAAACAGCAAATATCTATTCTCAATTCAAAGGGATCTATTCGTTCTTTTGAAGAAATTGAAAATGATATATTGTCTATCGCTTTAGAGCATCATAGGGGAAATTTATCCCGTGTGGCAAAAGAGCTAGGTTTAGGTCGCTCCACCCTTTATAGAAAATTAGAAAAAGTCAATAAATGTGCTTAAGCCAAAGAATTTAGGCTCAGAGCCTAGTTTGGAATTATCTATTTAAGATAGTCGCTGGTTTCCTTGAAAAAGTAAAAGTCGATATTTCTTTAACAGTCACAATTGATCACAACTTTGTGGGTTTTCACATTCTTAAATGAATGTTAATGCTTATTTATATTTTATAAATAGTATTAGCTTTTATCTAACTGGATTATATTAAATTCAGATATACGTGGATGTGATATTTACGAAGGGGGTTTTTGTAATGGGAATAAAACTGTTTACTAATGTCTTGTTATTTTGCGCTTTAAGTGCGCCAGCTTTTGCCACAGGATATTCAAATTTAAAACCTCTTCCGAAAAACCGTATAGATGTTCAATCACCAAGCCTTTCTAACACTAATCCGCTAACGCCTTTAGCAGATCAAGCTGTTGAAGCGCCACGTGCTATAGGCCATGCACCGATACCTAGCAATATTAGCGAAAGCATCGCTTTTTTAATGCGCGGTCAAATGGATAAGCGCTATCAAACGAGCAAAAAGACTTGGAATGCAATACGCGAATTTTATGCAAATAGGCAAAATCAACCCCTATGGATGAGTGAAAAAGGCTATAATGCAAAGGGACTAAGTCTAGGGAAACGCATTTTAAAAGCTCATGCTGATGGTCTGAATATTGCGCATTACCCTTTAGTTGAATTGCCAAAATCAGAGGCAACTCTTACTCAGCTTGCAGCTGCGGAATTGCATTTAACAATAAGCGCCTATGAATATATCTCTGATTTATCAACAGGTAGTATTAATCCAAAATCTATTTCTGGTTATATTGATTTTGCGCCCAAAAAACCAAAAGTTTCTTCGCTTGTAGAAGGGTTAGCAAAGTCAAATAATCCAAGCCTATTTGTAAATCGTTATGAACCGCAACATCCTCAATATCGTCAACTAAAATCGTTGCTATTAAAATCTTATGCAAAGAAAGAAGAGCGTGAGAAAAACCCTGTTTTGCCAATTGGGGTCAGCTTGAAATTTGGTATTCAGCATCCCGCTGTATCGATCCTTCGCACAAGACTTGAGATTGAGCAGGGCGATAATCCAAATTTATTTGATGATGCAGTAAAAGAGGCAGTGGAACAATTTCAGACGGCTAACCGCTTAGGCCCTGATGGTGTTGTTGGGCCTCGAACACGCAAAATGCTTAATGGTGCCTATGATGCGGAAGCATCCCCTGAGGTTATTATGGTCAACATGGAGAGGCTGCGCTGGTTACCGCGCAATGT
The DNA here is from genome assembly GCA_011524605.1 of Hyphomicrobiales bacterium. Classification (GTDB taxonomy): domain Bacteria; phylum Pseudomonadota; class Alphaproteobacteria; order Rhizobiales; family WTKA01; genus WTKA01. The sequence goes on along the minus strand of WTKA01000163.1, from coordinate 741 downwards.
AAGTGATTTCCGTGTTGAAGTTAATATTCCAGAATATAGAGTGCGTGTTTTTGATGGGGCTAAAAAGACATATGATGGGCGTGTCGTTGTAGGCAAGTTAAGGCATCAAACACCACAATTTGCAGATCATTTTGAATATGTCGAGGTTAATCCCTATTGGAATGTGCCTCAATCTATTGCAACACAGGAAATGTTGCCTAAGCTGTTATCAAATCCAGCCTATTTAGATAGCCGAGGTTTTGAATTATTTGACCGTTCTTCTGGAAGAAAAGTAAGTTCGACTGCTGTGAATTGGTCTCAATATGCTGGCAGATCAGCGCTGCCCTTTGCTGTGCGCCAGCCTCCAGGTCGTAAAAATGCTCTTGGTAATGTGAAATTCATGTTTCCTAATAAACATGCTGTATATTTACATGACACACCATCGCGTAATTTATTTGCCAACGAGCGTAGAGCCTATTCTCATGGTTGCGTAAGGGTGCATAATCCTTTTGAATTTGCAAATGCGCTATTACAAAATGAAGACTTCTCAGGACACACGTTAGAGAAAAAAGTTGGCGGTCGTAATGAAGCTATTCGATTGAAAAAGAAAATTCCGATTAGCCTTGGTTATTTCACTGTGAGGGTCGATGAGAATGGCAAACTGCGCCGTTTTGGGGATGTTTACGGCTATGACAAGCGCATGATTAATATGATGGGTCTTATACGTAGCTAGGCTCAGGACGTGATTATTTTGTTCAATTC
>WTKA01000007.1:8221-26759 GCA_011524605.1 Hyphomicrobiales bacterium | reverse complement strand
GCACGTTAAATGGAAGTTATGGCTAGGCTCAGGACCTATTAATTTTGTTCAATTCAAACCCAAAGGGCACCACATATTTACACCATGAATACGTCAAAAAAGCTTGAAATTACAAGTAGTTCCAGCGCTTTCTTGTCCGTTCATAAGATAAATCTGTTGGTGTAGAATGGACTAAATAATCACGTCCTGAGCCTAGGGCTTATGCAAATTGAGCCAATGCCTTCTCAAATGCATCGCTACTATATTCATTAGGTTTTGCTAGGGGAAATAATGTATCTATCGCCTTCGAATTATTGACAACTTTAGCGCCCATTTTCCTCATCCGATTTGACAAATCTTGCGCGGCAGGCCCTGTAGCTTTCATGGCCACAAAAGTTCGGCTTTCCCGGGCGGGGTCTTTGACTAAAGCAATGACTTGTTGATTGGAAAAAAAGACCAAATTTACATCTTTAATACTGGGAAGGTGTAGGATTTCTTGCCCAATTTTATGACGCTCTTGCATCATTTCCGGACTGCCATTACTTTCTTTATTCTCTCTTTTCACCTCATCCTTACTCATTTTCATCTGTTTTAGATTTGCAGAAATTTGAAATTTGAAATCCAAAACCCCTACAAATAATGCAATGATGAGTGCAAAAATGATGAGGTAATTTATTTTCGCTAAAATGAGCGTCACAGTACAGCTCGTCCCACAAGCCGCCGCATCTACAATATCTTCCAAATCAAGCCAAACGATAATATAAAGAAAAACACTCAATGCGGAAAAATGCACCGCCATTCTCAAGGTATTAATCAGCGCTGCTTTTGAGAACATATTTTTAAAACCAGTCACCGGGTTGAATTTAGTAAATTGAGGCATTAATTTTTTAACGGAAAAAGACATTTTATTTACTGCAAGACCAATGAGCAAAACAATCATCGCAAGTCCAGCAGAGAAAATAAAGGCAATCATGGCAATACCACCCATATCCTGGGCAATCAGAGCGTTTGCATAACTAAAATTTCCGGTGGTTTGAACCACTTCAATAGCCGATATCGTTGAATCATAAAGAGTAGTAACAGCTATGGCTATTTTTGAGAAAATAGTCATAATCAAAATGACAGCCAGAGTTAGAACCACGGCTTCTATGGTATTTTTCTGCGAAGGAATTTGGCCATCTTCGCGTGCTTTCTGTTTTTTCTTTTCCGTTGGCGCTTCGCTTTTGTCATCACTCATTGCGGTAAAACCATTAAAATATAATCGAGCGCATTTTTATAAATAATCATGATATTGGGGAAGGCAATTTCTATATAAAAGGCAATAACAGCTAACATCACCAAAGTTTTAACAGGCATACCCATGACAAGCGCATTTAAATTTGGTGCAGCTTTGGCCATGAAGGCAATAGTGAGATCTGCAACAAACATTAACCCTGAGACAGGCAGCGCTATGATCACGGCGGTAAAAAAAAGGGCACCGGTAATACGAATGAATAATAAAATATTACGCGTATCAATGTCTGGCATCAACTCAACTGCTGGCCAAATTGAAAATGAATCGATAAAAGCGGTTAAGACTAATATCATCCCGCCTACGGCAAAAAAATAGCCTGAGAATATTTCAGCAAGAAAAACCGCGGTAACGGTTGTATTTGCTGAGAATATCGGATCCATCATTTGTAAATTTGTTGCCCCTCGCTGGGTGTCGAGAATGACCCCAACAAGCTCGAGCCCACGCACCGGCATCCAAAGCAATACGCCCATAAAAAAGCCAATGACCAACTCCTTGAGGAGCAATAAAGGATAGATATCTCTCAAAGAGCTATCGTCTAAAAAGGCAAAAAAGGCGGTCGGCGCACATACAATCGCCATAGACATCATAATGCCCCCGCGAATGCGTTTTTTCATTGTTTTTTGACTGAAAAAGGGAGAAGCTGCTACAAAGCCAGCGAAGCGAGCAAAGACCAGTACACCGGCCATGATGATTAAATCAAGGGTGTGAGTATTAAGCGCTTTTAGATCTTCCATACCGCTGGGCTATATTTTTCTCTGACTTACCTATTTGGTTTAAAATCTGTACCTTTCTAGGATATGAATAAACCTAAATAAATAAAAGATGAAAAATATAAAACCCACATCTTTATCGCTTCTTTTATACTTAGGCTCAGGGCCTACGCCTCGATCAAAATTTGAGATTAAAATTGGATAACCGAAATAGAAGCGGAACGAGAAAATTTGATAATTTCCATTTCTTCCTGAAGCAGTTCAATCACCTCTTGCCCGCCAACATTATGCAGCGTTTCAATATTATTTTGGGTATATTGTTGGGTCATACTAATCAAATCTAATAATTCATCTGCATGGAGCAAATGACGCAGAGAAAAGTTGAATTCGGTATAATCAAAGGCAAATATATTGTTTAGCTTTTCTAGCCCCAAAGGCAACCGCTCAGCCATAACCTCAAGCTCATCAGGGGTAACAAATTGTTCAGCTGGATTATTTTCAATACTCATCATTCCTCCTCTTTGGTTCCCTTTAGGCAAAACCTCAATAAAAATTATATATTAGAATTCTCAAAAATCGGATTATCTTGACTCATGATGTTAGGCGCGCGCATGCCCCAATGGCTAATGCTCGCAATCGTAATTTTTACTTCGGAATCGTCAATAGACACCGATGCAAGATCCTTTTGCAAAGATTTAGCTATCATTTCCGGTACAAGAACTGGATAATTTAACTCATGGGCAAATTTTGACATCATGACATGGCTGTTAATCTCAGAAAATTCGTTATTATTACGGCCATATTGCTGGAGCTTTTTACCTATATGCGCCAACCCATTTTGATTAATACCGCTGAAAATAACAGTATCCTGTGGTAAGTCAGCCCAACTTATATTGGTCTGGCTTGGTAAATCTGCCAAACGAGCGTCCTTAAGCAGCAGACAAAAGGAGATGGTGCAAACATCAAGGGGCTTATAATTAAGATTATCAATAGGCACCATCCCATCAATAATCCCTAAATGAGCTGATTTTTCTCGGATTGCATCCACAATATCCTCTTTGCGGTTCATTTTAATAATTAAATTATCCGTATCAATTCGCCCGATAAGATCGTTGAACCATTTTGCATTTAAAGAGGCGCCAAAACATTGCTCTACCATAATAACTTTACGGCTAGTCTTTTCATTGCCTAAATGCATAATCCTGCTCATATCATGATCATATTCATTGATCATTTTTGAAAAAATCTGAACAATCTCCTCACCACGCGATGTCAAAACGGCCTTGCGTGTTGTGCCACTTCGTTCAAAAATATTGCACCCTACAATATCCTCAACTTCTTTAATCATATTTGTTAAAGCAGGCTGAGAAATATTTTCCTTCATTGAAGCTTTAGTAAAGCTTTTTTCTTGAACAGCGCGTGTAATCGCTCGCAACTTTTTAATATTTATATTTCTAATCATTAATAATAGATCCAAAGTTAAGAATATGAACCGAGTATTAAATAATTTATATTGAAAATAAAAAATATACGACTTTAATTGTCTGTTAACACTAATATATATATATTTAAAAGTTAAACATGGATATATATATTTAAAATTTTGATTGTCATATAAAATTAATTTATCAAATTAATGGAAATGAATATCATCCGTGGGGCAGTCGATGTAATGATATATCACTTCATAAATCTTGCTCCATTTTAGCCTTTGTTATACAGATTTTACTGTATCACTGTGCCGTATAATCGGATCCATTATATATGTGAGTAAATATTGTTGCGTTGAGTTTTGCGAAAAAAGACAAGGGTCGACCTGGACTATATATATGCACAATTTTATGAAAAAATTTATGACTTACCCCTTTATGAGTAAGGGAATGATAGTCAGTATTGTCATATATTTTTTGGGTATGAGTTACGGCTTTGCCGCTGATATGGATAATAATATTGAGCGCACGCCACCATCCTTACGTTGGAACAAGCCACCTTCCAATAGTCAGAATGCGCCATCTTACAATAATAATAGCCAGAGCATATCGCCTTCCAATAATCAGAGTGCGCCGTCTACCAATGGCAGACGAATGTTATCCTCTCAGAGCAGGCGGATATCATCCTCTCAGAACCAGATCCAGCCATCTTCCCATGGCCGGATCATGCCACAACTTCATCAACAAAATGAGACTTCTGAAAAGCCCATTGTCATTGAAATAGGCAAAGGCATTGTTGTTCCTGATACCCGATTTGCTGAATCTATTTTTGTTGCAGATGTTCAGGTAGCAGATGTTAAGTCATCCCCTGATGAAACGGTATTTCTTTATGGCAAGTCCATCGGTACAACGACTTTAATTGCCACAGGGTTTGATGGAAAAGAATTATTCCGCCATACTGTCATTGTCACGCATCAAATTGAAGATCTTAACCGCATGTTGAAAGAGCGCTTTCCCAGCGCTTTGGTTCATTTAAAATCCTTCCGAGGCAGCTTATATCTCACCGGCACTGTCCCTGATCAACAAACCCATGATGCACTCATAAAGTCCGTTCTAAGCGCGGTTACAGATGCTCAAATTATCAACGAGTTAACCGTCGCCGCGTCCAATATTATCCGTTTGGACATCAAATTATTAGAGGTGAACAGGGGAAAAGCAGAACAGTTTGGCGTAGAATGGAATGCTATTTTCGCAGCAAATGGTTATTATTTAAACAAGAATAATGCTGGCGTTTTGCGCTTTGGCACAGATGACAGCCAGCAAAGTAATCTGGAGGTCACCCTTGATCTATTGCAAACAAATAGTATTGCAACAGTAATAAATGAAACCTCACTAAGCACCGTATTCAACAAGCCAGCTAACTTTGAAGTGGGCGGTGCCATTCCCATTCCTAAATTTGTCACTACTGACAATGACCGTGATTTTTCCATCGATTATAAATTTGTGGGGTTAAAACTTGCCTTTTCCTCCACCCGAGTAGAAGGCAATAAAATCCATCTGGACATTCAATCCGATATCACCACTAGGGATGCGCAAAGTGTGTCCGTTAATGGCAATCAATTCCCCACAATATCAAGTCGAAGCGTTGGCACACAAGTTGAGTTAGCTAACCATCAAAGCTTCGTAATTGCTGGGCTCACCAAACAAGAAAATTTAGCCATATTGCGCCAATCAAATGACTCCCTCCTATCTAGGGTCGCCTCAAAAATTCTTGCTGCAGACAGCATCACTAAAAGCAACCAAGAGCTCGTTATTGTAGTCACCCCCTCGTTTAATAATGGGGAAGATAAAACTAACGAAATTATAAAAATGCTTACTGAAAGCTCTAATATCCAACATCTGCTTCAGCAAAAAGGCGCAAGGTCTGATTATCGCTTTCAAGGGCAAGCGGGGTTTATCTACTAATGCGCTTTTACCCGTATAGTCATTTTAGGGTTTGGCCCTTTAACATAATAGTCCTAATTTTAATGGTGCATATTTTCATTTTGGGAGATTTCAAAGCGCATGCCTCTCCCTTTTATCAAAATTTGCCGAACGCAGATGCCCCTTACCCCTTCATGAGCAAAAAGCTAGATATACAAGAGGTCTTGAAGCTTTTTGGTCAAAATCTCAATATTGCAACCCAAATTGACGAAGCTATAGAAGGCAATGTCACAGTTGCTTTTTCAAGTCGTCACAGCAATGAGGGGTTTTTAAATCATTTAGGACGAGAATTTGATTTTATCTGGTATTTTGGCGGGAATATTTTACATATGGTATCTTTAAATAGTTTGAAAACTGAAATTTTTTCCCTCAAAAATAATGATGGTCATGATGCCCTCAGACTTTTGCAAGAACTTAATATTTATCAATCAAAATTCAGCCATCGGGTAGATGGCAAAAATGGTGTTTTAGTGATATCAGCCCCAAAAGATTACATCACAATTGTGCAATCTGCCATTGATAAAATTGAAGAAGGCAAGCGCAAACCTATTTCTATTTTAAGAGGGGAAACAACGCTAATGCCTGCCTCAAATATTGATCAAACATCGCTTGTCGATGGAGCCAATTAAAATCGCTCTATCTTGAATGAAAGTACATCTATTTTAGAAAAATAAGCCCATGAATAAATTTGCCCTCTATGGAAACTATATATTGCAACAACGCGATGTGCTGTTAGTGTTAGTCTTTGCCCTCATATTATTGATGATCCTCATTCCCCTCCCCTCGCTTTTGATGGATATTTTTATCACGATCAATATAAGTGCCTCTATCATTATCTTGATGATGATGCTCCAGTTACATGAGCCGGTTCAATTCTCTACATTTCCATCCGTTTTGCTGGTAACCACCTTGTTTAGGCTTGCCATTTCCATATCAACAACACGGCTTATTCTTGTAGAGGGGGACGCAGGGCAGATTGTTGAAACCTTTGGGACTGTGGTTACTGGGGGTAATTTGGTTGTTGGCCTTGTGATGTTCATGATTATTACGGTCGTGCAATTTATGGTCATCACCAAAGGTGCGGACCGGGTTGCGGAAGTGGGCGCGCGATTTACCCTTGATGCGATGCCAGGTAAACAAATGAGTGTGGATGCGGATGTTCGAGCGGGCATGATTGACCAAGCAGATGCAAAGCAACGTCGCCAGATTTTAGAAAGAGAAAGTAAATTATTTGGCGCGATGGATGGCGCGATGAAGTTTGTTAAGGGTGATGCAACAGCTGGTTTAATCATCACTGCAATTAATTTGATTGGCGGGATGGCCATTGGCGTGGCGCAATTAGGCATGGAGTTTAATGAAGCCATCACCCTTTATTCAAACTTGACCATTGGGGATGGTTTAGTGGCACAAATCCCTGCCCTTTTAATCTCGGTGGCATCGGGCACTTTAGTAACCCGAGTAATTAACCCAGATGGTATTGATCTGGGTGCTGAGATATCAACACAAATCACTGAGAACCGCCGCACAATCATGATTGGTGGTGTGGTGATTGGCTGCTTTGGATTTGTTCCCGGCTTTCCAACCGTCATTTTCTTGATTGTGGGCGGTGGTATGGCGTTCTCGGCCTACCGGCAAGGGCAGATAAAAGAAGTGCAAGTAATCCGAAAATTTGAGAGCTGGATGGAAGTATTTGATGAGCTCACGATCAAATGGGATGTAATGAAAAAAGAGAAAGGGATTATGGAGACAGTGCGCTTGGTCATGCCAAGGAACATTATGGAAAATACCAATCCGCTGGAATTTATGGAGGTTTTTGAATTTACCCGCCAAACATTAGAGAAGCGATATGGGCTGCCCATGGGCTATTGGCGATGGGAATTTCGAAAAGATGATGATAATGTTTTTGAAATTTTTGTGAAACAACACCTGATTTTAAAGGATCGCATCAAATCTAACCATTTTGTGGTCAAAGCCAATAAAAGCTATATGGATCTATTGGGCATTCCTTCAGACGTACATTTTGGCGATCGCGAATGCGTTTTAGTCCATTATGATCATTTTGATAAACTATTGGAAGAGAAGATTGTACCTTGTGCCATTGAGATGCAATTATGTATTTTAATTTCTGATAGTGTTACAAATAACTTACGATATGTCTGTAATTTTTCAGGAGCGACGGCCTACTTAGTCGCTCAATCAAACGAGCACCCTGAGCTTATCAATAATATTAAAGACAATACACCCCTTTCTCTCGTCACCAAGATTTTACAATATCTTGTTGAGGAGCAAATCCCATTGGTGCGTGGGGCTGTTATACTTGAAGGGATTACCAATGCAACCGCAAAAACCGTTGATCCCCTTGAGGCTTTACAAAAGGTTCGGATCTCGCTGAAAAATTTTATCACCGAGACCTATGCACCTGAAAAACTTCTCAATGTTGTTATCATATCGCCAACATTAGAGGGCATGTTGCGGGAAAGCTTCAGAACAGGCAATGAGGATGCATTTTTAGTTTTAGAGCCGCGCCTTTCGACAAAAATAGCGCAGGAAGCCTATAAACGGATTGACGGACGATATACCCCCGGCGTACACCCTGTATTAATTACCCAGCAAGATATTCGTCGCTCAATTTTCAATATTTTAGCTCAACATAATATATTTATGCCAGTTGTATGTTATCAGGAAATTACAACTGACACAATTATTTATCCCGTGGGGTATATATCTGAAGAAGAGACCGCCGCCTAGGCTCAGGACTTGATTATAGCCTTACACAGCGGTTCTGCTATTATTTGTTTTGCAACTTTATGACAGACTCTGGTATTTTAAAAGCCTCCTGTTGCAGCTTGGAGAATTCTGTAAACAAATCAATTTTTTGATTTTCTTCCTCCTTCTCTAGTTCACCCATCTTATTAACTAATTTCATGAGTTTAGAGAGTTGTTTTAACTCCTCATAATCATCATCATCTTCTTTTGAAGTTTTTTTTGTAGTGCGAACCTCATCTGTCATCTATTAAAACCCCTATAATTTTATATGAAAATAGATTTTGTCAGGAAAATCACTATGTGCTTTAAGATAAATTCTACTGTTGATAAAAAGGGGCAAATTATTTTGACCTCTTTGCCCCTAATACACAGATAAATATCAAACCGGCTCAGCAATCATGGTCTATCTTTAAGCAAGATTAAAAGCGAAAAACCATCTCCCTAATAAGCGCTTCATCTATGACATCACGCCCACCAATGAAATTATTTGCATGCATCAATACCCCACGCATACGTTGCTCTGTAGGCTCCTCAACAGCCTCTTCGATCAAATCATTGATTATCTCTAATGCAAGCGCAATTTTGCGTTTATCAGCATGATGCTGCGGATTATCATATGCTGACTTTGAAGCACTATGTAGAGCCATTTCTAGCTTGTCTTTAAAATCCAGAACAACATCCATTGTGATTTTAGGCGGTTTTTTATCACGCTCTAGCTTAAGAAGCTTTTCTAAAGCCTGTTGAATTTGCTCTGCTTTGCTTTTAAATTCAACCAAGAGCTTTTCATAAATCTTCACTTTAAACTGTTGCGTGGTTATTTCAATTTTCTGCTTGATTTCATCGCATTTGAGTTCAATACTAGAGATAATATTATTCAGCATGCCCTGGGCAACTTCCATATCATGCTGCGATTTTATCTTTTGTACTTTTTCAATTGCCTTTTTGGTATCAGGCAATTGATTGATTATGGAAAAAATCTCTTGCTTAAACTGTAGCGCTTCTTCCGCGCTAGGACTTTGATTTATTGTTACACTAGACATTCATCTTTTCCTTATTCGTCGCTAAGCTTTGATTGGTTTGCATTCACAATATTAATGGTAGTTGAATAGTCATCCATATTGCGCCCAAGATGTCTAATGTCATCTCTTAGATCCTGCAGCTCTTGTTGTTCTTCTTCTGTAGGATTATCTCCATATTGCTCTTCTTTTTCTTCTAATTCTTCAATTTTTTCAGCGTGGAGCTCTTCAATTTCCTCTAGAAGGTCTTCCATCTCTTCCGCAACTTCTAACAGATCATCTCCCGTTTCAATATTTTCAATGAGGCTTTGAAGCTCTGTAGTATCAATGCCAGAATCTTCTGGTACATCAAGATTAGCAAGTTCAAGCATGGCTTGGGTTGATTCAATTATTTCATCATCTGTAGGTTCCTGTGCCTCCATTTCGCGAGCTGTTTCACGGGCAAATCGCATTGTTTCTGTTAAGAACTCTTCTTTCTGCTCCAGCTTATCCAGCTCTTCAGCGGCAGCATCATATTCATCAGTGCCTGGCTCAAGATCTGCAATTTCGTCTTTCTTCTCCCGAATAGCTTCAGCATTCTCAGGGATAGCTTTATTTTCTATTTCATCGGCAAGATTATTTAAATCACCGGGTGTTTTAGCATTGTTAATCATACTCTGAAGGTCATTGCTAATGTCAAGACCATCCTCAAGTGCTTGCCCAAGACGTTCATCCATAACATTGCCCCAATTTTCAATAGGGTCGGATTCTTCTTCTTCAATGTCAGAAATCGCTTTATCGGTTAGCTCAATTGCTTCGTTGAAAAGTTCAACACGTCCTTCACGATAGGCAAGTTCTTCTTTCTTGGCATCGATTTCCTCTTGTGGAGCGCCACTGTCCTCTAATTCTGCAATTTCATTTTCAAGATTTCCAACTAATCTCTCATTATGCTCAAGCTCTTTTTGTAAATCATCTTTGATCTCATTAAGGTCATCTATGCCAGTTGCATTGAAAATATCATTCATTAATTCAGGCTTCATTGGGCCGAGTGTTTCCATTAAGTCTTGCATATCAGACTTATAGTCGTCCATTGTTGTACTGCCACCAGAGCCAGATCCCGAAGATGTATTATTGTCATCATCAAAAAATTCTGAACCTGGACCACTCGTACTACTTGTACCACTCGTACTATCTGTATCTGATGTGGGGTTGGACTGCATAATATTTTCAATATCATCGCTGACATCACCTGCCATACTATCGAAGACTTCTTTTTGCTCTTCAAGCGATGCAATTGCTTCTTCGACCTCTTCATCTGTCATATCAGCAGGCGGATTATTTTTTAGCTCTTCGATTTCTTTTTCAAATATACCAGAATAGAGCTGTAATAATTCTAATATCTCTGGCAGATCTTTAGGCCCATCCGCATTCATAATCGCGTCTTTTAAAGGACCATCAGGGAAGTTTGCAGCCTCTTCTTGCAGTTCCCCAATGGTCTCCATTGCATCAGTATAAAGCGGATCACTTGAATCAAGATCATCGACCTTATTATTAAAGGTTGCTGTGTCTATACCACGCGCATCTAAATCACCGCTGCCAACATGATGATGGCCATAGTTATCTTCTTCACTGCCTGGTACAATGTCATCTGAACTACTATCACTATCACTATCACTATTATAGCTACTTGAGTCGCTATCATAGCTGCTTGAGCTGCTTGAGCTGCTTGAGCCTTCATCCTCAAATTCGGCAAATTCTTCCTCAAACTTCTCAGTCATCTCAGGGATAAGAACATTTAATAAGCCGCTCATTAATTCGGCATCTAAATTTTCAATATCATAGAAGGATAGGATTGACTCAAGAGCCTCCCCTATTTCCTCATTTAATTTTCCAAAAGGATCTTCTTGATATTCTTGAAAATCACTAAAATCAAAATCTTGATTTTCTACATATTGTGATGCCGTCCCAAGGACTTGTGACGTATTAACAGTGTTCTCAGACATTAAACTTTTCCTTTATCAAGTGATAAATTGCGTGTGATTACACAAGATCACGCATTTTATCGTTATATGCGTTTGCTTTTTCTGCATTATTTGCGGCAGCATCTTGAGCATTATCTTTTACAGCATTCGCCATTGATTGAACCTGCTGCATATCCTGTTTCATTGCTGCCATTTCATCATTAAACTGCATCTGATCAATCGCTTCATCGTTAGCTTGATTCATGCTACTAATGGTTTGGGCTGTCATCTCAGCATTATTAGATGCCTGAGCAGCTCCCATTGCCGCTAAAGACGCCTCACCGCTAAGAGAGCCCATCATGCCGCCAGCGCCGCTCATCATACCGCCCAGGCCGCCCAGAAGGCTCATGCCCATATTCATAAGTCCACCAATCATAATATTCTCCTTTTATTTAATTGATTAGATTTATTTAGATTGCGCCTCGAATTTGATCTCGATAATCACTCATCGCCTTAATTGAGTCTGCAACTAAATCCGTTGCCCACTGCTTGGCATTTTTAGTTGCTAAGCGTGACATAGCGCCGTCAGCGCTTTTTTGTTGTTCAGTATCATTGAATATCATTTGGGCTATGGCTGTATCAGCAAAGCTTAATGCGCTGGCGGCGTTTTGCTCATCCATCATTGTTTCAACTTCAAGGGCAGCTGCTAAGGTGAGCTCACCAACACCAGTTCCTAATGTGTCTGCTTGCACAGGCATTATGCCGTCTCCATTTCTAACAATTAAAAGTGTGTTTAGATTTTTCGGTTCATTTCGTAACTCTATTCATGCAGAGAAAATATTTTATAGTCTTATAGAATTTAATTATGATCTTTCTTAATCATTCTAAATCATTGAATTTATTAAATAAAAATATCGAATATTATTAATTTTTGATTTTATCTTCCATCATAGGAAAAATGAAATAGCTCTTAATTGGAAATTATTAATAACATTAATGTAAAAAAAATATTCAATAGTTTGGAATGCGATAATATTCGTTCAGATAGGATTGAGCAGAAACATGTATGAAAATAGCTATTCATTTAAAGACCAAGGATATGAGTTCTCAGAAATTATCAAGGATAATAAATTAGGAGGACCATCTGCGATCATAAGCTATATTGAATCAAGACGAAATTATTTGATCAATAAACTATCATTTAGTGATATTAATCCAGAAGAACGTGCCTTCTTTGATGAATATCTGGAAGCTCTTGATAAGAGTATCGAGCTAGTTGAAGATTTGAAGATTTTATAAATGACTGTTATTGCGCATGTTTTAATTCACAATCAAGCTGGTCCCTTAAGGGAAACAAAGCTATCGTCTGGTCGATATTTATTTGGCTCAAATTTTGAGTGTGATGTGGTATTGCTTCACCCTGAAGTTCGAGGTGAACATTTCTATTTAGAAATAGAAGAAGATCAAATTCATATTGAATTCGTCCCTTTTCAGGATGATAGTGGCGAGCTTGAGACTGTTTCAAAAAAACAATGGCGCAGTGATGACCGATTAGACATAGGCGGTCTTTCAATTGAAATTGTTAGTGATATTTTTGTTCAAAAAGCTATACAATCAGATCCTCCTGAGGATATAAAAGCTCAAAATCAAGCAGATTATGAGAATATTGAAAATCAAGCTCAGTTGGATTTCCAGCCAGGAGTTGATATTCTAACCAAGAAAAAGACGAGATCCAAAGAATCCCCTTTCGCGCCATTAGTCAGTATAATTAAAAAATTTAAAGCAAAAATACCAATGCCAATAGTTGTAGGCGCAGCAACTGCAATTGGTTTGGTTAGCATCATTATTTTTGCAGAACCGAAAACGACATCTCTCAACCAAGCTAATGCTAGCTTAATGGAGCAAAATGCTACCAATATCGCGAATTTTGGCAGCAATAAACCAGTAGAAAGCCCAGCTATTGCCGCGGATATGGATAAAAACATTATCCAGCGACTAGAAACCTACGGTTTTAGCGTTTTAGAGGCTAAAGCCCATGAGGGAAAAACGCAGCTAACCCTTTACGCAAAAACAAATGCAGACCGCCTCCTTATCGATACCTTGTTGCTACCTTATTCAAATACCTATTCAACGCGTCTTATCTTAGGGGATGAAATCAAACAAAGTGCTGAAATTATCCTATCTCAATTTGAAGGTGATTTGACAATTCATGAGATAGACAAACAAGCTCTTGTAGTTGATGGCATGCTAGAAAGTGATGACCGTGTAGAGACGATACGTAAAACGCTTCTAGGGGATATTGAAGGCCTTAAAACTGTTAAATTCATCCATAGCCAGCTAACCAGCGCTGAGAATATTCAAGAAAAAGTTAGCGCTGCCTGGGCAGGAAATAACAGCTATATCATTTTAGATACGGGCCGAAAAATTAAATTAGGACGAGAAATAGAGCCAGGGCTCACCCTTGTTGATATCTCAATAAATGGCATTACTATTTTTGATGGAACTGAACATAAGGAAATAGAATTATGATAATTGATAATTTTTATGAAGAAATTGTGCAGGAAGAAGATACCTATGTTCTTGGCAACCTATGCTTGATGGCAACTCATAAAGGGTTAGGCAAAAAAGCTTTACCAATTTTGGAAATTTTAAAGGAAATTTCTCCAGAAAATGCATCTTATTCTATTATTCATGCAATTTATCTTGATTCAATTGAAAAATCTCAAGAGGCTTTTGCAGTATTGGAAGAGGATGAAGCAATTAAAGCGCGTTATTCAGCAGAAGATGCCATGGTTATGTCTTTATACTTACTCAACAAAATGAAAAATTATGAAGAGCTTGTAAAAAGAGGACAAATCTATCTTGAAGATGAACGGTTTCAAAATTCAAGTGGGCGCCGTCATGCCGATATTATGGTTCAAAATGCTAAAAGAGCCTTGGAAACCGCATAATATATTTTTCTTTTTCATGTTGATTTGCCTATCTTCTTGAGAAGTGTAATATAGTTTCATCTTTGGCAGTATGTTGATTTTGAAAGTTGACCATAAAAACTACGCATAAGGTGTAAATTACCGCTATCACTACGTTTGATCATGGCGTTAAGATAGGCTTGTGGTGACTTGAGTTGCCCATTATTTAATTTTTCATAAATCAATGCAATGGATAAAATTGCTTGATATTTACCAAGTTTATGATTGGTTATGTGCCATAATTCCACTGGAATCCCAGCAATTAGACTTATTTTTGATGCTATAGTATGGATTTCTGTCCAATCATTTGGGCATTCATGTCCTAATCCTTCGGCCATTTCTTTAAAATGAGGACAAGCGTTAAGAAATGTTTGTGGGGCTAAAAATGTCCTTTTGGTTGAGTTTTTAATAGCATTGCTAAAAGTTGATATTGATTTATTTTCTACTTTTATTTGATTTTTATAAACTTGAGTGATTTCATTTTTTTGATTTAAGTTTGTATATGTTTGTTTGTGAGAATTGTAGGCATTTTTATTACTATTTACATATTTATTCTTATTTGTAGTATGTATGTGGGTATCGGTTTTGACATGCTTGGGTGCCATTTTTTTATAAATTTGACCTGTTTGGTTTTGGTGTAATATATCGTTATTTTGTGATTTTTTAATCTTATCGATATCACTTGCCTTAGATACTTTCTCTTTTAAAATATTTTTAATATTGGTTAGTAAGTTTGATAATTGCTTGAGATATTGAGCAAGCGTTTCAAAAGAGCTTGATGGGGATGGACGACAGGAAATAAGACTATCAAGCTCCGTGTTGAGATGGAATAAACTGTTAGTCATAAAGTGATCATTGCAATTTTTATCTTCGCTATACGCGATTTGTATCTTTTCTTGCTGTTTGCTAAGCTCTTTATTCTCGCCCTGCCCTTTTTCCAGCTTTGTTTTATGTTCTTCTAGTGCAATATTAATTATTGCTTTGGCTTGACGCCGGGTTAAGGTAATTTGAGTATTTATTTGTTTTTCTTTGGCTCTTTGCTCTTGCAAATGAGTGAATAGCGCCTCAAATTCTGTGCTTCGCGCTGCAATTGGGGAAAGATCAAACCCATAGGCCTCGATAATATATCCTTTAGCATTGCGTCGTCCATAGCGCTTGCCATTGGGGCTATCTTTCATAAACACAATGCCTAATTCACAAAGTTTACGTATATGTCGACGTAAGGCAGAGAGAGAAAAACCAGTTTGCTGCATAAGATATTCATTGCACGGCCATACTATTGGGCGCTGTCCCCCCTCCCAATCTTGAGCAGCGCTGAGGGCTGCAAATATGTCCAGTAACAATATTTGTTGTGCCTTTAGCCCAAGGGGGTGGGCGATTTTTTTTAAAGATACAAGGGCTTTATGTTTCGGTATATCAAGGCTTTGACCTTTTTCCACATTTTTTTCAATTTGCTCATAGCTAGTGATTGGTTTACGCCATCCACAATAAATCATTGTGTGTCCTTTAACTTTATAAAAAGACAAAAGAAATTACCCCCGACGCCAAGGTCGAATTTATATTGACACAAATTTAGAAAAGAGCTACACCATAAGTGATGGTTATGAGTGAGGCTCTTTATCTTTTAGGTAGGGAGCTTTTCTTTTGCGCTAAATTTTTATTGAATAATTTTTTGCGCCGCATTTTTGCATTTGGCAAAAAGCGAAGGGTTTAAAAACCCATTAAAAGCGGTTTGTGATCTAGGCAATCATAATTTGTCATTCCTCTCATTTTGTGTTTTCTCAAAAGCTTCGTAAAGCGTATCCAATTGATTTGAAATATATTCTCCGAAAGCCAGCCCCTGATTGGTGCTTAAAGACAAAGAAAATTTTTGACCTGTTCGTGTGATTATACCTTGAGGTTGATATTTTGGGGATAGTTGGTTTTTAGGTGCCCATTTATACGACTGGCTTTTAATCTTCTTTTCTTTAGATCGACTTGTTTTATTAGCGGTAAGATCGAGCACAAAGTCAAATCTCTCATTGCTACCCATAGCCTTAAATTTATCCTGAGTTAAATGATCTAAAAGCTTGTTTTTATGTCGATAAGCAATGAATTGACGCTTGCATAATTCCCATCGATCCCGCCCCACAGCCGGCGCAGGCCCGATGGCTTCAATGATTGCTTGTGGTATTTTTTGAGAAATTGAGAGCATGCGTGATAGCAGCGTAGCATCAATAGATAAGGCGGATTGAATGACTTGCTTGGGATAGTTTTTCTCTAGTAGATTACGAGCAAATAGAGCTTTTTCAATAAAAGACAGATCAGCTCGGGCCGCATTTTCTTGACCCTGGCTAAGCACATGTTCAATATCATCAAGTTGTTTAATGACTGCCCTTACAGGACGGCCCAATTGATCCGCTGCACGCAAACGGCGATGACCAAACACAACCATATAGCGCTGAGGATTTTCAGGATGAACACGCAATAAAATAGGGGTGTCTTGGCCGCGCTCTTGCATCGATTGTTTCAGCGCTTGAAAAGCTTCCTCATCCCCTGCTAATCGATCTTTTATAAATGAAGCATCTATTTTTTCCGGATCAATATCAACAATATTTTCCCCATCCATCACCTTTTGCGCATTTTCTGCAAGGCTTTCAAGGGTCACTTTCATTTTTGCGGACGCCCCTTTTAGGGCATAACTATTCTGTGGATGAATGTTGCGCTCTTCACCGAGGGAAGAGATGACATTTTTTAATAGATTTTTGCGTGCCAAACTATGCTCCCTAAATTGAGTTTAAAAAACTGTTTTTTATGCAAAAATTTCAAATCTGCACGGCTGTCAAGAATAGATGGTTTGCTCATTATCCTCTCCCCCACGCCTTATGGATTAAATCAGTGATTTCATCATTAACCGCGTTTAAGGCAGTGAAGGCTCTGTCATAGGTGGAGCGGGTGAATTCAGAGCGGTCAATTTCATAAAGGGTTTGTTTGGTGATACCAGCGCTAGCAATCGCGGTTGATTTGACCATCGTGGCTTGTAGTATGTGATTAGGAAAGAGTGTTTGCATGAAGCCAACCATTTGTTTTTGCGGCCCATCTGTTGGTTCATAGCGCGTTACAAGATATCGAAACCATTTCAAATCAATTTGAGCCCCCGCTTCATTTATTGTCTTCATAATGCCGCCGAGCATGAGCAGAAATTGGCTCATGGATATTACATCGAGCATTTGCGGATGAATGGTGACTAAAACGGCTGTAGAGGCGGTTAGGGATGTTAGCGTTAAATATCCCAGCTGCGGCGGGCAATCAATCACCACTACATCATAAGCATCATCTACATCTTTGAGCGCCTGTTTAATCCGATTGAAAAACAACTTACCTTCCATTGACTGACCTGAGGCCATCGCGACAGGTGTATCATATTCATATTCTTGCAATTCAAGATTTGCTGGAACAATATCAAGGTTAGGGAATTTGGTCGGGTGGATAATGTCTTTAATAGATTTTCTTTGATCATCATATCGCAAGCATTCATAAATCGATTCAATATTATCAATCTCTGGTTGAATGCCGCATAATGTCGTAAATGAGGCCTGAGGGTCAAGATCAATTGCTAATACGCGATGCCCCTTTAACGCTAAATGTTGGGCAAGATGAGATGCGGTTGTCGTTTTGCCGCTACCGCCTTTAAAATTGACCACTGAGATGACCTGCATATCTTCATGATCTTTCCGGACGGGCATATAGAGTTTTTTCCCTGGGCGTCCATTGGTATCAAGATAGTTACGCAGCTCTAACATTTGATCAGCGCTATAGCTACGTCGTCCCGTAGCGGATGTGGTTGGGGTTGGGCCTTTGCCTTCAAGATGCAGCTTTTTAATATTCGATGTGGTGACGCCTAAGAAATAAGATGCTTCGGCGAGGGAAAATTGTCTGAGGGGTTTTGGGATATCGGATGTATATTGCTCTTGCCGTAATAAATTGAGCCGGTCTGAAATAAGTTCCCCATGGCTAAGGATAATTTCATCAAAAGGCCGTTCAAGAGGATCTAAGGGCGTTATAATATTTAACATTTAATGTTCCAGTAATATCGATATATCCATATATAGCTCATTAAAAATGTTACTATTATAAATTGGAGCGATTTACAACAAAATTATGGTTAATTAAATATAACTTTTAATTGATGGCGCAAGTCTATATGAAAATCTTGATACTATCATATGGATTTATTTTAGGTTTTATCTATTTCTCATAGAAAGTAACATATTGTTTTGATGCAAAAAATTACAATTCTGCACGGCTGTCAATTTTTGAGAAAATCAAATCCACCTAAGCTATGCACCTGTTAGGATCTATAGTGACCAACAAAGACGGGTTTGGTGTTTTACAAACGCAAAGGCTTTATTCAGTGAGCGTATTTTCATCAAAAAGAGAATCATCGACATGGTGTGAAACAGCTTTTGAGC
>WTKA01000007.1:0-8121 GCA_011524605.1 Hyphomicrobiales bacterium | reverse complement strand
AGCGTATTTTCATCAAAAAGAGAATCATCGACATGGTGTGAAACAGCTTTTGAGCGATAAGAAAGGGGTAAAAGAGTTAAAACTCTTTGGGGCGATTTTAGCTATCTATGCTTGAGCCACATCTCCCCCATAAAAGGGGGAGAGCTTTGCAGTAAAAGACTAAAAACTCAATTTTAGTCCTGCATTAAGATCATAAAAGGGGGATGATATTTTCTCGATAGCCTGCTTACTTGTATCAATCAGGTGGTTAATAAAGTTAATAGCCCCTTCCTTTTGAGACATTTGCTGCTCATAAGATGCTTCATCTAAATCAGATTGGTTCAGCATGGTTGTTAGCGCCAAAATCTCGTTTTCTATATGCTTCAATTCATGCATTAGGCTGTCATAAAATAATTCTACTGCATTCATTGTACTAAATCCCTCGGTGTAATTAGTATAATTTTGCAAATTTTCAAGCATGTCACTATTTTCTTCAACAAGTTCAAAAAATTCTTTATTAAACTGTTCAAGTGTACTCTGTTCTTCTTGAGAGTTAGATATATTGGCAGCTACTGAATTAATCATCATTTGGGAAAATTGAAATACATTTTCTGATATTTCTTGATAGAGGCGATCAATTTTTTCTGCTTGTTGTGCAATTTGATAATATAAATCGCCAATGGCGCTATTGCTTGCCGATTGCGCTAGGAGTAGATAATTGTCCAATCGTTCCTGTACTTTAGGAGCAAGGGTTTGAATGACATTTAAGACCGCCATCATGTCTTCAAATCGGTCAATATTAATCAACATTGATTTTAAAACATCTTCATCATCTAATTGTTGTGCTAAATCATGTAGCCCATTTAATTTATCAAGGATAAAATGGGAAAGTTCTGGCATATTATAAAGGGAAGTATTGTTGATTTGTTCAAAATAATATGCGCTATCAGGGAGCATAGCCACCTGCTGGGCAATAAGTGACTGCCATTCATTATCACCCATTTCATACCAATTACTAAAATCAAATGCAGTGAGATCTTCAATAATCATCTGTTGATCTTGGTTATCTACTAATGGTGCAGAGGATGGCGATTGGCCGACAAAATAGACCTCTAGATGAGCCTCAAGATCTTTGACGAAATCATATTCTTTATATTCGTTCTTATTAGAACGTATCCGCTGATTAACTGCTGGTAATTGAAGATGGCTCATTATTAGCTCATTGCTTAGGAGCATTTGAATGGCGGGATTATAAGCAAGATCAATATTGGTATTATCTGTCATGTCATCATACTTTCATTGACTAAAATTTGAGGATTAAACCAGTTTGTCCCTTTAACTTGAAAGGGCTTGGGTGATTTTACTCAAAAGTTGAAATCGAGAGCTCAAAGAGGCAACTGCTTCACTGGTTGCATTATTGGCAAAGGCACGAGCAAAGCTCAGCTCTATATTTTCCATTTCCATTGCATTGGTTTGGTTCAAAGCGGATTGAGTTGTTTCCATATCATATTTTAATAAATTATTTTGTAGCTGCGACATCTGTTGCGTATGGGTGTTGATCGCTGGCATCGATAGTTGACCCGGCAGCTGACGAGCCGCGGATAATTGCGCTTCAAATCCAGCTGTACTTATAGGGTTTATATTTGAAATATCCATTTTGAAACTCCTTACATTGCTGAACGCATTTGATCGCGATAATCTTTCATGGTTTTAACCGTATCTGCAGCCATGTCTGTCACATGTTGGTTGGTATTTTTTAGTCTTGCCCTATCAATGGCGGCGTCTGAGCTAATCCGGGCTTGCGTCGCGGCTTGACGCATTTGCACTGCAGCAATTCGTGCAGATTCTGCCGATGATTTCATCACCATTCTATCAAGTAAAATTTGATTATTCCGCGCATCCCTAGCCGCATCATTACCTAGTCCATAGTTTGTTGATAAATCCATTAAATTCTCCAAATTTTAAATATTTATCTTAAATTAAAGTCTTAATCTTTTTTATACATACAATATTTATAATCACGAAGTAATATTTTGATATTACTAAGTAAAATTGCAGCAATTAATCAATAATAATAATAGTTAATACTTAAATATATTCAGTAATTTTAAATAGTTTTTATAATTTATAGAAAAATATTGGAGGATTTGGGCTTATATTTAAGCTTAATTATTGCGATAGTGGTAGCAATCAATATATTCAGGCGCTTATGCTGAATATAAATATATCCTTTGGAAGAATAGTTGAACGTTTTGAAAAAGCCAAAACAAGTATGGGCAATGCGTTTCAAAACAAGTGCAAAATACTGAGCCTAGAGGCTAAAAGGGGGGGAGATAAATAATAGGATAGCCATCCCCTTGCTTTTGCCTTGAGCTAGAGCTAATCAAAATTAAAATAAATTATGGTTTGGGATCGATTCAGCCATTGCGCTGCACTTTAGGCAGTTAATTGTAGCTTAAGACGAATTGATTAGCTTGGCTGGATATCAATGGTGAAATCCAACGAAAATACAAAAATTGAGCACAACTTTTAATATAATTCGATGGATTTAAATGAGGCTTGAGAAAAACCTGAACCTTCATTTTTATGGCCATTTTCATCACTTACATTATTATAAACACCAGCCTTAAAGTAGAATTCATCTTCCATCCAGTCATCATGAATTCTAGATCTTCCGCTATATTCCTCTCCATCGGCATAAAGGGTCACTGTAAGATAATCCTCATCGGCGCTGATTTGATATCTAAAATCTTCGCCCTTTTCTATATCAGGGGTCTCACCATCGGCATTTAGCAGCTCAAAGCGTTCTTCATCACCAGTTTCATAGGCGATTTCATTTTCAAAATACATCGTGCCATTATCATAATATAATCGTGCTAATTCATCATCCTCGCCATGAATTTGACCTACAATCAAACGGCCTTCTTCGCCAGTACTTTTGGTAGCAACTTCATCGACATGCATGGTAACATCTAACGTGCGTTCGCCTGGGCCCAACTTCCATGCTGCCTTATCGCCATTTTCATCCAATTCACGCAGTTCGGTTCGGGTATAATCGGTACCGCTCGAGGTTCTTGCCCCTTCCACACCGGCCTTCATATTGAGATAGCCATCCTCATCAACATAAAAATTCTCATCTTTATAGCTTGTAGGGTCTTGAATGTGTAATGCATTACCTGTCTCTTCATTTTCATAGACAGTTCCTAAATTCCAAGTATCAAGGCTTTCTCGATCAAAGTCGCCCTCTGGCCCGTCCATATTCGCAGATGAACCAGTCTCTGCGCCAGTGTCACTGTCATTTTTCCTGTTATCTATATAGTCCCTTTTGAAATCATCGTAGTTAAAGTCACTATCGTTATCATCATCATGATCATCAGCGGCGTTGTCATCTTTGTCGACATGCTCGCCATGGTTGTCATCATCGTTATTGCTGTCATCATCATTATTATCCTCGCCTCCTTGACTATCGTCCTCTTTACTGCTCTGACCCTCGTTATCTATATAGTCCCTTTTGAAATCATCGTAGTTAAAGTCATCATCATCATTATCATCCTTGCTTTCTCGACTATCAGTTTGCTCACGTCCCCTATCCTCGTTATAGCCGCTCGAACCGCTACTATTTTCAACTTGATCTTTGCCTAAAATCTCATTGGCATAATTGAGTAAATCATCAATTTGTTCTTTTTGTTCTTTAAGGGCAGAGAGTTGTTGAAGATAATACCAAGCAAGCAGATAATTATTATCTTCCATGGCTTGAGTGATCACGTCCTGGTAATTTTCAATTTCTTCGGTCATCTCTTCAGATTTATCAGCAAGTATATCGCTTACATCTTCTAAATCATCAAGATCCTGTGACCCAATAATATTGTCTTTGAGATCTCCATTTGGTAGGCTTTGGGCGCTATCTTTAAACTGATTAAGCTCATCTAATGCCCTGTTTTCAGCTTCATTATCAGTGAAAAAACGAGAAGATGAAGAAGAACCCGACCCAGACCTATCCTCTTCACTGACCGCATCATTGGCCTCTTCAGTGCCGGGATTATAATTGAGCATAGGGAAAAATTCGCTGCCAAAGTTGGAAAAATCCTCAAAAAGCTCGTCAATAACAGCAGTTGATAGGGTTTTGAGTAGATGCGCCATATCTTGGCTTTGTAGCTGAGCGCTGTCCTGCCCATAAAAATCTAATGCATTATCAAGAGATGCGCCAATTTCTTGAAATACTTTATTAAAAGAATTATCGTTGAATTCTTTATAATCATCATAGTCATAATCTTGGTTTTCAATATAATTAAGAGCATGATTTGTAATATCTGTTAAAGCATAATTGCCATATTCATCTTCATAACTGTACGGCATGAAAACCTCATTTAATATATATTGATCCTTTCTATCTGTTAACCATGTTATAGTAATATAATTTATTATTAATCATGTGAATAAGGGCAGGCAAGAGCCGAGGCAAAGCGAAAGATGATGAAAGAATTTCCCGCATGAATAAGTTTGTAATGGCCTCTTTCCGTCACTGAAAAGCAGGTTATTAAACCTTTATTATTTAATATTTAGAATTCATTAATATGATTTATATATT
The DNA here is from genome assembly GCA_011524605.1 of Hyphomicrobiales bacterium. GTDB lineage: Bacteria > Pseudomonadota > Alphaproteobacteria > Rhizobiales > WTKA01 > WTKA01. The sequence continues at coordinate 3,554 of WTKA01000007.1, read as the reverse complement.
CTTATAATTTACTTTAGGTAATAACCATTTCTGTTTTCGTGTATTGGTTTGTCTTTTTATGATAATCGGTATTTTACATGGAAAAGAATTTCCCTGCTCAATTACTCTATAGGTTAGCTTTTTTTTGTCTGACAATCCTGCTTCAGGCTTGCACTCAAGCCCCAATGCAAGATCATTATCGTTCTCAAATCAAAATTGGTGAGCAAATTATCAAAAATGGGGAAAGACAAATTGGCAATAGAATCTTAAGCGACGTCCAATCCAATATACGTAATAATGGAGATGCCGCTTTAGCTTTGGCACAGAGCTATTATGATCAAGGCATTTATCTTAAAGCTAATATCGAATATGAACGCGCGATATCGCAAGGGGAATATATCGAAGGCCTTATCGGCAAAGGACGGGTAGCATTAGCGCAAAACAAGCCTGAAAAAGCAATTTTCCATTTCCAAAATGCCTTGAAAAACGCGACAAATACTGAAAATAATATTGTTATTCATAATGGCATTGGTGTGGCCTATGACCTGCAAGGCAAGCATGAAAAGGCTCGGCAGGAATATCAATTTGCTTTAACTTATGATCAAAATTATATGCCAGTATGGAATAATATTGCCCTTTCTTATGCTTTTTCAGGCGAGGCAAATGAGGCGCTGGATTTAATGGCACAAGTCTTTAAAACCAATATAGATGAGCGCAAGTTTAGAGAAAATTTTGCCTTCATTCAACTTATTTCAGACCGTTATGATTCAGCTAAAATCGCCTATCAGGGCATATTATCAGATGAACAAATATATGAAAATCAAATGCTGATTGATAGCCTACCTTAGGTCCTGAGCCTAGGCCTTTTATTTTTTATAGCGAAATTTTACTATTATAAATTTTCCGTATTTCTTCATAGATATAAATAAAGCTATAGTTTTTATAGGTAAAAAAATGACAATAAAGAGAAGAGTGAATAGCATATCTTCATATTGAAGTATCCCTATGGGAAAATGAAAGGCATCAAAATAAAGAGATCCCTCATTTCCCCTATATCAGATTCAATGTCTTTGACTGGTCTTTTAAAAAGTGTAGAAATTTCTCCAAACTATAGTTCTACATTGATCAGCCAAGACATTGGATCTAGCATGCTTCATATCAGCACCCAACGGTTTTCAGGACTATTTTGTTAGATTGCCTAAAATGAGCCATCTGAAGTAATTTTATGTACACAAAGGCGTAGGAGCAAAGTTTACGTGCTCATTAACCGCATGACCTTATGATTGATTGAGATACCGGGATCTTCAAACTTATCTTTTACACCATGCTTATGTAATATATTTGTAAGATCAGCAAATTGTTTATTTATTACATAGCTGGAGATTTGAGCCTCCTTTTTCATGGGTTTAACAGTATTTATAAATTTATCTTGCTGTTGCTGGAGACTAGCTTCGCGTTCGTCAACAGGATCTATTCGTGCAACAATGTCATCAGATGCTTCCGTTTGATCTAAGTTTGTTGTTTCAGCACTGCCTCTGTCCCCTGCCCTTCTTCTGCGGCTTTTAAAACGCGATCTGCGTTTGGCAGAAAGCTCATCATTATCCCCTTCATTGAGTGTCTTTGCCAGAATTTTTTCAAACTGATCAAGTTTACTTCTAGGCGTAGAACTTTTATCTGCATTTTTAGCACCATCTGCAGAGGAATAATTGGCTGGTAATTTTGTTGAGTCTGAGCCCTTTTGAGGCGTGACATTGGCTTTGTTAGATTGTTGTAAATTATTGAGATTAATATCTTTCATATGTCTTACTCATAAGTTAAATAAGTGCGTAAATGCTCTGTGGCTTCGCTTGGATTTGTCAACATATAATAGCGAGCAGTGATATAGCATAAATTGCGTGATTTCACTTCGGTGGTTTGTAAAAACTCATTTAATTCGTCTAACAAGTTTAAATTCAGCAAACCCAGCCCATAAATGTCTGCTAATGGAACTGAATCTTTAAATATAGCCACGCCAACGCGACTATATTTTAATGATTTTTCGTTATATCCAGACTTAATACTAAGCCCTGACAATAAAAGTAAAGCTTTTTCAACATTATTCATCAGTATTACTCCATAATAAAATAATATAACAAATAATTATTTTTACAATTATTAAATTTATTATGGTTAAATACTGGAATTTATGGTTAAATACTGAAATTTCATATTTATAGAATAATTATATTATATTTTATTTAAAAAATAATATAATTATAAGTGTAATTACTTGGATACTATAGATTAAGAATAATATTCTATATCTTTCATCTTGCAAAAAACCTAGGCAATAATTCGTACGTATCATGGAACGTAGCTATCATCTTTCATTGTTATCATGAAAAATTGTTATCATTATTCGTACGATGCCTTTCCTAAAAATATTTTCCATGTTACCAATTAACCATGGTTCGTAGATTCGTACGAATAGTAGGAAGAAAGAGATATGACATATATTATTGGGATGGTTTCGCAAAAAGGTGGCGCAGGCAAATCAACTATTGCACGCCTTTTTGCACGAGAGCTAACAGTCGGCGGTTATGCCGTTAAAATAGCTGATCTGGATACACAACAAAAAACAACCGTTGAATGGGCAGCAGACCGGGCTGAAAATAATATTGAGCCTGATATCCGTGCAGAGGTTTATCGCAATGTAAAAACAGCCCTAAAAGATACGAGCAATTTTGATGCCTATATTCTTGATGGCAAACCCCATGCCTCTCAGGAAACATTAGAGATCGCGAAGGCTAGTGATCTGATCATTATTCCTTCTGGCCAAACAAAAGATGATTTGCGCCCCGCCGTTGATCTTGCCAATGATTTAGCAGACAAGGGCGTTAGTGAAGATAAAATCGCTTTTGTTTTGATTAAAACAACAAGTGAGTCAGAGGCCAATGCCGCTTTTGAATATCTTGCAAAAACGGATTACACCGTCTTACCAAATCACCTGCCCGTCTCAACTGCCTATGGTAAAGCGCATGATGTTGGTAAAACTGTATCTGAAACTTCATTTCAATCCCTCAATGAAAAAGCTGAATCGGTCGCACAAACAATCATTAATCGGTTAGCAGAAGTTGCGGAAAAGGAAGGTGCATAATGTCAACTAATCTATCAGCATTAGGAAAACCAAAGGCAGCCCAAAAAGGCGAGCCGCCAAAACGCAATAAGAAAAAATCCGTTATTAATGAGGATACAAGGCCAGAGGTTGAAAAGGCAAAAGGCATACAATTCATGATCCCGCCATCTGTTATTGATGAATTTGGTCGCGAAGCAGGGGAGGTTTTTGGCTTTACCAAAGGGGCAAAATCAAAAATGTTCTTGAAATTATGGGAAGATTATAAAAATTCTCGTTGATATCATGTTTCGTACGTATCATGATATCTTTTAATGTATTTATCATGGTACGTACGATAGTATGAACCATGAAATGTACAATTATCCTAAATGATAAGATATGCGTTGCCTTATAAGCACAATCGATTAGAGGCTCTTAGAAGGGATAGGCTGTGGTAATATTCCATCAGGATCAATAAACA
>WTKA01000139.1 GCA_011524605.1 Hyphomicrobiales bacterium | reverse complement strand
AAGCTAATAGGGCACGTAATTGCTCACCTTTAAGCCTATACCCAACGCGCACGCCTATTTGCGCACCGATAACACCGCCTATCATAAGTAAAAGTGCTAAAAAAACATCAACCGTTTGATTTTGCACTGAATGCAATATTGTTGTGACAGATGTCATAATTAATATTTGAAATAGGGATGTCCCCACAACAACATTGGTTGGCACTTTCAAAAGATAAATCATAGCAGGCACCATAATAAACCCGCCGCCAACGCCCATAATCGCTGATAAAAGTCCAACTAATATACCTAACAACAAAATAGGAATAATACTTGAATAGAGCCTACTTTTGTAAAAATGCATTTTGAATGGCAATCTATTAAGCCATGTATGCGCCCCTGCTCTTCGTAAGGAGGTTGTACCGCCATTTCTAGCTTTAAACATTGTTTTAACGCTTTCAATCAGCATTAAAACACCAATAATCCCCAAAAATACTATGTATAGGACAGAAATGACAAGATCGAGCTGACCTGTTGTCCGCAATATTTTTACCAATTCAACGCCAATAAATGATCCAATGATGCCGCCTGCAAGCAAAACAAGACCCAGTTTAACGTCAACAGATTTGCGTTTCCAATGTCCAATAATACCTGAGAAAGAAGAGGCTACAATTTGATTGGCTTCAGTTGCAACAGCAACAATGGGGGGAATACCCATAAAGATGAGCAAAGGCGTCATCAAAAAACCACCACCAACACCAAACATGCCCGAAAGAAATCCTACAGCACCGCCAGCACCCAGCAATACAAAAATATTGACTGATATTTCAGCAATTGGCAAATAAAGTTGCATAAATGCGCCTCTAGAAGGATTGGCTATACGTTTAAAAACATATCATTACTGATATTCATTATATGTGCTAATGCTTTGTTTCCAAACTCTTATAAATATACGTTTAAATGATACAGTAAAGCAAAGTCAATCTTATTGAAAGCGTTTTTCACCTTGATAAATAAAATTGAACCATTGCTCCTTTAGAATTTCAAAATATTTGTTTCCTTCATTCTCTCCATAGAAAGCCAAGATGTAACATCAAATAGTTCGATTTTTGCAACTAAATCTTTATAAAAACGGTCAAAATCAGATGTTGATTTCACCCTTACCTTGAGCAAATAATCAATTTCGCCGGCCATTCTATAAGCTTCCATCACTTCGGGCATGTCTTGAATAATTTTTGAAAATTTATCAACCCACTCTTCAGAATGGGACGATGTTTTCACGGCAACAAAGAAAGTTTCTTGTAAACCTAGTTTTTCTGAATTTAAAATCGCGACTTCTCGCTCAATATAGCCATCTGCTTTTAAGCGCTTTAGCCTTGTCCAAACAGGTGATTTTGTAGAGCCTACTTGCTTTGCAATATCTTCTAAAGGTAAAGATGCGTTACTTTGCACGATACGAAGAATTTTTTGATCTAATGCATCTAACATGATGCTTTATCCTCTCCTCTATTTTGAATCAAAAAAAAATTTTGAAAATAGAGCTATTTTAAAATATATTTTTTTTATTTTACAAGCTATCTTGCAAATTTCTAAATTTTTCCCTATTTTCTCAGAAAAAGGGATATATTTTCCTTATACCACTAATTCAAGATTTATAACAATGGATGAATTATAAATATACGGTGAGTTTAGAATTTAAAGTATGCATTGCTTCCTTTTTCATATATGAACTCTATCTCACTGTATTTTCTTATATATAAGGAATAAAATGTCTCGTAAATCGCAAAAACCGACCCATTTTCTATTGACTGCCAATAATCTTCTTAACGGAGATGTTGTTTTTTGGGGGGATAAAGCAGCATGGACACAAAATTTTGCTGACGCTCTTGTAATGAGTGATGAAACCGCAGAGAAAGAGCTCTTAGAAATAGGACAAAAAGAAGAAAACGAGAATATCGTTGTTGGCGCATATATAGTCCCTCTCATTCAAGAGCAGGATGGACAATATAAGCCAGTAGAATTAAGAGAGCTACGCAGGTGTGAAGGACCAAGCATCCTCGACCATATAAAAGCAGGCCATGTGGCTTAAGCTTAAAATATATTAATTATTATTATCCAATAGGATTTCAACTTATGTATCAATATGACCAATTTGACGCTGATTTTGTAAAAGCGCGTTCGGCAGAATTTAGAAATCAAGTTGAACGCCGTGTATCTGGCGCCCTCAGTGAAGAAGAATTTCGCCCCATGCGCCTACAAAATGGCGTTTATCTTCAGCTTCATGCTTACATGCTACGCGTCGCTGTTCCTTATGGCGTTCTCTCTTCAAAGCAGCTGCGCAAGCTTGGCTATATTGCAAAAACATATGACAAAGATTATGGGCATTTTACGACACGCCAAAATATTCAATATAATTGGCCAACTCTTAGCGACATTCCTGATATTTTAGATCATTTAGCTGAAGTGGGCATGCATGCCATTCAAACATCTGGCAATTGCGTTCGCAATGTGACCTCAGATGCTTTTGCAGGAGTTGCTGCGGACGAATGGATTGACCCACGCCCGGTTAGTGAGCTTATTCGCCAATGGTCAATGCTCCATCCTGAATTCGCCTATCTACCCCGTAAGTTTAAATTTGCTGTGACAGGGGCTAAAGAAGACAGAGCAGCAATGAAATATCATGACATTGGCATTTGGGCAAAAGTGAATGAAGCAGGTGACCCAATTTTTGACATTTGGGTTGGCGGCGGACAAGGCCGTACGCCGCGCGTTGCTGTTTTATTTGAAGAAGCTGTTAGCCTAGAAAAACTTTTACCGACGATTGATAGTATGTTGCGCGTTTATAATTTACATGGTCGCCGCGATAATAAATATAAAGCTCGAATAAAAATACTTGTCTCTGAAATGGGACTTG
>WTKA01000053.1 GCA_011524605.1 Hyphomicrobiales bacterium | reverse complement strand
AAGCTAATAGGGCACGTAATTGCTCACCTTTAAGCCTATACCCAACGCGCACGCCAATTTGCGCACCAATAACACCACCAATCATGAGTAACAGCGCTAAAACAACATCAACCGTTTGATTTTCCACTGAATGCAATATCGTCGTGAAAGATGTCATAATTAAAATCTGAAATAGGGATGTCCCCACAACAACATTAGTTGGCACTTTCAAAAGATAAATCATTGCGGGCACCATAATAAAGCCACCGCCTACCCCCATGATGGCTGATAATAGTCCGACTAATATGCCTAACAATAAAATGGGGATAATACTAGAATATAACCTGCTTTTGTAAAAATGCATTTTGAAAGGCAATCTATTCAGCCATGTATGAGCACCCGCTTTACGTAAAGAAGTTGTGCCGCCCTGCCTGGCTTTGAACATTGTTTTAACACTCTCAATCAGCATTAAAACGCCAATAATACCCAAAAATACGATATAAAGAACAGAGATAACCAGATCAAGCTGACCCATCGTCCGTAAAATTTTTACAAGCTCAACACCAATAAAAGATCCTATAATCCCGCCCGCAAGTAGGATAAGACCAAGTTTTACATCTACAGATTTGCGTTTCCAATGCCCAACAATGCCTGAAAAAGAAGAAGCAACAATTTGATTAGCTTCCGTTGCAACAGCAACAATGGGGGGAATACCCATAAAGATGAGCAAAGGCGTCATCAAAAAACCACCACCAACACCAAACATGCCCGAAAGAAATCCTACAGCACCGCCAGCACCCAGCAATACAAAAATATTGACTGATATTTCAGCAATTGGCAAATAAAGTTGCATAAATGCGCCTCTAGAAGGATTGGCTATACGTTTAAAAACATATCATTACTGATATTCATTATATGTGCTAATGCTTTGTTTCCAAACTCTTATAAATATACGTTTAAATGATACAGTAAAGCAAAGTCAATCTTATTGAAAGCGTTTTTCACCTTGATAAATAAAATTGAACCATTGCTCCTTTAGAATTTCAAAATATTTGTTTCCTTCATTCTCTCCATAGAAAGCCAAGATGTAACATCAAATAGTTCGATTTTTGCAACTAAATCTTTATAAAAACGGTCAAAATCAGATGTTGATTTCACCCTTACCTTGAGCAAATAATCAATTTCGCCGGCCATTCTATAAGCTTCCATCACTTCGGGCATGTCTTGAATAATTTTTGAAAATTTATCAACCCACTCTTCAGAATGGGACGATGTTTTCACGGCAACAAAGAAAGTTTCTTGTAAACCTAGTTTTTCTGAATTTAAAATCGCGACTTCTCGCTCAATATAGCCATCTGCTTTTAAGCGCTTTAGCCTTGTCCAAACAGGTGATTTTGTAGAGCCCACTTGTTTTGCAATATCTTCTAAAGGCAAAGATGCGTTATTTTGCACGATACGAAGAATTTTTTGATCTAATGCATCTAACATAAGCTTTATCCTCCCTCCTATTTTGAATCAAAAAAAAATTTTGAAAATCGAGCTATTTTAAAATATATTTTTTTTATTTTAGAAATCGCCTTGCAAATTTCTAAATTTTTCCCTATTTTCTTAAAAAAAGGAATATAATTTCCTTATACCACTATTTCACAACTTATTACAATGGATGAATTTTTAAATATACAGTGAGTTTAGAATTATAAATTATGCATTGCTTCCTTTTTGATGTAACAAGTCTATCTCACTGTATTTTTCTTATAAATAAGGAATAAAATGTCTCGTAAATCGCAAAAACCTACTCATTTTCTACTCACTGCCAATGACCTTCTTAACGGAGATGTTGTTTTTTGGGGGCAGAAAGCAGCATGGACACAAGATTTTACCGATGCACTCGTTGTTAGTGATGAAAATGCTGAAAAAAAACTCGTAGAAATTGGTCAAAAAGAAGAAAAAAACAATATCGTTGTTGGCGCATATATTGTACCTCTCATTCAAGAGCAAGAAGGGCAATTTAAACCTGTGGAGTTAAGAGAGCTGCGCCGCTGTGAAGGACCAAGCATACTCAACCATATAAAATCAGGCCAAGCTGCTTAAACTTAAAATATATTAACTATTACTATCCAATAGGATTTCAACTTATGTATCAATATGATCAATTTGACGCTGATTTTGTAAAAGCACGTTCAGCAGAATTTAGAAATCAAGTTGAACGTCGTGTATCTGGCGCCCTCAGTGAAGAGGAATTTCGTCCTATGCGCCTGCAAAATGGCGTCTATTTGCAACTTCATGCCTACATGCTGCGTGTTGCCGTTCCTTATGGGGTTCTCTCTTCAAAGCAACTTCGCAAGCTAGGCTTTATTGCAAAAAATTATGATAAAGATTACGGACATTTTACGACACGCCAAAATATTCAGTATAATTGGCCAACACTGAGTGATATTCCTGATATTTTAGATCATTTAGCTGAAGTGGGCATGCATGCCATCCAAACATCTGGCAATTGCGTTCGCAATGTAACATCAGATGCTTTTGCAGGTGTTGCTGCTGATGAATGGATTGATCCACGCCCGATCAGCGAGCTTATTCGCCAATGGTCAATGCTACACCCCGAATTTGCCTATCTACCGCGCAAGTTTAAATTTGCAGTGACAGGTGCTCAAGAAGATAGAGCCGCGATGAAATATCATGACATTGGCATTTGGGCTAAAGTGAATGAAGCTGGTGATCCTGTTTTTGATATTTGGGTTGGCGGCGGACAAGGCCGTACGCCGCGCGTTGCCGTCTTATTTGAAGAAGCTGTAACCCTAGAAAAGCTTTTACCAACGATTGATAGTATGCTGCGTGTTTATAATTTACACGGGCGACGCGATAATAAATATAAAGCTCGAATAAAAATACTTGTCTCTGAAATGGGACTTG
>WTKA01000045.1 GCA_011524605.1 Hyphomicrobiales bacterium | reverse complement strand
AACCACATGCTAGCATTTAAAATGGTGCTGAATAAAGCTCTCGGCGTTTTTCTAACGAAAATCGCCTGCCGCTAAGCATTTGCTAGCGCAAAGGCTTTAGTCGAGCGGAATTGAACCATCTATTTTCGTTTTACGAAAATAGCACTATAAAATAAGGCGGTTCAGGAACAACTTTAAAAAGGCTAGATATGAACCACATGCTAGCATTTAAAATGGTGCTGTCGAGCGGAATTGAACCGCCGACCTCTTCATTACCAATGAAGTGCTCTACCCCTGAGCTACGACAGCAGACGAAATTCTATTGACATATAGAACTCACAATGTCCATTTCAAATTTAAATTATAGACAAAAAGACGATAAATTTACTTTCTGTAATAGATAATAAACCACCCTATCAATTTCGATAGGACTGTTTATTTTATGAAGATGGTCTTTGAGAGAGCGAGATAACCTCAGACTTCTGTGGTCTATAAACTGTTTGTCTAAAATGATCTCTACGGGTTGCATGTAATCGTCTCGCCTTAACCGCAGGACACATACGCCTTGGCTGAGGCTCATTATACATTAAACTTGAATAATTATGGGCAAGCTGCGTTACTACGCCATTTTTATCTGAAACCATCAACTCAAGGCTAAGGCACTCTTGCCAATCATACCAAAGAGGTAAAAGTTGCTCTGTATTTTTCCCATGATAGACAGGAATAGCAATATTCATATCATCCATTACAATATATAAAGAAACGCATTCCTCGCCATTTTCATAATTTTCCTCAGGCCTTAAAACAACGCCATAGAATAGGCTGAGCGGAATTTGCACAACGCTATCTGCCCCGCCTGATATCGGCGTGATTGTTACAATGCCTTGCTCAATACTAAACATTGAATGGCATCTTGAATAGCCAAGCCCTAACACACCTTGAAAGGCCTTGTCTACAAATTCTGGATGTATCTCTAAGGGGAGTTGTTGAGCCCCTTTTTCCTCTAAACTAATGCTTTCCACTGTCAACTCACTTATTTTTTTTATGCTATGATAGTGGCAGCAAAACAAAAGAATTGACTTAAAACTTCTGGTTAAGAAGGCGTTATCTTTGAGCTATAACAAATAAAATATGAATCTATCTATAAAATTTATATAAAAAATATTTGTGATTTTTTATATTTTTACCTAATAATTTCACTTAACGACACCTTATTAAACACAATCGATATCTTTTCAGATTAATTATTAAGTGCTTCTATTGATATCATAAGCGATGAGCCATTAAATATGCAAAATATGACGGATATAGAGATTTCACGTTTATCACAAGATATGCAAACAATTATATCTGTGTTGAAGACAGCAGGTGAGATTGCATCAAATATTTCAAAATCGTCATTAAAAAGCTGGTATAAACAAGATAACTCCCCTGTAACAGAAGCAGACTATGCAGTTAATCAACTATGCAAAGAAAAGCTAACAAAATTACGTCCCGACTATCTATGGATCTCCGAAGAAGAGCCCGATCTTCATGAAGCTGCCCGTATAAAAATAGCACAAGCTAGCAATGAAAAACCCTGCTATAGCTGGTGTCTTGACCCTATTGATGGAACCAGAGGCTTTATGGAAAATAATAATCACTGGGTTATTTCCATCGCTATTTTGCGTAATGACGAGCCCGTTTTAGGGGTTATTTACAACCCCGAACGAGACCAGGTTTTTAGCGCGATAAAAGGCAAGGGCGCTTTTATAAATGAGGAACGGCTGCAGATAAGCCCACAAAAAACACCACAAGATTTAAAGGTTTATGCCCGCAAAAAAATTCGTAACTTTGAATTCCTATCCCCATTTTTACAAAATTATAAGATTAGCTACCTCTCCTCTTTAGCCATGCGTATTTGCATGATTGCTGATGGAAAAGCAGAGGGTTGTTTTTTAACAACAGCTTGCGCCTTATGGGATATTGCAGCTGCAAAAGTAATTCTGGAAGAAGCTGGCGGTCAATCATATATGCTAGATTTAGCGCCTTTGAAAATAAGCGGAAAAAACTTTAAAATTTCCCATATGATATTAGGAACAGCTGAGTTTTTGTCACATTATAAGCAATATTTGCTCGATAATGCTATTAAAGCTGAAAATTTTAAAAAAGAAGATATTTAAATAAAAGATGCGGAGCTCAATAAAAGTGCAAAATAAATATATATATGGCCTATCTGCTTTTATAGCGATATTCTTCTCATTAACAGCTTCTAGTCAAGCTGATCTTGTTATTTGCAATGAAACATCAAGCCGTATTGGCGTATCTATTGGATATAAAGATGATAATGGCTGGGGATCGGAAGGCTGGTGGAATATTCAGCCAGAAAAATGCCAACCTATTCTTTCAGGAGAACTTGTTTCACAATATTATTACCTTCACGCCATTGATTATGATTTAGGTGGTGAATGGAGCGGCGATCATCAAATGTGCGTTAAGCCAGAAAGCTTTACCATTAGAGGAAATATCACTTGCACAAAACAAGGTTGGGAAACCGCAGGCTTTTTACGAATTGATACCAAAGAAAAAACAAATTGGTTAATCCGGCTTGATGATGACAGTAAAAACCCATAATTTCGATTAAGAATTTATTATATTTCTTATGATTAATCTAAATTTTCACCAAAGAATGATACTATCTAGTCAATGTATCATTTATGCTTTTTAAATTGCCTAGACTAAGGCATATTGGAAAAAATTTCAGAAAAATAGGTTTTATGATGCGGCGACAAAGATGTGTTAAGGTTTTAGCTACGCTAGGCCCTTCTTCAAATGATTATGATCAAATTAAATCTTTATATGATTGCGGCGCAGATTGCTTTCGCATTAACATGAGCCATGCGCCCATTGATGAAATGAACCGTTTAGTTTCTGTTATTCGTCAAATTGAACATGATGTTAGCCGACCTATTTCTATTTTAGTCGATCTGCAAGGCCCTAAATATCGCGTTGGAGAATTTGAAAAAGAGTCCGCTTCTTTAGCAAATGGCAGCCAATTTTCTTTAATGAAAGAAAAATTACCGGGCACTTCTGAAGCAGTTCACCTGCCACACCCTGAAGTGTTTGATGCAATTAAAGAAGGTCACGAACTTTTACTCGATGATGGCAAGCTGAAATTAAAAGTTACCTCTGTTACGAAAACCCATATCCATACAAGCGTAATTGTTGGCGGTGTTTTAAAAAGTCGTAAAGGCGTTTCATTCCCCGATACAGTTCTTCCGATTGGCGCTTTAACAGATATTGATCGCAAAAATTTAAAAGCCGCTGTTGCTGCAAAGGCTGACTGGATCGCCCTATCTTTTGTACAAAGACCTTCTGATGTTGAAGAAGCAATCAAGCTTTGTAAAGGCAAAGTTGGTATTCTTTCTAAAATCGAAAAGCCTTCTGCTGTTCAAGATATTGAAGAAATTATTGAACTTTCAGATGCAATCATGGTAGCCCGCGGTGACTTGGGCGTGGAAATGCCCGTTTATAAAGTTCCAGGTGTTCAAAAACGCCTTGTAAGAATGGCTCAGCGTGCGGGTAAGCCAGTTGTTGTGGCAACTCAAATGCTTGAATCGATGATTACATCACCGGTTCCAACGCGAGCAGAAGTATCAGATGTAGCTACAGCTGTTTTTGAAGGCGCTGATGCGATCATGCTTTCTGCAGAATCTGCAGCGGGCGATTTCCCAAATGAAGCGGTGAGTATGATGAATTCAATTGCAGAATCCATCGAAAAAGATCCGCTGCACCGTCAAATTTTAACATCACAACAAGCAGAGCCTGAAGCAACGGGCGCTGATGCTATTTCTCAGGCAGCAAGATCAGTTGCTGAAACATTAGGGCTTAATGCAATTGTCTGCTATACATCATCAGGTGGCACGGGCATGCGTATGGCGCGAGAGCGTCCACAAACGCCAATTTTGGCGATGACACCTTGTATTCATGCTGCAAGACGCTTAACTCTAGTTTGGGGATTACACACGGTTGTGACTTCTGATGCTATCAGCGAAACAGATATGGTTGAAAAGGCATGTAAAGCAGTCACAGAAGGCGGGTTTGCAAGCCCTGGAGAGCGCATAATCATTACTGCAGGCGTTCCCTTTGGCACACCAGGCACAACTAATCTGCTTAGAATTGCCTATATTGGCGGGTAAGATAATTTCAGGACAAAGATTAAATACATCTTGAAATATTAACCTTTTTGAGGCTATACAGTGACCACGTGAAGCATAGCTTGTTTTAAATGCTATTCGCTTCGGGTCACTACCCGGCCACGTAAAATTGCAAAGTGCTTATCAGTATCAAGATATGATCACTCATCATAGATAGATGATATCTATGTGATTGGAGAAATATGGTGATTGAAGCGTGTATGCTTGGATTAGCAACACTTGCTAATGAGGCATAGCAGTTCGCGTGAACAATTTTCATCATTTTCAGCCTGACCAAGCACTTTCCCGATTCATTGGCTTATGGAAAAATCTATAAGAAAACAAATTAAGGGGATAATGAAATGGCAACATCTCATCCAAATAGCTTTGGTGCCAAACAAAAATTAACTGTTGGCGGCAAAGAATATACTTATTACTCACTTGTTGAAGCAGAAAAAAATGGCTTAACAGGCGCAACGAAGCTGCCTGTGTCATTAAAAGTTGTTCTAGAAAATTTACTTCGCTATGAAGATGGCAAATCTGTCACAAAAGATATGATCACTGACACTGTAAAGTGGCTAGAAACACAAAGCTCTTCAACAGAAATTGCCTATCGTCCTGCTCGTGTTCTTATGCAAGATTTTACAGGCGTGCCAGCAGTTGTTGATTTAGCAGCGATGCGTGATGGTATTGTAGCTCTTGGTGGTGATCCTGAGAAAATTAACCCGCTCAATCCTGTTGATCTTGTTATTGATCACTCTGTGATGATTGATGAATTTGGTAACCCACGCGCATTCCAAATGAATGTTGACCGCGAATATGAACGCAATATGGAGCGTTATACATTCCTTAAATGGGGTCAAAACGCATTTAATAATTTCCGCGTTGTCCCCCCTGGAACAGGCATCTGCCACCAAGTGAATGTGGAATATTTGGCACAAACTGTTTGGACTGACACAGTTGATGGCGAAGAAGTTGCTTATCCTGATACGCTTGTTGGTACGGATAGCCACACAACAATGGTAAACGGTCTTGCGGTCCTTGGCTGGGGTGTTGGTGGTATTGAAGCAGAGGCTGCAATGCTTGGCCAACCTATTTCAATGCTCGTACCTGAAGTTATCGGCTTTAAGCTAACAGGTGAAATGGTTGAAGGCACTACAGCAACGGATCTTGTTCTTAAAGTCGTGCAAATGCTTCGTGAAAAAGGTGTGGTTGGTAAATTTGTTGAATTCTATGGCGAAGGCCTAGATCGCGTTCCCCTTGCAGACCGCTCAACAATTGCTAATATGGCACCTGAATATGGCGCAACATGCGGTTTCTTCCCTATAGATGACGAGACGCTACGTTACCTCCATCAAACAGGTCGCGAGGAAGATCGTATCGCCCTTGTTGAAGCTTATGCAAAACAAAATGGCTTCTGGCGCGATGCTGATTATGCTCCAGCTTATACTGACACGCTTGAGCTTGATATGGGCACTATTGTGCCTGCTATTTCAGGTCCAAAACGCCCTCAGGACTATCTAGCGCTAACCGAAGCAAAATCGGCCTTTTCAAATGAAATGCAGAAAAACTTCAAGCGTGAAGAAGGCAAAGAAGTTGCTGTCGAAGGTGAAGACTATACAATGTCATCAGGCAAAGTTGTCATCGCTTCTATCACTTCTTGCACCAACACATCAAACCCATATGTTATGATTGGCGCTGGGCTTGTTGCTCGCAAAGCACGTGCGCTGGGCTTAAATCGTAAGCCTTGGGTTAAAACATCTTTAGCACCTGGGTCACAAGTTGTATCTGCCTATCTTGAGGCTGCAGACCTACAAGATGATTTAGATGCAATTGGCTTTAATCTGGTTGGTTATGGCTGTACAACATGTATCGGTAATTCAGGCCCACTACAGCCAGAAATTTCAAAAGCTATTAATGAGGGCGATCTTGTTGCCACTTCTGTGCTTTCTGGTAACAGAAATTTTGAAGGTCGTATTAGTCCAGACGTGCGCGCAAACTATCTTGCCTCCCCTCCTCTTGTTGTTGCATATGCTCTTGCAGGGGATATGAATATTGATTTGACAACAGACCCCCTTGGTCAAGATAAAGACGGTAATGATGTTTTCTTGAAAGATATCTGGCCAACTTCTCAAGAAGTAGCAGAGCTTGTCGAAAAAACAGTAACACGTGAAGCCTTCCAATCTAAATATGCTGATGTATTTAAAGGGGACGAAAAATGGCAAGCCGTTGAGACAACAGAGCAGAAAACATATGACTGGCCTGCAGCATCAACTTATGTTCAAAACCCTCCCTATTTCCAAGGCATGAGCCAAGAAGCTGGTACAATTTCAAATATTGAAGGTGCTAAGGTTATGGCGATCTTGGGCGATATGATTACGACAGATCATATCTCTCCAGCGGGCAGCTTTAAAGACACAACACCTGCAGGAAAATACCTTATTGAACGTCAAGTGCCTGTAAGTGAATTTAACTCTTATGGTTCTCGTCGAGGCAATCATGAAATTATGATGCGTGGTACTTTTGCTAATATCCGCATTAAAAATGAGATGCTTGAAGGCGTTGAAGGCGGCTATACGCTTAATCCTGAAGGGGAGCAAACAGCAATTTATGACGCAGCAATGGCTTATAAAGAGCAGGGCACGCCATTGGTTGTGTTTGGCGGCGAACAATATGGCGCTGGCTCTTCTCGTGACTGGGCTGCAAAAGGCACGTCGCTCCTTGGTGTTAAAGCTGTGATCGCGGAAAGCTTTGAGCGTATTCACCGCTCCAACCTTGTTGGTATGGGCGTTATTCCATTTGAATTTACAAATGGTGATAGCCGTAAATCTCTTGGTCTTAAAGGCGATGAAATAGTTACGATTACAGGACTTGAAGGCGATCTTGTACCTCTATCAAATATTCCTTGTAAGATTGAATATGCTGATGGTTCTGTTAAAGAAATAGAGCTTAAATGCCGTATTGATACTGAAGTTGAAATTGAATATGTCGAAAATGGCGGCGTGCTGCATTATGTATTACGCAACCTAGCTAAAGCATAATTTTAGCATTTATATATGCTTATAATCAAAAAATTAGGCGGCCTTAAAGGTCGCCTTTTTTAATTTGTTTGAAGCTATAACTTAAGCCTCTAGGCTCAGGACTTGATTATTTAGTCCATTCTGGACCAATAGATTCACACTATGAACAGACAAGAAAGCGCAGGGGTCACTTGTAATTTCAAACTTTTTTGACGCATTCATTATGTAAATATATAGTGCCCATTTAATTTAAAAGTCGGTTTGAGTTAAAAGCATCATTTGTCAAAAATAAAGCTTCAACAATAGAAAAACGATGATTTTACTTTATTTTTATCCACCTAATAGTTTTAATTCAAACAGAATTGAACAAAATTAATAGATCCTGAGCCTAGCTTTAGCGATATTATCTGTTTTTCATATTCTACTTTAATTGTGTCACATCAATTTTAGCTATAAGCTTCAAGCAATCTCTTGGCATTCGGTTTGATTTATCAAATGCCTAATTTCCTGAGGTACATCCATTAAAAGCTTTTCAACTGGCTGAGGCTTTCCTAAAATATAGCCTTGGATTTCGTCACACTCTTCTTGAATTAAGAAATTTAAAATTTCTTCTGTTTCAACACCTTCTGCAACAATTGTCATGCCCATTGATTTGGTCAAACTAATCATAGACTTAACAATAGCAGCATTCGTTTTGTCCTCTGAAACTTGCTTCAAGAAAGATCTATCAATCTTTAATGTATCAAATGGGAAAATTTTCAAATACGAAAATGAAGAATAACCACTACCAAAATCATCAAGCGCAATTAAAAGACCAATTTCTTTTAACTCTTTCATGACTGCTATGGCCCGCTCATCATCTTCAATAAGAGCATGTTCAGTAATTTCTAACTCTAACAATGCTGGATTAAACTGTTCCAGCTGAATAAGTTTTTCAATATTTTTTACAATGGCACGATCTTTAAATTGATTAGGGCTTAGGTTAACGCTAATTCTCTTACCAGGTAGATACTTCTTCGCTATTTTCATAGCATCCTCAAGAATAATCATACCAATATCAATGATAAGCCCTGTTTCCTCAGCAAGAGGAATAAAATCATTAGGCTGTATAAATCCATGCTCTGGGTGGTTCCAACGGATTAACGCTTCATATGCACAAATTTCATTCTTATGCAAATCCATTCTAGGTTGGAGATAAGTCACAAAATCATGGTTTTTAATCGCTTCTTTAAGATCGATTATCAATTCTTTTTTCTTTTTGCTTCGGAAGTCCATGTCCGCATTATAAATTTCAAATTTACCCCGACCATTATTTTTTGCAACATAAAGAGCTGTGTCAGCATGAGAGACTAATTCTATATTATTATCTGAATCATACGGGAAAATAGCGGCGCCAATGCTCGCACCTATTTGAACTTGATAGCTATTTTTCAACTTAATATTTTTTGTGACAGAGGTAATAGCGGCTTCTGCAAGCGCGCGAACTTCTTGCTGAGTACTAACATCATATTGAATAATCGCAAATTCATCCCCACCGAGCCTCGCAACAACATCCCCCTTTTTCAAACAAGATAAAATTCTTTGGCCTGCTTCAATAATCACCTCATCCCCTGCTGGGTGACCATGATCATCATTAACCTCTTTAAACTTGTCCAAATCAACCATATGAATTGCGAAGGGCGCTAGCTTAGATTTTTCCTGATCCTCTGCGAGCCGCTTAATTGTGCGATTAAAAGCAGCTCTGTTGGGTAAATTTGTTAATCCATCATGCATAGCAACATGTCTTAATTCAGTAATATTATCTTTAAAGACCTTTGCTGCATTTAACATAGCACCAATTTCATCTTGCCTAGGAGTAGATATATTAACATCTAGATCTCCTTTAGAAATACGCTTAAGAACATTTGTAATACTTTTAATCGGATTAAGAACTTTTTTCCAAATAATCGTAAATGCAGTGACACAGCTTACCATGCCAAATAGAAGACATAAAAACATAATAGCTATTGCACGCTCAGCTTCAGTCCGCACATACTGCTCTGAATTTTCTACAGCTTTCAAAACATTCGATGCAATAGTGTCAACGCTAGACTGTAAAGAATTTTGAAGCTTAACAACTCGAGAATGCGTTCTTAATATTCTATTTATATTTTTTTCTATCTTTGGGTGAGATTTTTCAGATAAAGTCATGACTTCTTTTATCTTCAGCACTCCATCCTCATGGATAGACTTTTCCATTACATAGGCATAGCGATCATCGCCTAATTTATCTTTGATTTGATCTAGCTCGTTGAAGGCGCTTTTTGTCCGAGCCTTAATAACAAGAAGAGCATCTTTAATTTTACTGCTTAGCGCGTCATTTGGCGCGTTAATAAAAGCAGAGGTATAAGCCTCTAATTGCCCCATATTGACTTGAGCTCTAATCAAATCAGAAACAGCTCTATTATTACCGCGAGCAGATACATTTGCTGAATCATATTGATATATATTATCACTTTGCTGAGCAGCTAAAGCTTTTATCAATGCAGATTGAAATTGAGACCAATCTGATCTAAAAATACTCTGCCTTATTAAATTGATATTATTTTTACTGTCAGTAGCACTATCTATTTGAATAGACTTTAGGCTTTTTCTTAACTTATCTAAGTCTTGTTTATAGTTAGAAGGCGTTTTAAAGGCAAGCTTTCCAAGCTCTCTACTAATCTCAGTAATCAATCTTTTTTGATCGGCATAGATGCTATTTTTATTTGCTTCCATAAGCTGGTTTAAACGACTATTGATCGAATTCACATTTGCATTGACCATTGCTAAATTAATGGAAGGGCCTTGTATGACAATATTTCTGTCAGATAAATTTTGAGCTATTTGCGTCGAAGCTTCAAGACTAGATGTTAATGCTATGCCCAAATCATAAGATGTTTTTTTAAGCTGCTCTCTATTTTTTGTTATCAGCTTTCTGTTAAACTCAACTCTGATAATCGTATGCGTTAGATGATCAAGAGCCAAGATTGTTTTTGCGATAAGCTGTTTATTTTGTTCCTGCTGAGTATCATGAAGGCTTGACTGAAGGCTTTCCTTATAGTCACCCATAACGCTCAACACATGATCTAGATTTTCTACTTCATTATTTGATAAAAAATTTTCAATCACAACTGTTAATTTATTCAATTTATTCAGCTGGTAAATTGACTGGCTTGTTTCTTTAACATGTGACGTTAATTTGCCAGTAGATAAAATACCTGAAAAACTCATAATGCCAAAAGCAATGATCGTAATAAACAGAGCTACACCTATTGTGAGACCCATGCTTGATTTCAAAATATTTTTTAGCTTTATCATTAACGCATTACCAAAAAACTACAAATTTAAGAATAATCAATTCAAGGTAATGTAAAATAGTTATGAAATACTATCCGATTATATATTTTGCTTTCTTAAGTCTAAATAAGCTTAATAAAATATAAAATCTAATTGCAAGCTGGCTCAGGATCGATTGTTAGCCGCGCTTAAGCATTCATCGGCTTAACTTCTATAGCAAGGGCATGGATAGGATTGCCCATTAAATCATCTAAGACTTCATGGATAAGCCTATGCTGCATGATCCGAGTTTGGCCTTGTAATTTTTGCGCAGAAATTTTGATTCTCACATGCGTTATTTGCCCAGGCTTATGACCAGAATGTCCAGCATGTAAATCTGATTCATTCATAATTTCCAACATTTTTGGTAACAAGCTTTTATTCAATCTTGTTTCAATTTCCGCAAGGATAGTCATTCTAATTCCATATTCCCAAAAGAGCTGTTAGCAAGCTTTATTTCTCAGGTAAAAAGAAATCAAGACAAGCATAGCAGTCTCATTACTGAAGACGATAGCAAACATATATAGTTTAAATATTTTTTAGGGTAAACATATTTCCTAAAGACGCATATTCTCCACGCCCTATTGATTTTGCAGCTTTAATTAAACGGCCTTCCCTGTTCATAGCCGCATCCATTAAGCTTATAATCCTTGAATTTGGCGTTGCACTTGGAGAGGCTTGTCTTAAGAGCTTAGCCCAATCCATCTCACTTATTTCACTATGAAAATAATTACACAAACTAAGTGCTGTTGCTGTTGAACGCGAAATCCCCATCCAACAATGAATCAGAATTGGCTCATTCTCTTTCCAATCATTGGCAAAATTAATTAAGCGCTCAATATCATGTGGCATTACTGCCTTCATGCCAGAAATAGGCGTAGATATATCATTAAAAGATAATGCGAGGTGATTTTCAGGCGGCATATAGCTTGGTGTTGCAGGAACTTGCTCTGCAGCTAATGTACTGATAATACGCACCGGCTTATATCGATCAACAGCCATATCAAATTGATCTAAGCAGCAGTTAATGATAAATCTATTGTCACTTAAGGCTTTTCTTGATGTAGAAATAATAAAAACTCTCTATAAAATATTGGTAATAATTTTATACAATTCTATTTTTACAAAAGTCAAATTAGCTTATCTGGATCTGTGTCTTTAAGCGTGCCAACAATTTTTTTCACATCTTGCATTTGATCCATTTTAGCCACTAAGATTGCATCTTTTGTTGCAATAACCGCAACATCTTCCAAGCCTATCGTTGTGATTATTTGTTGTGTTTGACTTTGTAAGAGAGAATTTTTACTATTAATCATAATATCATCGTCAGCCGATGCATTATTATTATTATCTTTTGGCTTGTGCGTCCAAACACTATCCCAACTGCCTAAATCTGACCAATCAAAATGCCCAATAACCATTGCTCTTTGCTCAGATTTTTCCATAACAGCATAATCAATTGAAATATCTTCGCATTTGGAAAAGTCTGCTTCTGCTAAATAAAATTCATTACCCGTTGCAGCGCCATTATCAATAGCCCCTTCTATATGACTATAAAGTTCGGCAGAATGCGATTTTAAATCAATTAACAACTGCTGAAGGGGGAGCATAAACATACCCGAATTCCAAGAGTAGCGCCCGCTATCCACATAATATTTTGCCGTTTCCATATTTGGCTTTTCAGCAAAAGATTCAATTAAAAATGTGCCTTTTGTTAAAGTATCAGCTGATTTTATATAGCCATAACCTGTTTCAGGATAAAGAGCCTTAAGACCAAAAGCGACATGATATTGGCGCTCTGCCGCCCCTTTCGCATGGCTAATTGCCTCAACATAAAATTCATCGTCTGATATGACATGATCTGAGGCAACCATAAACAATGCTGTATCAGGGTCTTCCTCTTTTGCTATCATAGCAGCAGCACCAATCGCTGGAGCTGTATTACGAGCCAACGGCTCATATATTATTTTTCCTAGGGTTATGTTAACTTCTTCGGCTTGAGTTTTTACAATATCTGAATAAGACTTTCCGCATATAACCCAAGGATCAGCCATATCTTTATTTTTTGTGCGCAATAGAGCCTGCTGAAAAAGGCTGCCCTCCCCTGCTAAAGGCAAAAATTGCTTTGGAAAAGATTTCCGTGACATAGGCCATAAGCGCGTGCCTGAACCTCCTGCCATTATAATAGGAATAGTTTTCATAAAAAACCCTTTCACTAAGCTGATTTATCAACTTTAAAGTAACTATAGTAGATTTTGTGCGTTGTATACCCGAATTTTCTTTAAATTTCATGACACTGAGACAACTCTAACAATTGCCTTATAGAGAAAAGCTTGATAATCAACATTAAGTGTAAATTTTTTATGGGTTTTTCCATATACCATTATAGGAATATAAGATGTCTCGTCCTCAACTTGTTACAGTTTTTGGTGGTTCTGGTTTTTTAGGTCGCTATGTGGTGCGCCAACTTTTAAGTGCGGGATATCGCGTTCGCGTTGCTGTTCGTCGGCCAGACCTAGCCAATTTTCTTCAGCCGATGGGCGGTGTTGGTCAAGTACAAGCGATGCAAGCGAATGTCCGCTTTCCCGATAGCATTGCAGCTGCAGTGCAAGGCGCAGATCATGTGATTAACCTTGTAGGCATCCTCTTCCAATCTGGCGATCAATCCTTCAACAACGTTATTGATGAAGGCGCTGAAGTGATTGCAAAAGCAGCAAAAGAAGCCGGGCTATCTCGTATCATTCAAATTTCAGCTATTGGTGCAAATGAAGATAGTGATTCTCTTTATGCCCAATCAAAAGCATTAGGCGAAAAGCATGTCTTGTCCCATTTACCAGATAGCATCATCATTCGCCCTTCTATTATTTTCGGGCAGGAAGATGATTTCTTCAACCGTTTTGCAAAATTAGCAGGTTTAATGCCAGTTATTCCGCTGGTTGGTGCTCAAACTAAATTCCAACCCGTCTATGTAGATGATGTTGCTAGCGTCATTTTTAAGGCGGTCAAAGGCGAACTTGAAAGCGGTCAGACGTATGAACTAGGCGGCGCTAGAGTAAGCAGCTTCCAATCTCTCATTGAAATGCTTGTTAAGATGATTGAACGCAAAAGAATTGTTGCGCCTATTCCTAAATTTGCAGGTGAAATATTAGCAAATTTCCTTCAATTTGCGCCAGGCGGCTTAAAATTAACACCCGATCAAGTTCGTTTGCTTGGCGTTGATAATATTGTAAGCCAAGAAGCAACAGACAAAGGCTATACATTGGAAGGCCTTGGTATTGAACCTGTGACTATGGAAGCAGTATTGCCGAAATATCTTGTGCAATATAAGCCCTCTGGTGAATTTGCTAAGCTAAAACCTGATGCCTCTGAATAATTATTAGGCTTTAAGGCTTAATAATCAAAAGCTTAAGCCACATTGCAAATGAGAGCATCAGAGTTATAAATTTAAGGCAATAGCTTGCCCGGATTAAACAAGTGATCCGGGTCAATTGCTTGCTTAATTTTTTGCATTAGCTCCAGCTCAACATCTGATTTTATCGCACGCATTTTTTCTTTTTTCATTTTGCCAATGCCATGCTCTGCACTTATAGAGCCATTCATTTCTATGACAAGGACATCAATAGCGCTTGTCATACTATCCCAAGTTAGAAGATAGTCTTGTTTATCCATCGCAACTGGCTGCGATATATTATAATGTAAATTACCATCCCCCATATGGCCAAATATAACAGGCCTCGCATCTGCTACAACACTATCAACAATCACAGCTGCTTGCTCAATAAATTTTGGGATGAGCGCAATAGGAATTGAAATATCATTTTTAATGGAACCTCCTTCAGGTTTTTGCGCCGCGCTTAAGCTCTCCCTTAAATGCCAAATTTCTTTACGTTGCTGCTCTGACTGAGCAAGCACAGCATCCAAAATAAAATGATCTGAAAGCGCCTCTTCTAGGAGATGACTTAAGATATCTGCCTCATCCCCCGCTTCAGTGCCCAAAGATAGCTCTCCTAAAACAAACCAAGGCGCAGAGGTCGTCATCATGCGCTTAGCCCCGGCATGCTTGATACTGAGTTCATGGCCTAAGGCTGAAATCAGTTCAAAACTAGTCAGAGATGCGCCAAACTTTTCTTTACATTGATTTAGCAGTGTTAAAGCAGCATCAGGGCTTGGAAGAGCGCAAAAGAAAGTTTCATAGCGACGTGGCTTAGCCACAAGCTTTAAAACAGCAGCGGTTATAATGCCTAATGTCCCCTCAGCACCAATGAAAAGATGTTTTAAATCATAACCCGTGTTATCTTTTTTCAAACATCGCAAACCATCCCAAATGCTACCATCTGCTAAAACAACCTCTAGCCCAAGGCATAAATCCCTTGTATTGCCATAAGATAATACGTTGACGCCCCCTGCATTTGTGGAAAGATTGCCGCCAATTTGGCAACTTCCCTCAGAGGCTAAACTAAGCGGGAAAAAGCGATCCACCTTATCTGCGGCTTGTTGTATATTTTGCAATATAACCCCTGCATCCACAATCATAATATTTGATATGGGGTCAATTTCCCGAATTTTAGTCATGCGCTCTAGCGATAAGATTAAATGCTCTTGCTCTGATTCAGCAACTTGCCCGCCAACGAGCCCAGTATTCCCCCCTTGAGGAATAATTTTAAGACCATATTCCTTTGCAAGTAAGATTGTTTGCGCAACCATTTCAGTAGAATTTGGGCGTGCAACCGCTAACGCCCTCCCTTGATAAAGGTCGCGCCACTCTTGCAAATAGGGCTGCATCTTATCTGCTTCAGTTAAAAAACCTTGCTCTCCAAGTAGCCCTATAAATTTTTTATGCATTACATCATCGAGCATGATCATCCTTTGGCGCTGCCGCCCGCTTTAGCCGATCATTAAGCGCTATGCCAATGCCATGATCTGGAATTTTAGCAACTATGATGGTTGAAGCGCATTTATCTAGCTTATGTAAAGTGGCAAATAAATTTTTTGCTGCCTCTGACAAATCCCCTTCAGGGCTTAGATCAACATAAGGGATGTTCTCTGGCAAGGATTTGAACTGCCCGCCAAAGTCAATAAAACCATCTGCGGAATCATTTTGCGCATTATTTAAGATTAGCTTTGCCTTTGGCGCATAATGAGAAGTCATCTGCCCCGGCGCATTAATATTAGAGGACATTCGCTCTAAACAAGGCCTGCCAATAAGCGCTTCAATCATTTCTTTTGTGATTGAGCCGGGTCTTAAAATTTCAACATCTTGATCATGGCATCTTAAAATCGTTGATTCAATGCCAACACTAGGTGCCTCTCCGTTTAAAATATATACTGCATCGGAAAAAGCTGCTTCAACATGCTCAAAGCTAGTTGGACTAATTTGACCTGAAACATTAGCACTTGGCGCTGCAATAGGACAATTCACAGCACTTAGCAATTGATGGGCTGTTGGATGCTCTGGCACACGAAAGCCAACCGTATTAAGCCCTGCGGTTACCAAATCGCTTATTTTTGTATTTTGTTTCTTGTCTAAGATGAGTGTCATGGGCCCGGGCCAAAAAGCTTGAGCAAGCAACATATCTAAGTCTTTAAGTACTGCATAATCAGCAATGGCATCTTGATGAGCAACATGACAAATAAGCGGATTAAAATCAGGACGCTTTTTCATTTGATATATTTTCAACACAGCATCGCTGTCACAGGCATTAGCCCCTAAACCATAGACAGTTTCAGTAGGAAAGCTAACGAGCTCCCCTTTTTCGATTAAATTGGCTGCATTTTTAATATTTTCCATTTAACAACCTTAAAAAACGACTTGCATTTGACCCTACGCAATCTGCTACCTTATATTTAAGGTAAAAATCAAATAACTTTTTATAGAATAAAACATAAAGGCCTTGCCATGTCATATAAAACACCTGTTCAAGATATTGAAACGCTTCTTTATGCTGTCGGTGACTTTGATAAAACCATTCAATCTGGCGCTTTTGACGATTTATCTAATGATTTAGTTTCAGCTATTTTAGAAGAGGCTGGCAAATTTGCTGATGAAAATATAGCGCCTATGAACTGGGAAGGGGATCAACATGGCACCCTCTTAAATGAAGGCGCTGTCACGACCCCTCCAGGTTGGAAGGAAGCCTATCACGCTTGGTGTGATGCGGGATGGAATTCAATCACGGGCGATGTCGAATTTGACGGACAGGGCATGCCTATCGCCCTTGGCATGGCAACGCAAGATATTTGGAATAGCTCCTCTTTAGCCTTTAGCATTGGCACATTATTAACCAGCGGCGCGGTTGAAGCTGTTTCAGCCCATGGCAGCGATGCTTTAAAACAAAAATATTTACCAAAAATGATCTCAGGTGAATGGACAGGCACGATGAATTTAACAGAGCCGCAAGCAGGTTCTGATTTAAACTTCATGCGCACAAAAGCAGAGCCGCAAGGAGATGGAAGCTATAAAATCAGTGGCACCAAAATTTTCATCACCTATGGCGAACATGACATGACTGATAATATTATTCATCTTGTCTTAGCCAGATTGCCAGACGCCCCTGCAGGAACCCGCGGCATCTCTCTTTTTCTTGTTCCTAAATTTCTTGTCAATGATGATGGCAGTTTAGGAAACAGAAATGATGTCTATTGCTCTGGGATAGAACATAAACTTGGCATCCATGCGAGCCCTACTTGCACGATGAAATTTGGCGAAAAAGAGGGCGCTATCGGCTGGCTCATTGGCGAAGAAAATCGAGGTCTAGCGTGCATGTTCACAATGATGAATAATGCGCGCCTAGGTGTTGGCATCCAAGGGGTAGCAATAGCAGAACGCGCATTACAACAGGCTGTTCGCTATGCGAATGAACGCAAGCAAGGGGGCAGACCTGATGTTGAGCGCACTGAAATGGCATCGATCATTCGCCATCCAGATATTCGTCGTATGTTGATGGATATGGCGGCAAAAACAATGGCAGCCCGCGCTATTTGCTATGCCACGGCTCATTCTCTAGATGCTGCCCATTTTTCAAAGGATAGCGATAATAAAAAACAAGCCCATGAACTTGCAAGCTTACTTACACCCATAGCGAAAGCTTTTTCAACTGATATCGGCACTGAAGTTGCTTCCACTGGCATCCAAATTCACGGAGGCATGGGCTATATTGAAGAAACAGGTGCCGCGCAACATTTAAGAGACGCCCGTATCTGTCAAATTTATGAAGGTACAAATGGCATTCAAGCGATTGACTTATTCATGCGCAAACTACCTCAATCTGAAGGCAAGTGTTTTGAAAACTATCTTCAGCAAATGAAAGACAAAATGGAAGCGGGACAATCGCATAATGACCCCAAAATTTCTGATTCAGCAAAAAACATCATTTCTGCCCTGGAAAATGTGAAGATATCTTCAACCCAGCTCAAAAAGTTACAAGAAGAAAATCTTGATCTAGCACTTAGTCACACCACAAGTTTTTTACGCCAGTTTGGCCTAGTGATAGGCAGCGCATATATTTTACAAACGGCCCTTTATTCAGAGAAAAATGAAGCGGCCGCCTCGCAGATTAGCTGGCTGAAAGACCTAACAAATTATGCTGGAACCACTTTCATCTGTGAGGCAAATGGCATAGGTGCGCTTATTCAACAAAACAATAATGCGGTGACATCTGCTGACTTTACACAATGGGCGCTTGCACAAGAAACCGCTTAATTTTATTCGGGAGGGAAAAAATGAGCACTTTAAAAGGAAAAACACTCTTAATTTCAGGTGGAAGCAGGGGGATTGGTCTTGCTATTGCTAAAAGAGCTGCTCAAGATGGGGCTAATATTGCCATTTGTGCAAAAACCTCAAAACCACACCCAAAATTAGAAGGTACAATATTTACCGCATGTGAAGAAATAGAAGAGGCGGGCGGACAAGCCTTGCCCGTGGTGATGGATGTCAGAGAAGAAGCAAGCGTTGCGGAAGCAGTTACAAAAGTTGCAGATCATTTTGGCTCAATAGATATATGCATTAATAATGCAAGCGCTATTTCTCTCACCCCTACTGATAAAACACAAATGCGACGCTTTGATTTGATGCATCAGGTTAATATGCGTGGCACATTCATGTTATCAAAATATTGCCTTCCCTTTTTGGAAACATCAGAAAACCCGCATATTCTTAACATCTCTCCCCCTCTTGCAATGGAACCAAAATGGTTTGCACCTCATGTCGCCTATTCCATGGCCAAATATGGCATGAGCTTATGTGTTCTTGGTATGGCAGGGGAATTTAAAAATAAGGGCATTGGTGTGAACGCGCTTTGGCCACGTACAACAATTGCAACCGCTGCAGTACAAAATCTGCTTGGTGGGGATATGCTGATGCGTGCATCGCGTTCACCTCAAATTATGGGCGATGCCGCTCATGCGGTCCTTACTCAAAATGCAAAAGAGATAACAGGCAACTTTTTCATTGATGATCTTGTCTTATATCAAAAAGGCGTGCGTGATTTTGATGGCTACCGTGTTGACCCAAGCCAACCCTTGCAGCTAGACTTTTTTTTACCGAATGATTTAGAGCAGCCAGAGGAAATTTCTTTAAAAGCCTTAAAATAAGCCTTGTATCTTAAATCATCAGCCTTAGAATTAATGTAATAATTGTTTATAAATATTAAAAATAATTTTGAGATTGAAAATGCCTTTATCCTTTTGCGCCTCTCATTTAAAGCCACTTGCTTTTGTGGCTATGCTTTTTACATTGTCATCGGCAAATGCTGATGAACCATCAGCCAAAACACTATTTGGCTCAACATCTGCACCAAGTCAAACAGCTGCATCCATCTATGGCTCCTATGCAAAGGGTTGTTTGGCAGGCGGTGTAGCCATGCCCGTGGATGGGAACCACTGGCAAGCCATGCGACTTTCACGCAACAGAAATTGGGGTCATCCCAGTCTTGTCAGCTATTTAAAAAAATTAAGCAATGATGCTGCAATATCCGCGAATTGGCGCGGCCTTTTAGTGGGCGATATGTCCCAACCCCGCGGCGGCCCCATGCTAACAGGGCATAAATCTCACCAAATTGGTCTAGATGCAGATATTTGGCTTAAAGAAATGCCAAAGCAACGTTTAAACTATAAGGAACGCGAAAATATGAGCGCTGTTTCGGTTTTAAAATCTGGCACACGCTCTATTGATCCAAAAGTCTGGCGCAAAGAACATTTTAGCTTGCTAAAAACAGCTGCTTCTTATGATGAAGTGGCGCGCATCTTTGTCTTTCCAGCCATAAAAGAGCAATTGTGTAAAATAGAAGAGAGCGATAATCGGAGTTGGCTACGCAAAATTCGGCCTTGGTATGGTC
Source organism: Hyphomicrobiales bacterium (assembly GCA_011524605.1). GTDB lineage: Bacteria > Pseudomonadota > Alphaproteobacteria > Rhizobiales > WTKA01 > WTKA01. Next base: position 7,057 of record WTKA01000045.1, on the reverse strand, counting down.
ATCATTACCATTTTCATGTCCGCTTAAAATGTCCTGCTGGTCAAGAGGGATGTAAAAATCAAGCCCCGCCCCCTGCAGGCGATGGATGCGGTAAAGAATTAGCATGGTGGCTTTCAGATGAACCATGGAAGCCGAAAAAACCACAACCTAAAAAGCCATCTGATAAGCCTAAGAAAATATGGAAACCGATGACCTTGCAAGGCCTTCCAAATGCTTGTGCAGCAGTTATATATGCACCAGATGGGCAGAAAGATTTAAGTAAAACGGCCTATGGCATTGATATAAATAAATTTGATGATGTTGATTTACCGCAGAAAAGGCCATATTAATTAGCTATCGAATTCTAGCGCGCAAAGCCTCAATTCTTGCATAAGAGTTTTGAAGGTCTTGCATGGATAGCTGCCCCTCATTAATCGCTTGCTTAACCCAATGAATGATATTCGCTGGCAAGTTTGGATCATAAGGGCCTGAATTTGAGATTAGGATGATATCATTACCTGCTTGCAACGCTCGAATAATAGAGTGCTGCCGTGACCATTTATTGGTAATCGCCCCCATATCCATATCATCTGTAATGACTACACCTTGAAAACCTAATTCTTGCCTTAATTTTTGTCGAATAGTTTTCGCGGACAAGGAGGTTGGTATACCTTGACCATCAGAAAAAGCGCTATGGTATAAATGGCCAATCATTACCATGTCTTGATAGCCTAAATTTATCAGCAGATCATAAGGAGCAAGCTCTATGCTTTTCCAACTCTTTGTAATATCCACAAAGCCTTTATGAGTATCTCCTATGGATGAACCATGGCCTGGGAAATGTTTTAGGCTTGTAGCGACACCATATTTATGATGCGCACCAATGAAGGCATCCGAAAACTGAACAACGCGACTTGGGTCTTTGCCATAACTTCTACGATTTTTATAAATCACCTGATTTCTTGTCTCAATAGCTAGATCTAAAACAGGACCAAAATTGACATTAAAGCCATAGCTACGCACAAATTGTGCCATATTTTCATAGACGTTTCGAGCGCTTGTTGCTTCTCTATTATTACTTAGCCAATGGGCTGAGGGATAATCAGTAAAGCCTCGTTTTTTTGAAAGTCGTTGGACAACGCCCCCCTCCTGATCGATTGAAATGAAGGGCGTAAAATGAGGGCTATTTTGCCGAAAATAGCTTGTTAAGTTTTTAACTTGATCAGGTGACTTCACATTATGGCCTAACAAGATAACCCCACCAATATGTCCTTTGGACAAGGCAGCCCCCGCTTTTTGCACAGAAGCATCACTTATTTGCGAACCAGGAAAGCCAATGATAACGCGCTTACCTATGATTTGCTCAAGGCTTTGTGCATTCACAGGCATAACAAAAGCAAGAGAGGCAAGAATAACAGCAAATAATTTCATAAAAAGGTGCCCTTATAGCAGGAAAAATAAATTAGGCTCAGGACTTGATTATCACGCTATTTTACCCACTAATTCGTCAAAAATAGGGACATCAGAAGACATAATCATTTGCGGGTGAGTTAAAGTAACATATGTTATACCTGTTTCTGTTAGCGCTTCAGCTAAAGCAACAGCATTTTTATGCTTCACCTTTAAACTAAGACCATCATGCCCGATAATATCAGCATTGAAAAGAATCGCTTGTGCAGAAATGATCATTTTCATTTTTTCTAATGTTAAATCAGCATTTGGATAGCAATTAACTATCGTATATTCTTTTGCATTCTGCCGCGCTGTAATGCGCCCTAATACCATTTTGAGTGTTTCAAGGTTTTCAATCGACCAATTTGCCTTCAAAGAAGCAACAAGATTTGCTTCACTCTTTAAAATGACACCATCTTCTATAACCCGCAGATTATTAGCCTTTAATGTACTGCCAGTTGAGGTGATATCGACAATACATTCTGCTTGATCAGCGGCCGGTGCCCCTTCTGTTGCGCCAAGACTTTTAACAATACGATAGTCTGTTATATTATGTTGATCAAAAAACTGCCGTGTTAGTTCAATATATTTTGTTGCAACACGCAAAAACTGCCCTTTTTTCTGCACAAAATGACGAGACACCTCGTTTAAGTCGCTCATATTCCTGACATCTATCCAACCACTTGGCACGGCAATCACAACATCTGCATGGCCAAAACCAAGTTTTTGAACCAAATGAGCCTTGCCTGAAATGTCTGCAATTTCTTCACGAATGAGGTCTTCACCAGTAACACCGATATGGATAGAACCATCAGCAATTTGCCCTGCAATTTCACTCGCAGATAAAAAATTGATTTGGACATTATCAATGCCTTTTAAAACACCCCGATAATTACGATCGCCGCCGGGACGCGAAATTTTCATCCCAGCATCTGAGAAAATCGCTCTGGTATTATCTTGAAGCCTGCCTTTAGAAGGAACGCCTATGATGAGTGGAGATGTCATTTATTTTCCCCTATATTATCTGCAATATCGTCAAGCCATATCGAACAACCAACCGCTGATATTGTTCTGTCCGCTCCAAGCTTTTCAAAAAGAGCGTCATAACGCCCCCCGCTTATATATACAGCATGGGGGATAGATTGGTTGCGAACAGCAAAAATAAGTCCCGTGTAATAAGCTTGCTTTGCAGGCATTTCCCCATTAAAAATAAGCTTATCTAAGTCAATATTATTTTGTTCAAAATAGGAAAGCTTTTCTTTAAAGGCCTCAACCGCTTTTGCAAAGCTATTGCCAATTTTTGAAGCGATAAAATCAAGCACCTCAAGCGCGTCTTTACAAGGGATATGAAGCGCAAGCAAAGCATCAAGTTGTTGAAGCTCTTCTATCGCTTTTTCATCAATAACTTGATTATTCATTTTTTGTACAAAGCGGTTTGCAATTTCATGTCCGCTGCGACCACCGACATTTTCTAAGCCAAGAGTTGAGAAAACCTCATGCAACATAGTTTGCGCCGCTTCAGGATCAATAGCGGACGTGATTGCTTTCTCATTTTTTTGATTATTCTCAATAATATTTTGAATAAGGCTACGTAAATCTCGCCCTGCGCTGTAGGTTGCCTCAATTTGATTTTTTAAAGATGGTGATAAGGAAAGACTTTCTAATAATTCTTGAAACAAGCGTATATCATTAATCACAAGCTGCTGACCTTGCAAATTAAGCGCTTCGCACGCATCAAGTGCAAACTCTAAGGCAATCGCATCAGATTGGTGCTCGTCTGTTGTCACAACCCATTCGATGCCCGCCTGCTGAAAAGCACCAAATTCGCGATCCTCTCTTAAGCGCCATGCTTCACCATGATAGCCAACCGCTTGCATTTCATTTAAATGAATATTTTTCTGCTGCGCTGCCTGCACGAGATCGTGACATATTGGAACCGTAAATTCAGGCCTCAAAGCCAGCTGTTGCCCATTAATGCTTTCTGTCAACACCATCCGCTTACGGATATCTTCACCTGAAAGAGCAATAAATAAATCTGCAGCTTGCAGCACTTCAGGCTCCGCCCAATAGGCAATATTTTGACTGTCAAATAGGGGTTTTAGAGTGGAGATCAAATCCAGCGCTTTTGCATATCTCTTGCTATAAGGCTTTATCATCAACCTTGCTCCCTTTCCTGTGCAACAAGCATTTCTATCACTGCTTTTGCCATATTATCTTCTGAAACTACAACTTGCGCAGGTCTGCTACTCCGCCATGTTTCGTTATCTGCAATATTTTCAGATAAACGTTTTCCTTCAATTAAATCTTTAATTGTTACGCTATTGTTGGCACGCTCATCTTCCCCTTGAATAATAACACAAGGCGCATTGCGACGATCAGCATATTTCATTTGTGCTCTCATGCCAGAGCTCCCTAAATAAAGCTCAGCACGAATGCTATTGGCTCTTAAGACTTGCACCATTTTTTGATATCGAGGCAGCTGATCTTTATCCATGACAAGCACCACAACAGGGCCTTTTTCCTCATGATCGCCTATCGTTCTTCCTAATGCTGAAAGAGCAGATTGCAAGCGGCTTACTCCAATAGAAAAACCATTTGCGGGCACTTCTTGACCTTTGAAGCGAGAAACAAGACCATCATATCGCCCACCGCCAGCAACAGAGCCAAATTGTGCCTTTTCACCTTTTTCATTGACCGTTTCAAATAAGAGCTCGACCTCGTAAACCGCCCCTGTATAATATTCAAGGCCACGGACAACACTTGGGTCAATTAAAATCTGATCAGCACCATAGCCCGCCGATTCAAATAAAACGCCCATGGCTGTTAATTCATCAACGCCTTGCTTGCCTGCTTCACTGGAACCAATAATTTTTTCTAATGCTTGCATCGTTTCTTGAGCGCTATTCGTGCCTGCGCTAACAAAATCAATTAGGGGCTTAATTTGCGTAGCGCTAAGACCTGCCCCTTTTGTAAAGTCACCAGATTCATCCATCCGGCCTTCTCCTAAGAGCGCCTCTACCCCATGCAAACCAACTCGATCAAGCTTGTCTATTGCTCGCAAAACGGAGAGCTGGCGCTGCGCATCATTTTCCGTGTTTAGGCCTGCGGCCTCCATCACCCCATCCAAAATTTTACGGGAATTTACACGAACGAGATAATCACCCTGTTCAATGCCTAAATGCGTCATGCAATCTGCTGCCATCATGCAAATTTCTGCATCAGATGTTGGCTCAGCAGAGCCAACAGTATCTGCATCGCATTGCATAAATTGCCTAAACCTGCCTGGTCCTGGTTTTTCATTTCTAAATACATAGCCAACACGATAACTCCGATAAGGCTTTGCGAGCTGGTCATAATTTTCAGCAACATAGCGCGCTAAAGGCGCTGTGAGGTCATATCTTAAAGAAAGCCATTGTTCATCATCATCTTGAAAAGAGAAAACACCTGCATTTGGTCGATCTTGATCTGGTAAAAATTTACCCAAGGCATCTGTATATTCAATCATAGGCGTTTCAAGGCTGTCAAAACCATAGCGCTGGTAAACTTCGCAAATGGTTGCAAGCATATGCTGTGTTTGCGCCAAATTAAAATGGGGTCTATCAACGAAGCCGCGTGGCAAACGCGCTTTTAATTTATTTTGTTTATTAGATTTTCCCATTATTAAGCCTTTAGATTAACTGTATATAATATTGGTTTAATTGATAGTCTTCTTTGCTGCAAGTATCAAGCTTTATCCAAAAAACGGCTTGGACTATATCAATCCAACTTTGGCCAAAGCAAATGAGAAATAAAGATGCTATTTCACGAATGGCCTGCTTTATTTTTCTCCAATTGTCATATGTTTTTTGTGGGCAAAACCTTTTATGCGCTCAACATTAAAGCCTGCTTGCCCCAACCTCTCTCTTACCCATCCCGCCGCTGAATAGGTGGAAAAGCTGCCTTCACTACTTGTCTTTTCATAGACCTTATTAAGCAAATTTTGTGTCCATAGTTCGGGATTTTTTGCGGGTGAAAAGCCATCTAGATACCATGCATCAACCGGAATAGACAAATCATCAACCCTTTGATTAGCATCGCCCACATAAATGGTTAAAGAGACACGTTCTAATTCAATATGAATATCTTTTTGCTCAAACTTTACAGGCCATTTCTCAAGCAACAAGTCAGCATAGCTTTTAAGTTCAGGCCAGTGGGAAAGGGCTTTTTGCATATCGTGTATTGAAAGAAGATAAAGCTCAAAACTTGAAAAGGTCAGCTTTGTATTTGCAGGTGCAACCTCATTAAAAAGCTTTAACGTAGCTAAAAAATTGAGCCCTGTCCCAAACCCTAATTCTGCGATATGAAAAACAGCGTTATCAACAAATCTTTGGCTTAATCTATTGCCCTGCAAAAAAACATATATCGTTTCTTTAAGCCCATCTTGCATTGAATAATACGGGTCATCAAACCTGACTGAGACAGGGATTACATCTTCTTTCCATGAAAGAATATTTTCTAGCTCAATTTCATTCAAAATAATTACTCTGTAAAAAAATTAAAATACTAACGTAAGGGCATCATTGCTTCAGATTAGTTTTATGCTTAGATTATGACATCCATTTCAATGGGAGGGAAAAATGAAAAAAATACTATCCATAACTTGCCTTATTTTACTTAGCTTTACAACTATCTCAAACGCATCAATTGTTGGTAACTGGCGCACTGAATCAGGTGAGACCGCCAATATTAGCAGCTGTGATGATAGTTATTGCATAAAATTAACAACTGGCACCTACCAAGGCAAACAAATTGGTAAAGTCAAAGAAAGTAAAGATAAATATATTGGTACTGTGACAGATCCTGAAGAAGATAAAACCTATTCGGGCTCCGCAACAGTCACAGGCTCATCATTAAAGTTAAAAGGATGTGCATTGAAGATTTTTTGCAAAACACAAACTTGGACAAAAATGTAAGAATTTAAAGTCCTTTATTTATGCGAAGGATTTTTATTGTCAGGCGTCATCTTTCCCTCAAGCAATTCATTATGTTTGAGGGATATATTTTTTATAAGAAGGCGCTTATGATCAACAGGCCCTGGGAAATCAATCGCATGGCCTAATATATGAGCGATTTCAAAGCCAACTTTTTGATAATAAAGATGATCTCCAATAAGTATAACCGCTTTTGCTCCCAGATCTTCAGCTCTTTCAATAGCTGCTATTAATAAAGCTTGGCCAATTCCTAAAGAACTCGACTTTTGATCCACAACAAGAGGACCTAGAAAAAGGCAAGCTTGGCTTGGCTTAAAATAAACCCATGTTTGGCGGACAGAGCCAACAACTTCCCCATCTATAATAGCGACACAAGAGCTGATTATATCAGAATCTGCCTGTTCTCTGATTCTATAGGAAGTTTTTGCAAATCTGCCAGGACCAAGACGAGATTGATGAAGCGCCAAGATTGAGCCATCGTCCCCTTTTTCTTCTGACCTAATTATGAAATTCATCTGACTTAAACAAACCCTAAATATAAAATATTTTGCATAAAGCTTAAGCATTGATAGCAAGCAACAGCAAGATAAATTAGACCTGAGCCTAGGCTCAGGACCTATTAATTTTGTTCAATTCTATTTGAATTAAAAGTATTA